>CBFHXO010000028.1:0-28368 GCA_965659815.1 Pseudomonadales bacterium
GATTAAACGTCGGGTCGTTTATGTGCTTTCTTTTGGTTACTTTTCTTTGCACAAGCAAAGAAAAGTGACTGCCCAGCAGGGCATGCCGTGCAATAAACCCTGTAAGCAATCCAGAAAAATAGTAAATCGTATCTTTCCCTACCAACCAAAAAACAAAAAAACTAAACCAAAACTCCTCTCAACGAATTCGGATACGCCTCCACAATCTCCGCATCAACAAACTCCCCAACCAACCTCAAATCTCCCTTCAAATTCACCACCCGATTATTCTCCGTCCTACCCTGAATCTCCGAAGGATCCTTCCTCGACGGCCCTGCAATCAACAACCGCTGCGTCGTCCCAACCATATCCCGCGAAATCTTCTGCGCCTGCTGGTTAATCCTGTCCTGCAAAATTTTCAACCGCTGCTTCTTAACTTCCATCGGCGTATCATCAACCAAATCCGCCGCCGGCGTGCCAGGCCTGGCACTGTAAATAAAACTAAACGACAAATCATAATTAACCTCACGAATGAGATTCATCGTATCCTCAAAGTCCTGATCACTCTCACCAGGAAACCCCACAATAAAATCCGATGACATCGAGATGTTCGGCCGAATTTTTCGCAACCTGCGAATTTTCGACTTGTATTCCAATATCGTATGGTTGCGCTTCATGGCCGCCAAAATCCGATCCGACCCGCTTTGCACCGGCAAATGCAAATGATCCACCAACTCAGGCACCTCTGCATAAGCATCAATCAACGCATCACTAAACTCCAAGGGATGCGAGGTGGTGTAACGCAATCGATCAATACCGTCTACCGCCGCGACATAAGTGACCAACTCGGCAAAATCAATGACCTCACCTAAATGGTTTAACCCACGATACCCATTGACGTTCTGACCCAACAAATTAATCTCACGAACACCTTTACCAGCCAACTGGGCTACTTCAGCCAACACATCATCAAACGGCCGACTGACCTCCTCACCACGGGTATAAGGCACCACGCAAAACGTACAGTACTTGCTGCACCCCTCCATGACCGATACAAAAGCACTAGGCCCTTCAACACTGGGCTCGGGCAGTCGATCGAACTTCTCAATTTCAGGAAACGAAACATCAACAACCACCGGCCCCTTGGGCTTTTTGGCATCCATCATCTCCGGCAAGCGATGCAAGGTCTGTGGGCCAAAAATCAAATCGACATAGGGCGCACGCTGGGCAATCGCCTCACCCTCCTGGCTAGCAACACAACCACCCACACCAATCACCAAATCGGGGTTCTGCTCCTTTAACGCACGCCAACGACCCAGCTGATGAAATACCTTCTCTTGCGCTTTTTCCCTTATAGAACAGGTATTTAATAACAGCACGTCGGCTTCTTCAGCATTGTCTGTAGGCACCAATTGGTGACTTTCATTCAACAGATCTGCCATTCGCGAAGAATCGTATTCATTCATCTGGCAACCGTGCGTTTGAATAAACAGCTTTTTAGTGGGTTTTTCCGTCATGATCAGTACTTGTTTAAATCGACTCTGAATAATGGGAGCTAAATAACGGGCTCTAAAACTAGATACAAAGCAAGAGAGCACTGTCGAAAAAAGGAGGCGGAGTATACCAGCAAAGCCACCAAAACGCCTCTCGATGCCGACCATGCTATGATGCGCACGACGGCTGTGCTTACCTAGGTTTTATTGGCCCAAAGTTTATTACCTGAGGGCATTGAAATCGATAAAATCGCCCTTATCTAAACGCGCCGAGGAGCTTTGCGCAAAAGCATATTTTAAACCCATTTCAAAACAACAACTTGCGATAAGCAGTTGCAAAAAAAATGATAGTCAGGAATCCTTAAGCATTATGGCCGACCCGATATACAAAGTAATTTTTCATAACCAAAATCACGTGTACGAGGTGTTCGCCAAACACGTCTATCAAAGCGATATGTACGGCTTTATCGAAATCGAAGAATTTGTCTTTGGCGAACGCTCGCAAATGATTGTTGACCCCAGTGAAGAAAAACTGAAAAATGAGTTTGCATCAGTCGCGCGGAGCTATATCCCCATCCACTCGCTGGTGCGTATCGACGAAGTCGAAAAGGAAGGCGTGTCAAAAATCAGCGACTTTAAAGGCGAAAATGTTACCCAACTCAACCTGTCAAAGTCCCTGTCACCCCGCGGGCATTCCAACGACTCAGAGTAATCGTACGTACAGCGTAAAAATGCGCGGTAAACACCGCACAAAACCGCGTCTAAATTAAAACAACAATATCAATCGCCCCGAACATCAGCGATTAATCGCTTAAGGCTACACCATGACTACCTTTTATATGCTCGCCAGTCTGTTCGGTATCCTCTGCACGGCCAACCTTTACTATCCCAGGGGCACAAACGCCAAGCTGGGCCTTGCCAGCTTTGTGTTTGGCGTTTTATTTGGCGAACTAGCGATCTTTTTGCTGCCATTGCAAATCATTAGCGTTGGCCTGTTTTTAATGGCCGGCGTGGTCGACGGCTTTTGGACCCAATCAATGCTGCTTCTAACGCTAATATCATGGTGCGCACAGTTGATTTATATTATCGACTCTGCCCGCAGCGCAACACCGCTGCGCACCGCATTAGATAGCGCTGGCATCGCAAGCTACGCAGCCAATGGCAAGTTAAACATCGAGCTCCGCCCGGTGGTAATAGCCAACCCAGGCAGGACAAAGCCGTTTTGGCAGCGCGTGCGTAAACCGTTTTCGATTCGCCTCGATAACGTCGCCTGCCAAAAAGGCATAGTGTATAAAACCGTTGACCAACAGCCACAAGCGCTGGATATCTACCACCGCAAGGATTTGCACTCGATCAATCAGGCACCGGTATTGTTGTATATTCATGGCGGCGGCCTGCTGGAATACGGCGGCACCCGTTTGGGTCAGGGTTTGCCACTGCTCAATGAACTGGCCAGCAGAGGGTGGATTTGCGTTGCTATCGATTACCGGCTCAGCCCGCGCAACCAATGGCCGGCCCATATTATCGATTGCAAATCAGCGCTGCAGTGGATTAAAGAGAATATTGAACTGTACGGCGGCAACCCCGACTTTGTAATGACGGCAGGGGACTCCGCTGGCGGGCAATTATCGGCCTTAATGGCGCTCACCGCCAACCAGCCCGAATTCCAAGCTGAACACCCCGAGCTTGACAGCCGCATACAGGGCGCGATTTGCTTTTATGGGGTTATGGATTTTTGCAATCTCTATGGCACCTCGCACAATGATGAATCTGGCGAAATGTGGGCCGAGCAGGTGATTGGCGCCGATTTACAAGACCCGGCCCAGCTACCGCTGTTTAAGTCTGCCTCGGCGATTGCGCAGGCCAGCGAGCATAACGAGCCGGCCAGCATTCCCGACTGCCTGCTAATTCATGGCACCCACGACTCGCTGGTAGATGTGCGCGAATCTCGCCTGCTGGCCGAAAAATTATGCCAAGTATCTGAAAATAAAGTGATTTATGCAGAAATACCTGGCGCCCAGCACGCCTACAATATGTTTCGCTCAATACGCAGTGAGTTAGTATTGACCGAAGTCACCCGCTTTGCCGAATCGATACACCAGCAATACCAGATGCAACAGCTCAACGATTAATCGGCCAAGCCTAAAAACACCCTTTGCAGCGCCCTGCATATATGGTTATGCTAAACGCCAATACTGAGATGCGAACCCACACCCTACTTTGAACAGCCCGATTCTTTCAGCACACCTAACCCTTGAGCCTAACGATACGCGCAGACTTGCCAAGCTATGTGGCCAGTTTGACGAACACCTGCGCCAAATCGAAAAGCGACTCGGGGTAAAAATAAAAAATCGCGGTAATCGCTTTCAATTTGATGGCATTGGCAACCAAGCCACTATGGCATCGCTAGTGGTCGACAAGCTATATCAACAAACCGTCAGCAATCACGAAATTACGCCCGAAGATATTCATTTGCATTTACAGGAAGCGGGAATCACCCAACTTATGAACCTGGAACAAGACAGCGACGCGATTAACGACGACACCCCGCATCGCCGCCACGACGATGACAAAAGCCAGCTTAATAGCAACAGTATACAAACCCGCCGCAAGCTGATTAACCCACGCGGTAACAACCAAAACCGCTACCTTGCGGCCATTCGAAATAACGATATCAATTTTGGAATTGGACCCGCAGGCACAGGTAAAACCTGGCTAGCAGTTGCCTGTGCCGTTGAGGCGCTGGAACAAAACCGCGTCGACCGCATTCTATTAGTTCGACCCGCGGTTGAAGCCGGCGAAAAGCTGGGCTTTTTACCCGGCGACCTGGCGCAAAAAATCGACCCCTATTTGCGGCCGCTGTACGACGCGCTTTATGAGATGCTTGGCGTTGACCAGGTCAGCAAACTGATTGAGCGAAACACCATCGAGGTTGCACCACTGGCTTTCATGCGTGGCCGCACATTAAATAACAGCTTTATTATTCTAGACGAAAGCCAAAATACCACGCGCGAGCAAATGAAAATGTTCTTAACCCGTATCGGGTTTAACTCAACCGCAGTGGTTACCGGTGACGACACCCAAATTGATTTACCGCATCGCAAAGACTCTGGCCTCATTCATGTTGAACAGGTGCTAAAAGAAGTCGATGGCATTACCTTTACCCATTTTGATTCCAGCGATGTGGTGCGCCACCCATTGGTTAAACGAATAGTGGATGCCTATTCTGCCGATGAGCAAGCTGCCGATCAGGCAAGCAAGCGGTAGTCGAACGCCAGTGAAATTGGATAGTGAAATAGTAAAAATGGATAGCAAAAGTCCAAAAATGCTAAGCGTCGATATCGAACGGCAGCTTAAGCAAGCTGATGGCTCGCCCGATAACGCCCAGTTAACACAGTGGCTATCGACGGCATACCTGGGTGATGTCAGCGCCGAAGCCGCACTGGTCATTGTAGACGAAGCGACGATACAAACCCTAAACCGCGATTACCGCGAACAAGACAAACCCACCAATGTACTTTCATTCGCTGCCAATCTCGCCGCAATCGATGGCGTTAAACATTTGGGCGATATTATTATTTGTGCACCGGTTATTGCATTAGAAGCGGCTCAGCAAAACAAAACACTGACTGCACACTGGGCACATATGGCAATACACGGCATGCTGCACTTGCAAGACTTTGATCACATTGATGAGCAACAGGCGCAGACCATGGAAGCGAAAGAAATTGAACTGATGGCCAAGCTGGGGTTTAACAACCCCTATCGCGCGAACGAAAGCACACTAATGACGGATACACATAATGAATAGCAGCACCGATAAACTGGGCGAAAAGGAAGAGGAAAAGCCAGCGTTATTTCAGCGATTAAAACATGCGCTTCGCTCTTCACCAAAAACCACCGAAGACATGGTGGCCATTGTCGACGCCGCAAGTGAAAACGAAGTGATCGATAATGACGCCAAGCGCATTATTGAAGGTGCATTGGAAGTTTCTGAAATGCACGCGCGCGATATTATGGTTCCGCGCACACAAATGACATTTTTAAAAGCCGGCGACACACTTGAAGAAAACCTGCAAAAAATTATCGAATCCGCACACTCACGCTATCCGGTGATTGGCGAAAATATCGACGAGGTTTTGGGCATACTGCTGGCTAAGGATCTGTTGCCACTAATTTTTGAAAAAGATGCACTACAGCCTTCACAAAACACCGAAGCAAATAGTCGTGATAACAACAATAGCGGCCAGGACAGTAAAGATAATGGCGGCAATAGCCAGCACTATATCAACGACTTATTGCGCCCAGCAGTGTTTGTTCCCGAGAGCAAACGGCTGAATATATTGCTGAGACAGTTTCGCGAAGACCGTAACCATATGGCACTGGTTATTGATGAGTACGGCACGCTGGCCGGCTTAGTCACCATAGAAGATGTGCTAGAAGAAATTGTCGGCGAAATTGAAGACGAGCATGACGCAGAAGAACACGCTCAAATCCGTCGTCTCTCCAACTCTAACTACATGATTAAGGCGCTAACACCGATAAATGAGTTTAATGAATTTTTTGCCACAGATTTTAGTGACGACGAATTTGATACCATTGGCGGCCTGGTTATCAACCAGTTTGGCCGGCTGCCCAAGCGCAATGAAAAAGCCTCACTCAGCGGCTTTACCTTTCATGTAACCCACGCAGACAACCGTCGCCTGCACGCCATGCGAATGACTACCGGCGATAACCATAGCGCAACCCCAGGCGATGCCGAAGAGTAACAACGGCGCGAGCGAACCGGTATCGCCCAGTGAGCCAGCAAACGGCTTTCATTCGAGGCATTAAAATGCCGCAGCTTAGCGCATTACTAGCATTACTCAGCGGCAGTTTAGTAACACTGTCGCTGGCACCCTTCTTTATCTGGCCACTGGCACTCATCGCTGCCGCTGCACTATTTCTACTACTACAAAACCAAACGCCAAAACAGGCATGCTGGTTGGGCTGGCTATTTGGGCTGGGCATGTATGGTAGCGGTGCATCGTGGGTTTATGTCAGCATTCATGAATTTGGTTACACCAGTGTACAGCTGGCCATTTTCCTTACCTCCGCATTTTGCGCAGGATTAGCCTTATGCAGCGCCTTGGGCGGCTATTTATTTGCCTGGATAAACCAGCGCCTGGTGAAAAGCCGCACCCGTCAATGCACGGCTATCACGTCGGTAAGCACATTTAGCGCAGTATGGATTTTTATTGAATGGATGCGCACCTGGTTGCTGAGTGGGTTTCCCTGGTTATTTATCGGATACAGCCAAACTGAATCGGTACTGGCCGCATGGGCACCGCTGGTGGGTGTGTACGGTATCGGCTTTATTATTGTGTCAAGCGGCGCATCAATCGGATTGATTGCTCACCAGATCTTAAATAAGCACAACAACCTTGCCACAAACAAAACATTCGCAATGAAAATTTTGCCGATAGTCGCGCTAACCTGGCTGGCCGCACCAGCACTTGAAACAATGCGATGGAGTGAACCCCAGGGCGGGGCCAAAACCGTTAGTATGGTGCAGGCAAATATTTCCCAGCACGAAAAATGGCAACGCGAAAACCTGCAGCCTACCATGGCGCTTTACAAAAAATTGACCGAACCCTATTGGGCTAGCAGTGAACTCATCATTTGGCCCGAGGCAGCAGTACCCACTTATTATCAATATGCCACCGGCTTTCTCGACCAGCTACACAAAATAGCGAACACCCATAATTCTGCACTGATTACCGGCATACCCACTCGAAGCACTTATTCAGATGACGCTTACAACAGTATGGTGAGTGTGGGAAATGCCAGTGGCCTTTACCGCAAGCAACGCCTAGTGCCATTTGGCGAAACGATTCCATTTGCGAACTTGCTAGGCGGTGTGTTGGCTTTTTTTGAACTACCCATGGCGAGCATGAGTGCCGGTGATGCCGGGCAAGCGCCGCTGACCATTCATCACTGGCAGAGCAAACCACTTATTTGTTATGAAGTTGTTTACCCCGGGCTAGCCGCCGAAGCCGCTGCCGTTAGCGATGTATTAATTACCGTAAGCAACGATAGCTGGTTTGGTGCATCAATAGGACCGCTACAACATTTACAAATGGCCCAGATGCGCGCGCGCGAAAATGGTCGCTATGTATTGCGTAGCACCGGCAATGGGGTAACCGCAATTATCAACCCGCAAGGAAAAATTGTGCAACGCACTGAACAGTTCAAACAAACGGTATTAAACGGCGAGTTTTACCTAATGGCCGGCCAAACACCCTGGACGCGGGCCGGATACTATTGGGTGCCCGCAGCAATCACCCTGTATATCGCTGTAATGGCGCTGCAAGCCTTGCGCGCATCACGCCGCTAAAACGAGCCAAATAATTCAAGAATATAAATATTGCCAAAGGTTCTTTCACGACGCTCAATACCTGTGAGCATACCGTCGCGCCGCGGTGTATAGAATCGGCGCTCTTCAATATCCATACGGTCGTCGAAGTTGCGCACTTTAAATCGAGCCGTTAAGCCAAATAGATTTTTATGCTCAATAAATGGAAACGCCAACCCACGATTTTGCACAATCTCATTGGTCTGGTTCAAACGAAACGTTTTTGAAAAGCGCTCTAGTCGATAAGAAATACCCCAGGCCCAGAAGGTATTAGGGACATCGTGGCGCAATTCAAAGGTAACATCTCGAATCAGCTCATAATTAATCCTGCGTTGCTGCCCAGTAATTGGGTCATCAATTTCACTGCGATTAAAAATTCCGTCGATCTCCAATCGCGCACCGCGCCAACCCAACGGCGTAAGCTCAATAGCCGCCGCCACTTCTGCACCATAGCGTTTGGCACTATCAAGATTGCCCACGGCATCGCCATTGGCAACCGGAATGCGATCGACAATATCTTCAATATCCTCACCCGTGAGCTTTATCGTAATCGCACCCCACCGCGAAAGGCTTTGTTCCAGCGATAACTCTGCACGCCAGCTTTGCGGCGGCACCAGGTCTGGATTACCAGCATCGTTATTACCAATATCCAAATCGACCGACGCGATAAAATCGGCAAAGGCCAGTTGGCCAACGCTACGCTCTAGCTTTAAACTGATATTGCTCAGTCCATTCAGTTGGTAGGCAAATGAAATAAAACCTTTTTCGCGGGTAAAGTTGCGCTCTTGCAGCTGGTCGCCAGTTTGCTCCATATTAGAATTTTCCAAACCGATAGAACCCTGAAACAGCAGCTTATCGCTAAGCGCGCGCGAGTAGCTCAGGTTGGTTTCAAAGCGCAGCTCTTCAACTTTAACATCGATATCGAGATTATCGAGCGCGACAATACCAAAGGCCAGGTTGCCGGTGTTGCGGCTACCCAAGCTGCGATCAAAACTATTATAGGCCGCCTCCAGCGACCATTGCCAACCGCCATTCTGCTTACCCAACCAGTCGAACTCACTGCGCAAAATACTCTCGCCTGTTTTATCTGTTCGCCTGCTCGACCTTCTATCGACTTCAGGGTTATCTAAAGCAAAGCGAATTGCCCGGTCGGGCGAGTACTCATAGCTTTGCAAGGCAATCAACTTTAAATAGCCATCGGCAAGCGAAAAACGATAGTCGCCGCTGATCTCAGCGCTCCACTGCTTGCCACCCGATTCAAAGCGCTGGTCACCACCGGGCAAATTACTAGCCCGGGTTTCAAGGTTGCCCTGCCAGTAATTCTGGTAGGACATATTAAGATTACCGACATTGCCACTATCAGGCTCGAACGCAAAGCCGACTGACAGTGTTGTTTTATCGCGATCAAAGGTGGCGTACTCATCACGCACCTCGACCACATTACCCACTCCATCAAATACCGTCTCCGGGCCACCATAGCCCAGGCGTCGATAGTCATTATCCAGTCCAACATTCCAGCTAGTCGTGCCTATACGACCTGCCATAGAAATATTAGACTTCCAGTACGCTGGGTCGACCTCATCGTTTTCATCACGGTGCTGCATTTCCCAACGCCAGTTACCTGCCAGGCGTTTGCTAACCACAACCACATCGACAACCTCGCCAGTCAAGCCCGGAATAGCCAGGCTGGCGCCCTCATAGATATTGATGCCCACAATAGCATCGAGGGGAATACGCGATAGCGCAGTCACAACGCCATTGGTCTTGCCGGCAATGCGCGCGCCGTTAATTAGAATATTGGACGTCGCCTGACCCAAGCCGCGCTGCTCATCCTCTTCGATTACCGCAAAACCAGGAATACGATTAATAATATCCAGCGCGTTTTGCGGCGCAAATTGTTCAAAGTCGGCAACGCCAAACTGCCTAATAAGGCCCTCAGCCGATGTACTGCTCGCGGCCTGTGAGTGATTAGCCGCGTGAGCATAATGGGGCACGGCTATCGCTAGCACAGCTAACAACATGAAAACTTTTCGAGTGACACACTCGGACCGTTGAAGCATAAATAATTCTGCCAAACCCGTTAGAAAGATATTGATTTAATAAAAAAGGCCTCGGAACGAGGCCTTGATCAACAGGACTTTAATTAAGCCTTATTTGCCTTTTCCATAATTTTCCATAGCGTACGAGGAAAATAGCGACGCATACGAACCATCCATTTGGCCGAGCCGGGTCGCACTACCCAGTCGCCTTTCTCCAGCGCTTTCTCAGCCTCATCAATAATAAACTCGGGGGTTGCCATCATATCTTCGCCCGCCGTTTTAATACTCTCTGGCCCGTGTTCAACCGCCTGCTGCACCAGAGGTGTATTTACCATGGGTGGGCACACCAGCAAAAAGCGTAACGGAGTATCTTTATTTTCGTGATGCAGCACCTCAGCCCAAGTGTTCGTAGCCGACTTGGTTGCCGAATAGCCGCCCAAGTTATGGGTGAGTACATCGCCGGCCATTGAACCAAAAATAATAATATCACCGCTGCCGCGCGCCTCCATTAATGGCCATACTGTTGACACCATATTAACGGTGCCACCGTAGTTAATGGCCATCATTTTATTGGTCAGTTCGGGTGACATCGCTTTAATCGACTGGCCAGGCATAATAGCCGCACACTGGGTTAACCGGTCAATCGGACCAACGGTTTGCTCTACATCGGCAACCAACTTCCTGACCTGCTCTAGGTCACTGGTGTCACATTTAAACGGCGTTAAATTAGGGTGCTCTGCCGACACCGTAGCCAGCGCCTCGTCGTTAACATCGACAATTGCGACCTTAGCGCCTTCGTTAGCCAACTTTAGCGCCGCTACACGGCCCATACCGCTTGCGCCACCGGTGATTAACGCCACCTTACCGTGAAAAGCCATTGCTTTACTCCAAACTGCTTGATAATAAAATTGAAACCAAATTGCGAGCCGTATTATAGCGGCACTGCTGTGCTTGCAACCTTGCCGTTGATTAACCTCAAGCAATACAGGTTGAGCTTTTTTGCCAAGAATAGAAACAAAAAGCATCGAAAACAATAAAGACCACATAAGCGGGCTTTTACTTTAGTTGTCTCGGCTAGCTGATCTAGGTAGCTGTATTCAGTAACACTAACTCGCGGCAAGCGTAATCGCTTAGTATTTACAACTATTGTGCTGTTCGCATTGTGTAAGCACTGTGGGCCAGTTTTTATCGGCACGGATAATTGCGGCATCCTGGTCGGCCTGCCATCTTCGATAAGCAATACTATTAAGATTCAGATAAAGTTTGCCGTCGACGATTTTCCATTTATTAGGATTCACTGGCTTGGTAAAGCCGTGCGAAACCGCAAAGGCGCAATAACCACCGTACTGTGGTGCGTAGGCTTCGGGGTTAGCGGCAAATGCCGCAAGATTTTCTGCATTGACAAACTTCCAGGTCGCGCCACCCCATTGATAGGTAAACGCATCGCTTCCGATAAGGGCTTTTTCACCGGGTTCAAATGAGTAATAAGCGACGACATCGGCGCCTTTAACCGCGCCTTTGGCTTTATGCGAGTACACTGGCGAATCGGCCGCCATTGCCGGTATAGGTAACAAACACAACAGCACAAGTAATTGTCTAAACAACATATTGTCTACCCTCGGTGAAGATGGTCTTAATGACCAGCACGGGTGTCATCTGCCATCGATAGACCGGACAGCGGTGAGAAAGTTCGGCACTGCTGCCAATCAATCGCTGATGCCCGGCCACAAGTATCAATAACCCCGCATCACCAAGCCTCTGAAGATGAGGCTCAAAGCTGTTAAATTGGACAATCGCTGTTCGATATCGCTGTTGCATCATTCATCATCGACATATTCAAAATATTGAGCTTAAAAAAAGCTTTCATCGTATATCTTCAGTACAATAGATCCCTTCTCGCATTCAGATATAGGTATAAAGCAATGGCGTTAGAATTAGGCATTAATCTTGGCTATTCCGGCCGCACAATTGATATCAATTACGATGAAATCCGCAACGCAGAGGCGGCGGGTTACGACTCGATTTGGACGGCTGAATCCTGGGGTTCGGATGCGGTATCGCCGCTGGCTTTTATTGGTGCGAACACATCCAAGATTCGCCTGGGCACCAGCATTATGCAAATGCCGGGTCGCAGCCCGGCTAACACGGCGATGACAGCCTTGACTATGCAACAGTTATCGGGAGGTCGGTTTGTACTGGGTGTAGGGACTTCGGGGCCGCAGGTGGTAGAAGGCTGGCACGGTAAGCCCTGGCACAAGCCGCTAACCATGACTCGCGAATACATCAAAATTGTTAAGCAAATTTTAGCGCGTGAAGAAAAGTTAGAATTTGAAGGAGAGTTTTTTAGTATTCCTTATAAAGGTGAAAACTCCAAGGGTTTGGGCAAGCCGCTTAAATCGATGATTCATCCCAGCGAGCCGATTCCTATCCATATTGGTTCGATGTCGCCAAAGGGGCAGGAGTTAGCGGGTGAGTTATGTGATGGTTTGCATCTTACCAGTATGATTCCCGAGCGCCCTGAAGTGATTATGGATAATGTGAAGCGTGGTTTTGAAAAGCGCACTGACGGCAAGAAGTGGGAGGATTTTGAAGTGCTGGTGACAGTGCCGCTGGTTATGTTGGACGATGCTGGTGAAACGACTGAAAGTTTGCAGGCGAAAATGTTTGAGTCGAAAGCGATGATTGCGCTATATGTGGGTGGTATGGGCGCTAAGGGTAAGAATTTCTATAAAGAGTATTATGAGCGAGCCGGGTTTGAGGAAGTTGCGAATAAGATTCAGGATCTCTACCTGGGTGGTAAACAGCAGGAAGCGATAGCGGCAGTGTCAGATGATATGGTGAGAATACTGCATATGGTAGGGACAAGGGATGAATTGGTGGAGAGGTATAAGGTTTGGGAGGCGTCGTCGCTGACGACGATGTTGTTTGGGAGTACTCAGGCGGAGAGTGTTAAGTTGGCGGCGGAGCTTAAAGGGTAAAGGGCGTTTTTTTGAGGAAGGCAGTAATCGAAGGGATTACTGCCTTTTTTGTGATGGCTTGTCTGTAATAACTTACATAGGTCGTGCTTTTCCTCTTGGATAAGTCAGGCGTTTGCTGTTGTTCTGAGTTGCCTACAGGGTTGCTTTTACGGATTGCCCCGCTGGGCAGTCACGTTTTTCTATAGTCTCACGGCCCGCGCAATCAATCACACGGACCGTGCATCTCAAATACTACAAATCAAATCGATCCAACTCCATCACTTTACTCCAGGCACTGGCAAAGTCTTCAACAAACCTCTCCTCTGCATCGGCAAAAGCATAAACCTCAGCCACTGCACGCAGCTCCGAGTTAGAACCAAAAATCAGGTCAACCGGCGTTGCTGTCCACTTTAATTCACCGCTGTCGCGATCGCGAGCTTAGCCAGCGGCTTATTGCCGCTGACTGGGGTTAAAGCATTATTATCCACTATGCAGTGGCTGCTTTTTTACTTGAACCCGCACCCACAGGATAGCGCGATAAAATGATATCGCATTTTCAACAACACCAGGGAATAACTCCTGAAAGTCACCGATCCAATCATCGAATAATTTTTTCAAAGCAGCTTTATGCGAAGCCTTACGCATTTCAAATAGATTGGGTTTTTCCCAAAACCCCAACTGTAACCAGGCCGATACTTCATAGTGGCCTTTATCCTCACAAAAGCGCAATGAGCTGGCACACCAGGGTTTACCGGTCACCGGGCCTTCGGCAATCCAGCGTATACCGCTGTGATCCCAGTATTTATCGCTATCCATTGCGAAGTTTATAGTGGCCAGGTTTAGCGTGCGACGATGAATATACTCCAGCCGCTCGGTATACCAGGGCGATAAATCGGAGCTTATTCAGGCGCTGTATCAAGAGGCGGTAAAAAGCCATCGAAACTGTTTTTAAAATCAATGATGGCAGCCAGTGGGTTTTGCACGATGCTATACGCAAGGGGCTGACCAGCAAACATCGACGTGAAGCCAAAGCGGCCGCCTGTGAAATTGCCAATGCAATTATGAATCCTTAAGCTAACGCTGGAAATAGCCGGCAGCGGGCATTTACAAATAAACCCTGGCGAGTGCTACTGACTGATCCCACAATTTTTGGGCCAGGGTTTTATCTTTAGCATGCTTTGACGGCTCAGCAATATTGCTGTCGGCAAAATACTCACCACTGGTTTGTGTAAGCGACGGGTGCGCGGCAACATAGCACTGCGTGGCCGCCCCTTGCGCAACTGTGCGCTCAAAAAAGTTGGCAAAAAATTGAATCACCCTAAACATTAACCCGGCACTGTTGCGATCGAGATTCGTCCGTATCACACCAGGATGAACAGAATTCGCGGTGACCGAAGTCCCCGACAACTGCTGACTTAATTGATTGGCACATAAAATATTCGCCAGCTTCGATTGGCCGTAAGTCTCCCAGGGGTTGTAGCCCTGACTGCCATCGAGGTTGTCAAAGTCAATGCCGGTCTTAGGGGTTTGCACATGTCCCATGCTCGACAACAAAACCACCCTGCCCTGTTGCGCGTTTTTCAATAGCGGTAGCAGGCGATTGATCAAAACAAAATGGCCCATATGATTGGTGGCAAATTGCATCTCTAATGGCTGTGTATAACCCTCAGCCTGCGTTAACGTGGCGGGCGACATAATACCGGCGTTAGCCATTAATACGTCAATACGATCAAACTGCTCAGCAATCGTGTTGGCGCAAGTGACCACTTGTTTTGGGTCACTGAGCTCACAAGCAATGGGCGTGGTTTTCCCGTCAATACTGTTGCAAGCTTGCTCTGCTTTTTCATAACTTCTGGCAGCGCCAATAATATGTGCGCCAAGCATTGCGAGCACTCGCATTGACTCATAACCCAAACCGGAATTCACACCGGTAATTAAAATGATTTTGCCACTGAGATCCACACCCTCTGTCACCTGCTCGGCGGTAGAGCGACGATTAAATCCTGAGGTTTGCTGTTTGCTCATTGCTAATTATTCCTGAAATGACGTTGACGCGATTGCTTTGGTCGGATCGATTACGATTGTCGGTAACGCTGTCGCACATGCCTGCGACGCTGACGAATCTGCTCGTCGCGTTGGTCGGGACTGATGCAGCGGGTATCCGCAGGCAAGTGTTGCATCAAATTGACCAGCTTAATTTTGGTTACTTTGACTTTGGGCAGTTGCGAAGGTGGTTGATGGTAGGTCCAGCGCCGACTCATATACCCCTGAGCATGACCAGTGGTATCTAACCAGTTGGCAACACCCGGGTCGCGATGCGCAATCACATAGCGCACCACACCGTCACTGTCGGCGCGAGCCTGAAAGTCATTAAGACTACTCACCGCATGCTCGTAGTCGTAAGATTCTCCCCAGTAATTCGATAGGTTAAAACCGCTATAAACCGGCGGCTCATCCTGAGGAATATGATCTTCAATAATTAACGCTTCACTTTCGTTTAAATCGTAAATGCCGGATGAATAACTGTTGGTCGACTGCCCACCCGTGTCGGCCTGGGTAAACATCGGTGGGTTTAAATCGTTGCGCTTTTGAAACGTAGGCCGACTACCGGACTGATCACCATAGGGATTTAATAATTTAACGTAGAACTCGTTCCAGTAACGCATCTGATTATTGACCAGCCTGCCCAGCTTGCGCATTTTATTGGCAGCGTCCTGCGGCGTCAGTACTGGTGACTCAAGTGCATCGCCATCAATTTTTTCAATATGTAATTCCAGCGGATACTCTTTGCTCCAATCGCCAAATAACTGGCGACAGATTAGATAGTTCGCAGTAAATTCAACCAATTCATCGGCAACGGGCTTGCGGACAAAAGTAGAAATAAAATTACCGTTATAGTGATTGGGTTTTTCAGCTGCGAGTACTATTTCAAAATAGCCGTCATCGGCAATTTGCAGATCATAAGTGTCGAGCATACCGGTATCGGATTTTTCTTTTGGGCCTGCAGCCGCCATAGCACCCGGGTCACCCGAATACTGGGTGATTGCAGTGAAAATGACATACTGCGGCGCCAGCCGCTGGGCGCTGAGGTCGCGCGTTGACTGCCAGTGACCGTGATGATAAGCGCGTCCCGATATGCGATAACTGGCGTTGCCATCAATACGGGCACTCAGGTAAAGATTATCGGCATTATCAATGGTCGACTTACTGACTGGCGGAATGGCGCGACGAAAATACGGAAAGTTTATATCTTCAAAAAATACCCGCTCAAAACTCGCGTAAACATAGCCCAATAAGTAACGGTAACCTTCGGCAAGATTGCGGTCGGTGGCTGGCGGCACAAACAGATCTTTATTATCAATCGCCTCGCGCGCCTGCTGTAATTGATTGAATAATTCACCCCAGGCATCACGCAACAATTTATCGGTATCGGGATGCAACTCACGCGATGATAATAAATTAGCCAGTAGCTTATCCACGATTAATGACCACGGTTACAGGTTTTCTTTTTTTATCGCGTAATGATTCATATAGTCGGCAAAACGCTGCTGCTCTTTGTTGATATCAATAGCGTCGGCGTAGGCATAACTGTGCTTGCCGTGCTTGGTTCGCGGCCTGGCTTGCATATAGCGTTCAATAGCCGCTTCGGCATCGTCAGTAAATGGCATATTGAGTTTGCGATAGGCATTGGCGATTTCGCCTATGGTGTCACTCATTAACGTATCAAAATGAATATCCGCAATTTGCGCTTCCGGAATCACCCCTTCTTTGCGCTCGGCAATCATTTTTTCTAAACCGCGCGCCATCCCGGCATTTAACATTTCTGCCGATGTGGGCGCATCAAAATTATCACTACGCATTAAACGCAGGCTGGCAATCAGGCTAGTCATTGACTGCACCACCACCGACGGATCGCGGTGAGTATGAATCACTTTGGCATCGGGGTAGGTTTCAAACAGCTCGGGCATTTTTCCCATATGGCCGCCGTATTTTAAAATCCAGCGTGGTTTGTTTTGTCGTTTATCGCGCCACTGAAGAATTTTTAGTATTCGTTTATGCATCGCGTAGGCGGGTCGCGCATCGGCCATAGCATTCCACAATGCATAGCCAGGAACATTATTGCGGCTAAAAAAGTGGCCGCTTTGAAACTCGTGCGCCATTAATTGCGAACACTCTTCGGGTAGCCGCGCATGGGCTTCGTGCTTGGACATCAAGCTGCTATCGATTTCATACATCAGCGCAGTTTCAGCTTCTATCCAGTCAATACGGTGTTGCGCTTCGCTTTCATCATCAGGCAATAGTGGCGGCGCGGGCAGCTTTTTCTCCCAGGCCAGCGGTGCACGATGCACAGGGTCTTGCATAAAGTATTCATATAAGATCGACGAACCGGTTCTACCCATACCCACAATAAACAGCGGCTCAATAATTTCTTCATCGGCAATTTCAGGGTGACGTTTTTCAGTGTCGATAATTGCCAACCGGCTTTGCAAAATACGGCTGACTTCTGTGCGGGCAATTAATCGGCCGGTTAATGTCAGTGACGCTTCGTTATTGAGCGACTCTACCAAGGCATGCAAACCTTCGCGAAATTCGTCATCACCAAAATCGCTTAAACCCGTTTTATCAGCGGCAGCTTGAAGAAGGGCATCAACCGACAAAGCCACAATACTCTCTGGGCCAATGTGTCTACCCAGTGTATTAAGCTGCTGTGCCCAATCGGATTGTGGCACTTCCCTGCTATTTTCGTTATCAGCCTGTTTATAAACCATGGTTACAAACGCCAAAGTGGAAACACTTCATCAGGGTTACACTCTTCTTCAAAAATCCATTTACACATACGACGCACCGGCTCTATTGCATCTTGCGGCGAAGCCGAGGTGACATTGCAGGCATAACCCAGCGAGGTTAAGCGCTGCGCGCCGTAAATGGGCAGCTGATCGCGCAATTGCTTTTTTAAATTTTCGGGGTAAATACCCACGGTTTGCGTGTAGGAGGTAACAGCATCGGTGACCTTTTTAATATCATCCACCGGCACCAGGTTGGCAACCCGGCCACTTAACATGGGCGAGTAATCAACCGGCTCGTCAAACTGCGAAACAATAATTGCCCCTTCGTCATCTTCACCGCCGACAATACGATAAAAAGTATCATCAAGTCGGGTGGCCTCCATCTGGTCTCGCAGGTCACGGTCAAAACTGCGCGGCTTTGAAGTAAGTTCGCCCGGCATTGCCATCATTGCACTGTAAATCATTTCACCAAAACGATTGAGCTGGTCAATCGCATCGCCATCGGTACCGCATAACACATAAATCACTCTGGCACTGGCACAGGCTTCTTGATTGGCCATGGCAATATCACAGGCGGCCCGCTTGGCAACCTCTTCCATAGTCGCATTATCGACAAATGCCTCGGGGCCAATAATCGTAGCGCTACGCTTGGGGTCTAGCCCAATCATCTCTAAACCCGGCTGGATATATTTGGTGACATGTTTCACCGAAGCGAAACCACCCCAGGCAACAATTTTTTCAATGTACTCCGGCTTATACAGCTGCTGTTCAAATGCTTCATCACCCCCCTTCCAATAAGCAACACTTAGATGTTTGGTGACCGGATGGTTGGGCGCAATATCGGCAAGCGTACGCGCCAGCGCAATCGCCGTCATAGGGTCGTTAGATGGCGCTTTAATGATGGCATCGCTTCGGGTAATGGCATTGCGAATTAATGTTACCGCCGATACCAGGCCGCCGTTACCGGCAGGAATATGCAAAGCGCGCGCGCCAAAAGCCCTGACATTAATCGTGCGACCATCTAATAATTTTTGACTGACCCAGCCATTTAAATAGTCGGTGCCAATACGACGCTCGGCAATTTCACGAATTGAGTCGCGATTGAATGCCGCAGGCAGCATGATATAGCTGTTTTTTAAAATCGCAGGCGGATAGGGTGCAGCACTTAAACCCGCTTCGTAGGCTTCGCGAATATAGGGGTTTTTATCGAAGTCGAGGTTTTTACCCAACTCTTCAAGCACGTCGAGAATTTCATCGAAGCTGATATCCTGCATATCCTGCAAAGCCATAGGACTGGAAAGCGGCAAGTCTTTTACATACTTATGCGGATCGGGCGCGCTAAACGCCCCTCCACTATGACGACCGCCAAACTCTACCCAATCATCTTCAATGACTTCGCCGCGAATAAACATCGGCACTTTAAACGCACTCATGTTCAACTACCCCTCAAAACCCTGCATAAAGTTCACCACTTCATCCTGCACCTGCTGGGTAGCAGAGCAGCTGATACGATCATCCTCAACGCCTTCTTTTTCGCTATAACGCATAATGTCATGGGCGAGGTAAACGCTTTTACGACCGCACTTGCACGGCGTATCCCAATGCATGGTGACTTCATCGCCAGAGATAATGCCACCCCAGTGCGAGTTATTCACCAAATCATAAAAAGCGGCGCGACCGGTAACCGTACCTTTGCGTGGTAATGGCTCACTGGTTTCGGGATCAAGTATGTACGGTATAACCCAGGGCGACATATGGTAGTGCCCCTCTTCACAAGCCCAGTGAAAGGCGCTGATTTCAGACATGCCGTAGCCTTCCTGAATCACATCAACCCCCATAAACTCTTTAATCACTTCCAGGAAGTTATCGGGCAGGACAAAACCCTTGGTGCCACCACCGGTTAATATCGCCGAATCTTTGGCAAACACCCCTTTAATGCCTTTTTCCAAACCTGCAGCCGCGACTTCGTACATAATCGGGTAAGCCGCCGTGGTAAACACGCGCTTGCCCTTTAATTTTTCGGTGCACTTAGCAAAAAAGTCTGCCATCTCCTGTGGGCGACGCGCCTGCATCTCAAGAAACTCGTCTTTGCGCGCCATTAATTTTGGGTCGATCTCAAGCCGGTCGAGCTCACCCTTTGATGCAGCCGCACGCATCTTGCTGGCTAAAAACATCAGGTCGCTATCAATCGCGGTCTCGTAAAGCGCATGAAACCGGCTTTCGTCGCCGCCGGTAAACTCCTTGCGCAGCAAGGCCGCCATACGCAAGTGTCCCAGCTTGCCCTTAGAGTGGTTAGGCCAGATCACATCGACATCGGGGTTCATATCTTCTTCGCTAGGCTCTACTCCAAAGGTCTGGAATAAAAAGCAACGCCAGATTTTCATGGTGTAGTGCGCCTGCTCGCGCGATTTGGGAATCAGCGAAATCGTTCCCGTGGTACCCGATGAAGTAATGACTTCTAACGGCGTTTGCTCATCCAGTGCATCCAGCCATTGGTCCAGCGATTCGCAGTCAGAAGTATCGACATTCGACAAATCATAAGTGGTGAGTTTTTGCATCCACTTGGTCATTAAGTCCCAACGCTTTTTATCGATCAGCGATGCCGGGTAAGATTTAAATGCGGTGTGAGCAAAAAACAGCGGCACCACATCATCGAATTCCTCAACGCCGGTAATACCAAGCCGCTTGGCCAGATTGCTAACCATTTCGATATTTTCGATATGGTCGGCCACCCGCACTTTCATGGCCGCGCGCTGCAGCTCCTCGAGTTCGGCCTGCTCTATGCTATGCATTTTGGTCACCGAGCTATCGAAGTAGCCCAGTGGGTCGGTCATAAATTTTTCTAATTGTGCATCTGTGATCATTGCTGTTCCCCCAAGAAACCTGCCAGCCGCCAATGACAGGGCAGCGCTTTTATCAGTGACGAAATCGTATCACTGGGGTAAGCTTGAGCAACATATCCAATTCGCGCATTGTTATGGACATTTCGACTAAACCCCAGGGCATCACCGCATTGGCCCAGCTCTTCTACATCGCCGCAAACGGTGGGCAGCCCAGCGCGGCTGTGCGGGACGCCGCGCTGGGCCACTGGCGCGAAACCACCCGCTCGCCCTGGCGTGACACGCGCCAGCCACAGACCGCAGCCTATGGCGAAGACTTTTTTCATGAACTTGAAATAATCAATAAAAACAATAATTTGAAGAATCACTGGCGAGGCCGATTCGATGCTGATGGAGTGCCTGAGTCGCCCGGCAGCGCCAGGGATTTTGTCTCAGAGTGCTTTGCGCTGCTGCTACACAAACCCCGCACTTATCACGATTTTTTTTGTATGAAACACCATCTCAGTGATGGCCATATAATGGACTTTCCGATTGTGCACCCAATTGCGATGGACTTTTGGACACTGTATGCCAGCCGCGGCGGCACCGGGCTGATTCGCTTTACCAATGATGAAAGTATGACCCTGCAACCTGGTTCGATCGCGCTAATTCCACCGGGATGCGAATGTGTGGTTACCCGTGGTGAGCAACACTGGGACCACGACTGGCTAAGCTTTCGCTCTCAACCGCAGTGGTTTGAATTACTCGACTGGGCATTTTCGCTGCAGCGGCCCATGGTGGTTGATATCGACTACCCGCAGGCGCTGCAACGCCTGCATGCGCAAATGGACGAGCTGCAATCGATTCCCTACCAACGCGGCGATATCAACGAGCAGCTATGCCACAATATTATTGAAAACCTGCTGATTCGACTCAAACGCTTTAACGAAAGTGGGCACACCCCCAACACACCTGGCCCCCAGCCCGACCCCAGGGTTCGCAAAGCCTTTAACTTTCTGCTGCCGCGCTATTGTGATGACTTAAACCTCGACGATATTGCCGCCGAAGTCGGCCTGTCACCCAGCCGGCTTAACGCCTTGTTCAGGCAGTTTTATGGCACAAGTTTAATTAAATGGCGCGACCGCATGCGGCTGCAAAAAGCGCGTGAGTTATTGCAACACTCGAGTCTGAGTATTGGCCAGATTGCCGAGCGCACCGGATTCCAGGACCCGCTGTATTTCTCGCGCCGCTTTCGCAAAGAATTTAATCAAGCTCCCTCGGCTATTCGCAATCGCTAAGCGGCTACTAAACTCACGCTTGTTGGCATCGTTATCAAGGCTGGTTGATTTAAATCAACCAGCCCATGCCTGACTTTCGTTGACAATACACCGCCCATTCACCAAAGACAGTACAACGAGCTACCGGGAGGTTACGATGTTACTTTCACCACGCAATACACGGCATGACTTTGCTAACTTCTTCGATCATTTATTTGATAACTTTATGGCGCCCCAAGCTAGCAGCAGTGACAATGCCAGCGCATTTTTCACACCGCGCATTGATTTAACCGAGCGAGATAATCGCTACGAAATTACCGCCGAACTACCAGGGGTTAATAAAGACGATATCAATATCACCCTGGATAATGGCGTTTTGACCTTGGAGGCCGAGTGCCAACAGAAAGACCAGGAGGAAAAAGACGGCAAGATTATTTATCAGGAGCGCCGCTATGGAAAGTTTGTTCGGCGATTTTCGCTGGACCCGCAAGTCGCAGAAAGCGATATTGAAGCAAGGTTTGAAGACGGCATACTAACGCTATCTGCCCCTAAACCCAGCGAAGCTGCCGAGCAGAAAAAGCTGATTCAAATTGACTAGCTACCATTTGCGTAAACTGCGCTGACAAAAACTTGTACGCAATAAAAAAGGGAGCAATGCTCCCTTTTTTATTGCGACTACATTGCAAGAACGCTGCAGCGACACCGTAACAACACCGCAAAAACGCTGCAAAAATCGAAATTAAAAGCGAACAAAAAAGCCAAGGTTAATTGCGCTGTTTTCAATTTCGAAGCTGCGTCCATCCTCTTCAGCGTCGGGGTAAACCATGTACTCGAGGTTAACTGTCACTTTATCAGAGGCATCGTAAGCAAGACCGCCACCGTAAATTGGATCGGTACCATCGGCGTTTCGCCCCTTGTTATCCTGGAGTTCAATATGCGCGAAACCGGCCTTTGCATAAACACGCAGCTGATCAAAAATCGGAACACTGCCCACCAGTGAAACGCCAAAGATCGATTGCAATTCAATATCCACCTGCGCACGATCGCGGGCATTATTAATTTGCGTACCCGCCAGTGCCTCAACGGCAACATGTTTTGTTAACGCATAACCAAAAAGCACGTTAATCGCATCAGCGTCAATATCTGCAACCGAGCCACCTGGGCCTGCCTCAATTTCCATTAGTGAGTACTGGCCGCCCAAATACATTTTCATTTCTTCCGCATTGGCCACCGAACTTAACATAGCACTGCTGGTAAACAGCGCAGCAATCGTGGCAGTACTGCCAGCAACCGACATTAACGCGCCCACAGGGCGTAATAACGAGCGGGTAATATCGAGAATCTTTGTTTTCATTATTCAGTCTCCGTAATAGAACTGGTTTGTCTGGCCCGCAAATCACCGCTGCCAAGATGTTACTTATAACAAACTGTTTTTCAAAGGATTTTCTTAAACGCTTTAAAAATCGGACAGCCGATCATCGTATCAATAATCGCAGATCGCATCCAAGCCAACGCGTTTAAGTGCTTACAAACCGGGTTAAAACACATCGGTTATTTAAAGCGCGCGCTGGCGGTCAGCATTATAATTTGCGTTATAACAGCCCCTCTGCGAGTAGCGCTGTGGGATGGCGTTGCGCCACTGCACCGAGATAACCGCCGGCATCACTAAACGCATCGTGCAAACCATAACCCAACAATTCCTGCGCGCGCTTCGATAAACTCCTGGCAGGAGCGGGTGGAACGGCCAGCACGTTATTTTCTTCGGTGCGCAGCCAACCCAGGCAGTAACTCATATGAATGCCGCGCCGCCACTGATCAGCGGTGGTATTGCCGCCACCGGCATGCAAGGTTGAACCACGATAAAGCACAATAGAACCGGCTGGCATTTCTGCATAGGCTAATTCATCCGCTTGCGGCTGACGGTCATAGCCCCAACGGTGACTACCCGGTACGACGCAGGTGGCACCGTTATCCCTGGTGAAATCCACCAGCGCGATAATGCAAGCCACTTGAATATCCTGCTGCGCTGCCGCATTCTTTTGCTGATTAACACAATGCACCCAAACGTCTTGGTCGCGATGAATCATTTGCTGCTCGGAACCTGGGCCCCTATCCATTAAATGCGCGAGATTAAGCTGGTAGCTCGAACACGAGGGCAATAATAGCCGGTCGCACATTGCCAGTAATAATGGATGACACATCACCTCTTCGGCAAAACGGCTTGATTTACCCGCCAGGCCAGAAATATGTCGCACCTTATCGCCAAAAAAGGCATCGACATATTCATTGATCTCGGTACTCATACTGGCGCTATCGATTAACGGGTCGATAGCGCGATTGATATCGGCAACCAGATCAGCCGGCAATAGGTTTTCAATAATAACAGCGCCGCTATGGTCCAGCGCCTGCATAATCGTATCGTAGGAGGTATCGGCAGGATAGCAATTTAAATCGGCCATTGAAGCACCTTTTATCAATTCAATTATTGAGAAGGCTTACGGTAACAGATGCAGAACAATAGATTCACTACCGTTAATTTAGCATTAAACGGTTATTTAATAGCAATCGATAATATCTTAAGGCGGGAGGATTACTTATGCTGAACGGAGTAGACAAACTTTTCACTGCTGCAGTAAGCACGGCTCAGCTCTACCACCCGGCCATCAATATGCGAACTGGCACGCTCTACCATTAATACCGGCGAGCCCTCGGGCAGCTCCAAAAATTCGGCGAGGTGCTCGGGTAAAGTGGTCGCGCGCAGCTCGTCGTGTACCATGACAATACTAATACCGTATTTGTCCTGGTATAGGGTGTACAGCGAATTGGGCAGCTCCGGCTCTTTATCAATATCGGGAAATACCGATAGCGGCTGGATAACAGATTCAATGATGGCGGGCTGACCGTTTAAAAATCGCAGGCGCTTTAACTCTACCACCTGCGCCTTTGCTTTTAGCCCCAGCTTGTCTCGCTCTTCGGCACTGGCGGCGCGACGCGTGGAATCGAGCACATTGGTTTCGGGAATCAAGCTCTTACCACCGGGTTCGCGCAAACGGAAAAAGCGAAACAGCGAACTCTCTTGTGTGTGCTCGGCAACAAATGTTCCCTTACCTTGCTGTCGCTGCAACAGGTTCTCGGCCACCATCTGGTTAAGCGCCTTGCGCACCGTGCCCTGGCTGACACCCAATTCTTTGGCCAATGCAATTTCACTGGGTATCGGTTCGGATGGTCGCCAGTGACCCTCAACCAGGCGAGTGGTCAATAAGTCATAAACCTGCTTGTACAGTGGCTGAAAGCTTGCGCTTAAAGACATAGAGTTAACCTGTGTAACGGACAGATACCGAACTATTCACATTGCTGGGCAAGTGCCCCGTAAGACGCACGCGAATCGCCGCCATTTTACGGGTAAAGCCGTTTAAAACAAAGCATTAACAGAAATAGATAGCTTAAAAATCTTAAAAACAGAGCTATAAAAAAAGGGGCGGATAAACCGCCCCCTATCAAATCAAGACACTATCTAATTAGACACAATCGATCTGAACGACTTAGAAGTTAAATCGGAAGTTAACACCGAAGTAACGATCCGCATCGCGTGGAATCTGGTAACGGAAACCGTCACCACTGTAAGTAGTGGCATACGATTCATCGCCAGAAGACGCTAAACGAATCTCTTGCGAGAACTGACGCCACTCTTGTGGGCCGACATCGTGCAACTGAAAACCCACGGTAGAGAAATCGACCACAGACGCCAGGTCACCGTTTTGCGAGGTGAAATCACCTTCACGAATCTCGGTATTTTCCCAGGTTCTGCGCGCCGTAATCGACGTTAAAGTCATATCGCCAATTTGCTTGGTCAACTGAACAGACAATGCTGTGGTTGAATCCAAGGTTCGCGTTTGAAAATCGTGATCAACTTTTCGCTGGTCGAGGTTCAAGCCGCCGCCTGCAACAAACACCTCAGGATCCTGCGGACGTGAAGCATTGGTGTTACGAACAACCAGGTCGTCACAACAATCGTTGTTGGCATCGTAGTCTTCAAAGATCACCAGCGCTTGGGTGTCGTTGCTGACTTCGATATCAAACATCGCGCGAACGCCTTGCTTATCGTAACCGTTGACTTTTTCATTAGTAAAGACGTTATCGATATAGCCATCAAACTCGGCATCCATCACGGTTAAGCTGGCATTGATGCGATCGGTTAACTTGCCCGACACGCGCGCCTTGCTGCGATACTCGTCGTCCTGAAAAAGGGCAGGTAATAGAGCAATCATACCTATACTGTCTTATATAAGATATAATAATTAGTATACTAACAAGTTAACTTAGCTTCGTTGCAAAACTAAGATTGTCGGTTACGTAATCAAAAGCAGCTCAATATATAATCTAACAGTATTGTTTAGCAGAAAGAAAAACCAAGCACAAAAAATAAACGAAGCTTAAAATCTCGCCACTGCTTTTCGTCAGGAGCTATCTACTGCGTTAAATCCTATCGAGCCTGGCTAAATGCTATTGAGTTGGGCTAAACCATATCGTGTTGTACGTAATTCGAATAGCGATCTCTCCAGCGTTTGAGGCTAAAAAACCAGCCGACGATATTCAGCACAATAATTGCGCTGATCACTGGCCAAAACAGTGGATTGAAGTCGCCAACCAGGCCAATGGGTGAGAACAGTACGTAGAGCACTGCGACACAGGAGAGCAGTGTAATAGACACGGGAAGTACATAAGCCCAGGGCACCAGATCAACGGCATGCTTGCGTTCAAACTGCCAAGGTTGTCCTAACGGTTTGATATAGCCAATCACCAACATAATGGCGACTTCAATCACAAATAAGATGGCATACAGATGCAAGAAGTGGATATCAACCACGTCGTCGAAGACAAACTTCAGCAGGCCGTAGGCAATAATATGAAAAATAATGGCGACCTTGGCGCCCAAGCCGGGCACGCGGCGGGTGAACAAGCCAACGATCACTACGGCGACCACAGGAATATTATAAAAGCCGGTAAATATTCGGATAATTTGCCATAAGCCTTCGGGTGCGTATTGCAGCATTGGTGCCACGATAAACGAAAATATTGCAATAACGATACTGGCGATTTTCGCCACTTTAATCATCTCGTCATCGCTGACTTTGCCTTTTTTTAGCGGCTCGTACACATCGAGGCAAAACAGTGTTGCCGCGCTGTTTAGCAGCGAGTTAAACGAACTAAACACTGCGCCCAGTAATACAGCCAGAAAAAAGCCTGACATATATACGGGTAGTACATCTTTAATAAGTTGGGGAAAAGCCAGGTCGATGGATTGCAGGCCGCCACCGTACAGGTGAAAAGCGATAATACCGGGCATCATCATCATAAAGGGCACCAGTACTTTAAAAAAGCCCGAGAAAATTACGCCCTTTTGCCCTTCGGCCAGATTTTTAGCGCCCAGAGTACGTTGAATAACATACTGATTCGTGCACCAGTAAAACAGGTTGGCGAAAATCATGCCGGTAAACAGTGTACCGAAGGGGGTTGGGTCGCTTGCGGCGCCAATGGCGTTTAATTTTTCGGTATGGGTAGTTGCGACCGTTTCGACGCCACTCACAAAGCTGCCGTTACCCAGTGCAATAAAGCCTAGCACTGGCACCAAAATGCCGATAATTAATAGGCCAAAGCCGTTAATGGTATCGGAAATGGCTACGGCTTTTAGGCCTCCGAATATTGCGTAAAGCCCGCCGACAATACCGACAATCAAAATCGTTACCATTAAGCCAGCGCTATAGCTGACATCGAGCAGGGTTGGCACATCGAACAATCGCATGACGGCAATAGAGCCTGAATACAAGACCGATGGAATTGTTACCAGGCCATAGCCAACCATAAAAAGAATAACGGTTAAGCGTCTAACGTCGTCATCGAAGCGGTTGCTTAAGAATTCGGGCAGTGTGGTAAATGCGCCAGAAAGATAGCGTGGCAGGAAGATCAATGCCATTGCGATGGTACTAACGGCGGCGGTGACTTCCCAGGCCATGCTACTCATGTTGTAGCCGTAGGCTGAGCCGTTTAAGCCGATAAGTTGTTCGGCGGAGAGGTTGGTTAACAGCATGGAGCCGGCGATAAATACGCCGGTGAGGCCGCGACCAGCGAGGAAGTAACCGTCTTTAGTGTTTACTTCGCCTTTGGTTTTTTGATAGGAAATAAAGGCGACCAGGGCCATGAAAAATGCGCAGGAGAGGAAGGTTAGCAGCAGGTCATCGGTGGCCATTTTATTTTTACCTTTATGGTTGGCAGTTGGGGGAGGTTACGGTTTTTGATGGGGAGTTGTCAAAGTAAAGTCGTGGATTTTTTGTTGGTTAGTGGGTTTGGGTTGAAGGCCAGTCGGGGAGGTTTGTTTTTAGTTTAACTTTTACCATAACCGTGTTTTTTCTTGTGGGCTAATTGATAGTTCTTTTCTTAGTGTATTGGTGAATTAAAAGGGTGTTTTGTTCTGCAGGCCAGTCGGTGGGGCTTTGTTGTTAGTTAATCTTTTAACTTAACCGTGTTTTTGTCCTGCAGGCCAGTCACTGTCTTTTACTTGTGTAAAAGAAAGTAACCAAACCTCTTTATAAAACAAATTGGGCACAAAAACGTACCGCCGTTTT
>CBFHXO010000029.1:0-26930 GCA_965659815.1 Pseudomonadales bacterium
CACTATTCTTTGCTTATTCATTCACTATCGATATGGTTTGCCGATTTAGTCACCCGTTTAAATAGCCACATTAATTACTGCTCCTATCGCAGTGGTGCCAAAAGCCCTGGCTAAAGCACTACCAGGTTATCGCGATGAATAATTTCTTCATCACCCCCATAGCCAAGAATATTCTTAAGTTGTTTGCTACTTTGGCCTGCGATTTTGATCGCTTCATCACTG
The DNA here is from genome assembly GCA_965659815.1 of Pseudomonadales bacterium. Classification (GTDB taxonomy): domain Bacteria; phylum Pseudomonadota; class Gammaproteobacteria; order Pseudomonadales; family UBA7434; genus UBA7434. The sequence continues at coordinate 223 of CBFHXO010000029.1, forward strand.
TTATAGTTCACCAGCCCGCGTGCAATTTCTTTACCTTGGCTATTCAGGCAGCTCACCAGTTCGCCGCGGCGAAAACGGCCATCTACCGATGTAACCCCAACCGGTAATAAGCTACTGCCAGACTGGCTTAATACGCGTACTGCGCCATCGTCTAAGGTTAAGCTACCTTGCACCGTTAAACTACCAGAGAGCCATTGTTTACGTGGCGCTATGGGTTTGCGTTTATTGCACAACAGCGTGCCAATGGATTCATCGTTTGCCAGACGGGAAATCACGTTTGGTTCTAGGCCGTTGGCGATAATGGTTGAAGCGCCAGAGCGGGCCGCCAATCGTGCGGCTTTAATTTTGGTGGTCATACCACCGCGGCCCAATGAGCCGCTGCCATCTTTGGCTGCTTGGTCCAGCATGCTGTCATGCACATCGCATTCAGCAATTAATGTTGCATCGGGGTGGCTGCGAGGGTCGTCGTTATAAACACCGTGTTGGTCTGTGAGAATCACCAGTGTGTCAGCATCAATCAGATTGGCAACCTGGCCGGCCAATGTGTCGTTATCACCAAAGCGAATTTCGTCGGTGGCGACTGAGTCGTTTTCATTCACAATGGGAATCACATTGTATTGCAGCAGGCTTTGCAGAGTTTGGCGTGCATTAAGATAGCGGGTGCGCGATGAAAGATCTTCGTGCACTAACAGTATTTGCGCGGTGGTAAGTTGATATTGATTAAAGCGTGCTTCATAAGCTTGAATTAAGCCCGCCTGGCCAACGGCAGCGGCTGCTTGCAGGTCGTGCAGGGCTTCTGGCCGAGTGTTCCAGCCTAATCGCGTAATGCCTTCGGCAACCGCGCCGGACGATACCAGTACAATATCGTGACCGGCGTGTTTGAGTGCGGCAATTTGTTCTACCCAATGATCAAGCGCGGCTAAAGCCAACCCCTCGCCGTTGTCGGTGAGTAGCGCGCTACCTATTTTAATTACCCAGCGACGGGTTTGTGCAGCGGTTGCGGCAGTCATTGCGGTGTTAATCTCTTATATATTCGACTTCAACGTCATCGTCGTCATCAAAACTATTGTCGGCAGTTTTTCCTGCTTTGAGCGCCTTTCGAGCCTGTGCGCGCTGCTCGGCTAGTGCGGTAATTCTGTTACGGCTTTCGCTTTGCATGTCCTGCTGAGTTTCCAGCTCTGATGCGAGTAATTCAGGGTCGTCGTGCTCGCTTGCCCAAATAGTCTCCAGTGTATTCATAATATCGTGTTTTAGTGGCTCAAGCCCGGTTCTGGCAACGGTAGAAATAGCGTACACCTGATGATATTCGGGAAACTCAAGCTTAACACGTGCCAGTAGCGCTTCAATTTGCTGTTCACTGAGTAAATCAATTTTATTCAGCACTAACCAGCGCGGCCGTGAGGCAAGCGATTGGCTAAATTTGCTTAACTCCTCATCAATTTGTTCAATTGCAGTGATTGGGTCCGACTCGTCTGGTGGTAGTACATCAACCAAATGCAGTAGCAAACGGGTACGGGTTAAATGTTTTAAAAAGCGAATACCCAAACCCGCGCCCTCGGCAGCACCTTCAATCAGGCCCGGTATATCGGCCATAACAAAACTGCGATGCGATTCGAGGCTAACCACGCCCAGGCTGGGTACTAGTGTAGTAAAGGGGTAGTCAGCAATCTTGGGCTTGGCCGCTGATACCACGCTGATTAAACTCGATTTGCCTGCATTGGGCAGCCCTAGCAGGCCGACATCGGCAAGCAGTTTCAACTCCAACCGCAATTTGCGCGACTCACCCTCGGAGCCCGGTGTTGTTTGCCTGGGGGCACGGTTGGTACTGGATTTAAACCGGGTATTGCCCAGACCGTGAAAGCCGCCTTGAGCAACTAGCATTTTATCGCCGGCGTTGAGTAAGTCGCCCAGGGTTTCACCGGTGTCGTCATCGATAACGGTGGTGCCAACGGGAACCTGCAGCGTAATATCGGCGCCGGCGTGACCGGTGCAGTTTTTACCCGAGCCGCCCTGGCCATTTTCGGCGCGATAGCGAGGCTGATAGCGAAAATCGATAAGCGTATTTAAGGCTTCGTCAGCTTGCAGGTATACGCAGCCGCCGTCACCGCCATCGCCGCCGTCAGGGCCGCCGCGAGGAATATATTTTTCGCGGCGAAAGCTCAGGCAGCCATTACCGCCTTTGCCTGCTGTGACCGAAATAATTGCCTCGTCTACAAACTTCATTGTGTCTGATCCGATAATTAACGTGATTGAACTTGTTTTGCCAATGACCTATTGATCAAAAAACGTGGATCCAAGAAAACCTTACTTCATAAATATTGGCCATACAAAAAAGCCCTGTCGCAAGACAGGGCTTTTGGGTTTGTTACTAGCCTCGTTTACGAGTCGTTTGTGGTATCTACTAAGATACGACAGAAACGTACTTGCGATTTTTCGGGCCTTTTTGTTCAAATTTGATAATGCCATCGCCTGTTGCAAATAGGGTGTGGTCTTTGCCCATACCGACATTCACGCCAGGGTGCACTTTGGTGCCGCGTTGACGAATAATAATGTTGCCTGCAACAACCGCTTCGCCACCAAAACATTTGACGCCCAGTCGTTTCGACTCGGAATCACGTCCGTTACGGGTACTACCGCCAGCTTTCTTATGTGCCATGAGATTTACTCCAAATATTTTTAATCGAATAACCGCGCTTATTGGACGGACTTAGCCACTAATACCGGTTATTTTTAATTCTGTATACCACTGCCTGTGGCCCATTTGCTTGCGGTGATGCTTGCGACGGCGGAATTTCACGATAGTGACTTTTTCGTGACGGCCATGCGAGATGACCTCGGCAGTGACTTTGCTGCCATCGACAAAAGGTGCGCCAATTTTTACTGACTCACCTTCACCAACCATTAGTACCTGGTCCATGGTGAGGGTATCACCGGTGGCAATATCAAGTTTTTCTACTTTAAGGGTTTCACCCTCAATAACGCGATGCTGTTTGCCACCGCTTTCAACTACTGCGTACATGGTTTTCTCCGTATTGTGGCCAACCCAAGCTTTATTTTGTTGGAACTGTTTTTATACGCGGGTTTGGCAACGGTTTTAAGGTCTTAATAAGCCTGAACTTAGCCCTATTTAGATCAAGTTCAGATGACACTAAGGTAAAAAGGGCGCGAATAATAAAGCATTCGGTGAGAATAGACAAGGCTAGGGTTACCGCAGTAACAGCCCTGGCGCCAGCACTGATCTGTTGGCGAGTGCCGATAAAGCTATTCATTTATTTGGCGCTTTAACTCGCTGTACAACTAGCGATATAACTCTTTATATAACAACGGCTTAATCAGCTTGCGGTAGCTGCCGTGGCAGACCGCAAGCTGTTTAAAACATGTGATATTGTCGAGTTTGTGCCGGTTTTCGGTATTACTTTGCTGTGGTTAGTAAATTGCGGCGTCTTGCGAGGGCTATCAGGCCAATACCAGTCGCAAATAGCACTGATGATGCCGGCAAGGGTACTACTTTAGGTGGTTTGGGGTACCCAGGACGATACTTACCGTGCTTTATCCAGCGTTTCCAGTGTTTTTTCCAGTGCGGATAGCGCTTTTGCCATTTGTGATTGTGCTTGTGCTTGGCAATGCGGACAAAGTCTTTGAGGTCTTCCCAATCGCGGCCCTCAGACCAACCTTTGCCGCCACCGCCTTTTTTACCCTTCCAGCCATCTTGTTGCTGGTTTTTTCCATCATGATCGCTAGCTTTGTCGTATCTGTCCCAGTCGGAACCATCCCAATGATTGTACAGGCGGTCGCGCTTTGCCTGCCATTCGCTGCGCCAGTCGCTTTTGCCTTTTTTCTCACGGTTTTTGAGCTGCTCGCGCTGCGTCCAAAGCATGCTCGCCGATTCGAGAGCTTCGCCGAAAAAATCTTTGCTTTCAATAATACGCTCTTCATCGTCTAGCTGCGAGAGCCAATCTTTTGCTTTTGCGTGGTTATCTTTGTCGGGCATGTGCTTGGTATAGGTCGCCGTAGCGGGCATGGTAAAGACAAGCATTGCGACTGACAGGACTGCCATTATTTTTTTCATTCCAGAATGCTCCTGGCTTAAAAAAGCCAAAACAATATCTCCAGGAATGAATAAGAACTTTATTGACCAAACAAGGGGGGTGTTGGTCAGAAAGGTGTTTAAAGCGTTTCCAGCACCTTACCGAGAGCCGGAGTCGGGTAATTTATATAAACCCTGCGGTTTTGTCAATAGTCTATTTTTTGAACTCTAAAGCCTCTTTAAGTTATTTAAACTGCCACCGGCTGTCTGCGGGCCGTGCACGCAGGCTAAGAGCGATTTAGCCCTACCAGGCGTTGCTCCGCATGCAGTGATACTTAATGCTAAGCAACTGACCTACGTGGGGTTTTTAAGCTGACAGCGCTTTGACCTGGCTATTCAGGCGCGATTTATGCCTGGCAGCCTTATTTTTATGAATAATACCCTTGTCCGCCATGCGATCGATAACCGGAACGGCCTCATTATAGGCAGTCTGGGCTGCTGTCGCATCGCCACTGCCAATGGCAGCGGTGACTTTCTTGATATAAGTGCGCACCATAGAACGCAGGCTTGCGTTGTGGCTGCGGCGCTTTTCAGCTTGCTTAGCGCGCTTTTTAGCTTGAGGCGAATTAGCCAAGGTTGACTCCAAATACAGTTGGGTAGAAATTTCAGGCGGAGAATTATTCAGAGTTGTCAGGCGATTGTCAATAGCTGCAAAAACACCGAGAATATGGCGGCTCGCAATCGCCTGCGCTTATTTACCGATATCAACTCCCTTGGATGTTTTTTATGTCGAAATCTGTTGCTACTTTTAACCCTCTCGCAGTGACCGTGCTTACCGTGTCAGATACCCGCACCGAGGCCAATGATACCTCCGGTGACTACTTGGCTGAGTCTTTGCGGGAGGCCGGCCATACGCTGGCTGATCGCGGCATTGTGAAGGACGATATTTACCAGATTCGCGCGCGCACTTCACAGTGGATTGCCAGCGACCAGGTCGACGCCATATTGATTACCGGTGGCACAGGGTTTAGCGGCCGCGATTCCACGCCTGAGGCGCTTGCACCGCTATTTGATAAAGCGATTGATGGCTTTGGCGAATTGTTTCGTCAGCTAAGTTATCAGGATATCGGCACGTCGACCATTCAGTCGAGGGCCTTAGCGGGCTTTGCAAATAACACTGTGATTTTTGCCATGCCTGGCTCGACTGGCGCCTGCACGCTAGCCTGGCAAAGTATTTTGAGCGAACAACTCGATAGCCGTCATCGCCCCTGCAATTTTTATGGCGTGTTAGATAAGCGCGGTTCGTAACGTCAATGATTACCTACCAGGACGCGCTCGATACGATTCTTGCTAACGCGATTACGCCATCGGTTACCGAACTTATACCACTCAATGCGGCGCTGGGCCGGATTGTTGCGCAGCAGCAAGTCGCGGCAATCAACGTCCCAGGTTACGATAACAGTGCGATGGATGGCTACGCGGTTCGCGTTGCAGATATTACGCTGGACAACGAGTTTATCCAATCCCAGCGCATCGCTGCGGGCGATATTGCCAAGCCGCTGCAAGCGGGGACGGTCGCGCGTATTTTTACCGGTGCCATGATTCCCCAAGGCGCTGACGCCGTTATTTTGCAGGAAGATACCCGCTTGCAAGAGAGTACCTGTTCGAGTTCCGCGCAGCCCGCTGCGCCGGTGCGCTTTACCGAATTGCCCAAACCGAATCAGCATATTCGCCCGGCCGGTCAGGATATTTCTGCAAGTGCTGTCATTGTGGAGCAGGGTAAGCGTTTAACTGCAGGCGATATTGGTCTGCTGGCCTCAGCGGGGATTGCTGCTGTACCGTGTTTTCGGCCATTACGGGTGGCGTTTTTTTCCACCGGAGATGAATTGAAAAACCCTGGCGAAGATTTAGCACTGGGCCAGATTTACAACTCCAATCGCTATTTTCTGTCCGCGACGCTAAGCGAGTTGGGTGCAGAACCGATTGATTTGGGTTGTTGTCCCGACACGCCAGAAGCGACCCGTGCGCTACTGCAGGCGGCCAGTGAAACCGCCGATTGTATTATCACAACCGGTGGCATGTCGGTAGGTGAAGAAGATCATGTGCGCGCCCAGGTTGAGGCTTTGGGTTCGATATTGTTTTGGAAAATCGCCATTAAGCCGGGTAAGCCGGTGGCTTTTGCGACAATTTCTGCGTCAGCAACAGCGACCAAAGCGTATGACACATTGTTTTTTGGTCTGCCAGGTAATCCGGTGTCATCGTTTGTCACTTTTCATTTATTCGTTCGGCCGTGGTTATTAAAGTCGATGGGCTGTAATGCCTGGCAAGCCAAAACCGTTACCGCCATTGCGCGTTTCGACTGCCATAACAAAGGTCGTCGTCTGGACTTTTTACGGGGTATTAGCAGCATTAATGCCAAGGGTGAGCTGCAGGTGGATTTGTATAGCAACCAGAGTTCGGGGGTGTTGTCGTCAATCGCAGCATCGAATGTGCTGGTGCCTGTTGCACCAGGGCAGTCGTTGCAAAGTGGTGACTCATGTGAAGTGATATCGCTTGCAGCTTTCGATCAACTGCAACTGTAATCGGTATTTATTTGTGTTTTTCCAGGTCTTCGGGCCTATCAATATCGTTGGCGGCTGATGCGATATCCACGGGCAATACTCGATTTTCAAAGTTGTTCAGCAGCGATGATGCGCCTTTATCGCCACGCAATCGCTTTAGTATCGAAAAATATCTGCTGGGAAAAATCGCTGGCGCCGCTTGCTTATTGTTATACCGTGCGCAGACAATCGTATCGGGGTTCTCGGCCGCTAATGCCGCCATGGTATTGAGTTCGCTTTGTGCAATAGCTATTTGGTCGCCCAGTAGGAATAGCGCAGCATCGGGCTTGGGCTGGGATTGTTCGAGTGCAGTAATGCCAGCGGCAATCGATGTGCTTAAGCCGCTTTTCCACTGCGTGTTTTCAATAAACTTACAGTCGTGCTGCAGATGCCTGTGCTGCGCGAGCAGGTTTTCGCTATTGGCACCGGTGACAACAATAAGCGTTTGAAAAACCTTGGTATCGATTTTATCGATGCTGTGTTCCAACAGGCTTTTGTTTTTATAGCGGTGCGCCATTTTTTGGCTGCCAAAGCGTGTGCTCTCACCGGCGGCCAATATGATAGCGGCCATATTGCAGGGTTTGGTTGGCATATTGCAGCTGCGCCCGTCAGTAATTAGATCGGTAGTGATTTCATACTGGCGCCCGCGATAATGGCATGGCAGTGGCTAATAATCGAGAGTGCAACACTGGCAGGATTGTCACCTCCCAGCCCCAGGCCGCAGGGGCCATGCAAGCGACCGTTAAAATCACCGTGTGTGAGACCGGCAAGCGCCAACAGTTTATTCAGGCGTTTTTCCGGACCCAGCACACCAATATAACTCGCGTTACTGCTATGGGCAGCCAAGAGTGCAGCCGCGTCGAGCTCAGTATTGTGATGCATAATAATAATGCAGTCGGCGTTTGTAATCACTGGCGCGTCATGCATTTGCTGGTAATCGATGTCGGTAGTTTTTGCCGTGGGTAAAAAGCGGTTGGCTTTTTGAAACTGGCTGCGGGTTTCATTGATCGATACTTGCCAACCCATCTCGGCAGCCATATTAGCTAAGGGTATTGAATCGATACCTGCGCCGCAAATCAAAAATTGAATGGCGGGGTACAGGCCGATATTAAGTTGCTGGCCGATACCAAGTTGTGCGGTTTGCTTTTGCAAAGCGTAGCTTGCCCAGTTATTGATACGTGGAGCTTGACTACCGCGCATGAGACAGCTTGAATTGATATCGCCAGCGGCCTGGTGGTGCTCGATATGCAGTGTTAACTCACAAGCTTGTTTATCTGCTAGGGCTTGGTTGGCTTTAGTGAAATGCAGGTAGTGATTGGCAGCGCTTAGCGGTGCAATAAAAATACGCACCGAACCGCCACAGCCAATACTTAGCTGCCAGTGTTGATTCTCGTTATTTTGCCGGCTGCCGGCGTCCGCTGGATAACTGTCTTCGGGCATATCAAGGTCGTAGCTCAGCAAAGCGCTACGTTGATGATTAATTGCGCTAACAGCTTGTTGGCAGAGGTGGCGCTCAAGGCAGCCGCCACTCATTAAACCAAAGTGCTGCCCGAGCTCATTGAATAACATCATGGCGCCGGGCTTGCGGTACGATGACCCTATTATTTCAACGAGAAATCCGGCGGCCCATTGATATTTATGTTGCTGTTCCTGCCATAAGGCTAATAACTCGTGGCTATGGATTTGTTGTTGCTGATGTGGGTTTATAGTTTTGACCTGTTAGTTGACAGTATACGTTGCTCTGACACCTGTAGTGATGCCGTCGTAATCGCCATTGAGATTGCTCGGGTCGACTTCTCGCTCGCGATAATTGCTGCTAAAGATCAATGAAAGCCGGTCTTGCGCTCGCCATATCACATTCACGCCGAATTGCGTATCTTTATCTTCGCGATCGCTACCGATGAAGTTGGTTTGGCCGAAGGATGCTCGAGCAGTTGTGCTTAGCGTTGAGTTCACCTGGTAGCTTAACGAAGCGGTTAATCGATTTTGATTATTATCGGTCGATTGTGTCAGCAGCCGCTCCTGCTTGAAATCTTCGCGATCGAACAGATAGCTTATTTCTAACATGCAGCCTCTGCAAAAGCTGCGATAGCCGTAGTCGATCGCTAAGCTGCTGCGCTCAACAATCGACACTTCGTCAAAGTTACTATCGCTCAAGCGCTCCAGACTATTGTCTATGCCAATACTGGAGTCGGTTAATTCGTGGGTCACATTAATGCCCAGCGTATGCTCGCCGAAGTCGCGTTCAAAACTGATGTCAGCGTAGGGACCTTCGAAACTATCGTTACCGCTGCCGCGTTCTGATCGATTGGCACCGAGTCGAATGTCGTATTGTCCAATCGCCAGCCTGACATTGTAACCGGCAAATAACCGCTGGAATTCTGCATCGTCGCTGTCGTTATCAAAGCGGGTTTCTGCCGCAGAGTAGCCAATGCTAAATGCCGACACGTTGGAGAGTGCGTGCGCCCATACCGCGCTTGCGGAGGTGCGCTCACTATCAATATTGGTTTGTTGAGCCGGGGTCTCGTTTTCGGCGTCATCTTGTCTTAGCACGATGTATTCGACCGATAAAATCAAATCGTCGACTTTTGTGAGCCTGGCATTGAATTCCGGGCCGGTGGAAAAGATATTGCGGGTTTCCTGGTTGTCGCGCGTATCGGCGGCGCTGCTGTTTGCCAAAGCTTCAGTAATGTTGTGGTTGAAGTTCCAGGTTAACGCCTCGTCGATAATTGTCCATAGGATATCCGTTGCGCCAGTGATCTGGTTAGCGGTCTGCAGTACATCATTTTTGTAATCACTGTAAGCGCCTGAATAATTCATGTCCAACGCTAGCGCTTTGCTGCTATGGGCGAGGCCAAAGTTGGCGCCTATGCTGGTTTCGAGCTCGTCCTGTTCTAGGTTTTTCGGCGCAGCATTGGCATTGTCATCGTATTCGATACCGGCGTTAAAGCTAAGGCGATAGTCCCAGCCATAGCTAAGCATGGGTGCCGCGAGCGTGGTAAAAAATGCAAAGCTAACCGTCAATAAAAAGCTACGCTTATGGCCTGTATTGGCAGTTGTGTGAATAACTGGATGTGTGAGTGAATGGGTGACTGAGTTCGTATCTGCCATAGTAAAAACCTGTACGTGTCAAAATCCATAGAAATTCGGTTTGTTCTGGTAGTGATGTCACCTGAACGGACAAACCGGTTGCCGGGAAGATACCATTACCAAAACCTAGCTTTAGTATAGCTTTTGCCGACCTGGCTGCTGAAGTGATAAACGTAAATACTTTATTAAAAACGTCAGTATTTAGGTCAATATTTTATGCAAAACAGTGCACGGTGAAACGTACAAGTGCAAGGCGTAAATAACGATCATGCACGCGCCTGGTGGCTGTTATTAATTATGGTATCGTTTAAAAATTAGACTTGCATTGGTGCCGCCAAAGCCAAAGCTGTTTGACATCACCGTATCGAGCGTCACATTTTCCTGGGTCGTTGTTGCGATGGGCATGCCTTCGGCTTTTGGATCGAGCTGCTGGATGTTGGCCGAACCAGCGATAAAGTCACTTTGCATCATTAACAGTGTATAAATGGCCTCTTGTACACCCGCAGCACCCAGCGAATGGCCTGAAATTGATTTAGTTGAGCTGACGGTTGGGAGTTGCTCGCCGAAAACTTCGCGCATAGCCTGCAGTTCCATCATATCGCCAGCCGGTGTGCTAGTGCCGTGGGCATTGATATAATCGACTGGCCCATCAACGGTAGATAGCGCTTGCTGCATACAACGCACAGCACCTTCACCCGAAGGCGCAACCATATCAGCGCCATCGGATGTTGCACCGTAGCCTGCCAGTTCGGCGTAAATTTTTGCCCCGCGCGCTTTGGCGTGTTCAAGCTCTTCGATTACTAGCATGCCGCCGCCGCCGGCGATAACAAAGCCATCGCGATGTTCATCGTAGGCGCGCGAGGCTTGAGTGGGGGTGTCGTTGTATTTGGATGATAATGCACCCATGGCGTCAAATAGTGCGCTTAAGGTCCAGTGTTCTTCTTCGCCGCCGCCGGCAAAGACAATATCCTGTTTGCCCAACTGGATTTGTTCCATGGCATTACCAATACAATGCGCACTGGTTGAGCACGCTGAAGAAATCGAGTAGTTGACCCCTTTGATTTTAAATGCAGTGGCAAGGCAGGCTGAAACCGTGCTGCCCATGGTTTGGGTAACGCGATAGGGGCCAACCCGCTTGAGACCACGATCGCGCAGTATGTCGGCAGATTCAACCAGGCTGGATGAGGAGGCGCCGCCAGAGCCTGCGATAATACCGGTGCGAAGGTTGGAGATATCATGCTCTTCAAGCCCGGCATCGGCAATGGCATCGGCCATCGATACATAGGCATAACCGGCGGCATCGGCCATGAAACGCCAGGTTTTGCGCTCAATATGCTCGGCCAGGTTGATATCGACCGTGCCAGCCAAGTGGCTGCGCATACCCAGTTCGGCGTATTGTGGTTGAAAGCTGATACCCGATTTGCTGTGCCGCAGTGCATCCGTCACGGCATCCGCCGTAGTACCCAAGCAAGAACTAATACCCAGACCTGTAACAACCACTCTTTTCATCAATAACCCTTCTATTAATCAATCAATAATTACAACAAGTGACAATTAGAACCAACAAAAACGCTATTTGAGCGCAATATATGAACGCAAAAACAAGTAACAACAATGACAAATCTGAGTCGTAGCCGATGATTCAACCGTTGCGTTATCCTGCGTTGGAAAACACAGGTATTTAAACATTAATTGCATTTAGTCGCCGCATTATTAATAAAAAATTGAACAATAACGCCTGCCGCATTTGGTTATAAGCTTGCTACTTTTTTTCATCCTGGAACAGGCCAACGCGCAAGTCTTTGGCGGTATAAATCACTTCGCCATCGACTGACATACTGCCATCGGCAATACCCATGACCAGTTTGCGTTCAATAACTCGTTTAAGGTCGAGTCGATAGCTGACCAGTTTGGCGTCGGGTTGGACCTGGCCGGTAAATTTGATTTCACCAGCACCCAGTGCGCGACCCCGGCCGGGGTTGCCTCTCCAGCCAAGAAAAAAGCCCACCAGTTGCCACATGGCGTCCAGCCCCAGGCAGCCGGGCATAACCGGATCGCCGGGAAAGTGGCAGTCAAAAAACCATAAATCGGGGTGGATATCCAGTTCGGCGGTAACCAGCCCTTTGTTGTATTCGCCGCCGTCGGCCTGGATTTGGGTAATCCGGTCGACCATTAACATATTACCCACTGGCAACTGTGCATTGCCGGGGCCAAAAAGTTTGCCGTAACCGCAGTCGAGTAGCTGGTCTTTGGTGAATGTGCTGGGTAAATTCATGATATTGTCGGGCCTAAACTGGTTATAATAAAGCGATGATTTGTTGTGATTGCCGGCTTTACATAGGTAATGATCGCGGATGTCAGTCGTTCCACACCTAAATCGGGTAAACCCGAAGTTTAAAATCGAAATTCAAAATAAAGAATGGATATGATTAGCGTTATGCGGGCCGCGCCATTCTAGCGCCTGCTCAGTTGAAGTCCAGTCTATGGGCGTTTGTTTTGTAAGCATCACACAAATGCGTCATTCGATCGATGTCGCGATAGAACGAGCGATAGATATTACGATCAATAGCGTGAGCATTTGTATCATTCAACGGTTGTTATCATTTAACCACCTTATAACATTCAATCAGGAGTCGTTGTGCTTTTTCCAGTCATTCTTTGCGGTGGTACCGGCAGCAGGCTATGGCCACTGTCGCGCGAGTCGCATCCGAAGCAGTTTCTCGATTTGACCCAAACCGGACAGTCGATGCTGCAAATGACGGTGACGCGTTTAAATGGGTTAAATACTATTGCGGCACCGCTGGCCATTTGTAACCAAGAGCATCGTTTTCTGGTGGCCGAGCAATTACAGTCAATTGGCAGTAAGTCCTCAGGTATTTTGCTCGAGCCGGTTGCGCGTAATACAGCACCGGCCGTGGCGCTGGCGGCATTTTCTGCCTTGGAGCAAGACCCCGATGCGCTGTTGTTGGTGCTGCCAGCCGATCACTGCATTAATGATACCGTTGCATTTCAGGCGGCTATTACGTCAGCCAGCGCTGCTGCGGCGCTGGATTACCTGGTGACCTTTGGTATTGTGCCTGTAGCGCCCGAGACCGGTTACGGTTATATCGAGCGTGGTGAGAAGCTGAATGCCACCAGCGAGGCCTTTGCGATTGAGCGTTTTATTGAAAAGCCCGACCAGGCCACCGCTGAGTGCTATATCGCCGACCCGCGCTTTAGCTGGAACTCGGGCATGTTTTTATTTCGCGCCAGCCAATTGTTGGAACAACTACAACAACACGCGCCTGCGATCTTTGACGCTTGCCAGAGCGCTTATCAAAATGCTTACCACGACCTGGATTTTATTCGTGTCGATGAGCAGGCATTTAGGGCTTGTCCCAGTGATTCTATTGACTACGCTGTGATGGAAAAAACCGATCGCGGTGCCATGGTGCCGTTGGATGCGGGCTGGAGCGATGTGGGTTCATGGAGTGCGATTTGGGATATCTCTAACAAGGATGCGGATGGCAATGTGTTGGTAGGCGATGCGCTGATTGAATCCAGTGAAAACAGTTTTATTTTTAGTGATTCGCGGCTGGTAACAGCGGTTGGTATTAGCGATACTGTGGTGATAGAAACCGCCGATGCAGTGCTTGTTGCCGATAAAAATCGCGTTCAGCAAGTGAAATCGCTGGTTACCTCGCTGAAATCCCAGTCGCGCCAAGAAGGTGCACTGCACAAAATGGTGTTCCGGCCTTGGGGCAGTTACGAGTCGATTTGTGAAAGTGATCGATTTCAGGTAAAGAAAATTGTGGTAAATCCCGGCCAGCAGCTATCCTTACAAATGCATCATCACCGCGCTGAGCATTGGATTGTGGTTAAGGGTACAGCCGAGGTTACCTGCGAAGATAAGGCCGCAGGACACGATAAAGTATTTAATTTAAAAGAAGATCAATCAACCTATATTCCGCTGGGTCACCGCCACCGATTGGCTAACCCCGGCAAAATTCCGCTGGAGCTGATCGAAGTACAGTCGGGTAGTTATTTGGGCGAAGATGACATTGTTCGCTTTGACGATGACTATGGGCGCGACAGTTAAATTCGCGGCCCAACGTATAATGATAGTAACATTACTATTCAAACTAACATTGGTATTCAAACTAACATTGGTATTCAGTAGGATAGCAAAAGAGGGTTTCTATGATTAAAAAATGTTTGTTTCCCGTGGCCGGTTACGGCACGCGGTTTTTGCCGGCAACCAAATCGATGCCTAAGGAGATGCTACCGGTGGTTAATAAGCCACTGGTGCAATACGGTGTCGAAGAGGCGCTTGAAGCAAACCTTTATGAAGTTGGTTTCGTTACTGGTCGCGGTAAGCGTGCGATCAATGACCATTTTGATACCAACTATGAACTGGAAAAAGAAATTGCCGGTTCGGGCAAAGAAGAATTGCTAAACGGTATTCGCGAGGTGATAAACCGCGGCACTTTTTCTACTACTCGACAGCGCGAGATGCTGGGTTTGGGTAATGCGATTCTTACCGGTGAAACACTTGTGGGCGATGAGCCGTTTGGCGTCGTGCTAGCCGACGATTTATGTTTTGGCGACAGCGCGGGTGTATTAACCCAAATGGTTGACCTGTATAAACAGTTTCGTTGCACTATTGTTGCGATCCAAGAAGTCCCCGAAGACCAGATTGAAAAATTTGGTGTGATTGCCGGTGACCAGATCCGCGACGATTTATTCCGCGTGACCGATATGGTAGAAAAACCGCCCCAAGAAGAGGCGCCCAGTAACTTGGCCATTATTGGTCGGTATATTTTAACGCCGGATATTTTTGATATTTTGCGCGAGACACCGCCGGGTAAAAATGGCGAGGTGCAAATTACCGATGCGCTGCTAACCCAGGCCAAGCGTGGCTGTGTAATGGCCTATAAATTTAAGGGGCGTCGCTATGACTGCGGTAGTATCGAGGGCTTTATTGACGCCACTAACTACTGTTTTGAAAATATCTATAAAAAAAATAATTAAAACCTTCGTGGCGTTTAATGTCGGCATGGGTTAAGCGAGTCTCAATGGAATACAGCTGTTTCAAAGCGTACGATATTCGGGGTCGTGTTCCAGACCAACTTAATGAAGATATCGCTTATCGCATCGGTCGCGCTTTTGCGCAATATCTGGGTGCGACATCCATCTGCCTGGGGCACGATATTCGTCTTACCAGCCCTGCGTTAGCGGCAGCCGTGGCGCGAGGCATTAATGATGCTGGCGCTGATGTCTACGATATTGGTCTGGTCGGTACTGAAGAAATTTATTTTGCTACCTTCAATAACGATGTCGACGGCGGCATTGTTGTGACCGCCAGTCATAACCCCAAAGACTATAATGGTATGAAGCTGGTTAAGCGCGGTAGCCGGCCAATTAGCGGTGATACCGGCTTGCTCGATATTAAACGCTTGGCCGAGTCCGGTAATTTTGCTGAAGCTGAAGTTAAAGGTCGGGTTCGCAGCCTTGCCAGCCGACCCGATTACTTGCAGCACCTATTAAGCTATGTCGATGTCGAAAGTCTTGGTGGACTTAAAATTGCCTGCAATGCTGGCAATGGTGGTGCAGGCTTGGTTATCGATGCCCTGGAGCCATTGCTGCCAGTCGAGTTTGTTAAAGTCAATCATTTACCCGATGGTCACTTTCCCAATGGTATTCCCAATCCCTTGTTAAGCGACAATCGTCAGCCAACAGTGGATGCAGTTAAGGCATCGGGTGCCGATTTCGGTATTGCCTGGGATGGCGATTTTGATCGCTGCTTTTTATTCGATGAAAACGGCGAGTTTATTGAGGGTTATTATATTGTTGGCTTGCTGGCCGAAGCGTTTTTGCAAAAATCGGCCAATGAACGCATTGTGCACGACCCCAGACTGACCTGGAATACCGAGGCCACGGTTGCGCGTATGGGTGGCACGGCAGTGATCAGTAAAACCGGGCATGCTTTTATTAAAGAGCGTATGCGCCTTGAAGATGCGGTATATGGCGGAGAGATGAGCGCGCATCATTACTTTCGCGATTTTGCCTACTGCGATAGTGGTATGATTCCTTGGCTGCTTATTGCCGAGCTGGTCGTGAAAAAAGCTCGGCCATTGTCGCAATTGGTCAGTGAAATGATTAGCGCCTATCCGGTAAGTGGTGAAATTAATCGCACTGTGGGGGACCCTGAAAGTATTATCGCAGCGATTTATGCCCGCTACAGTGAGGGTGCAACGGCGATTGATCGAACCGATGGTTTGAGTATCAGCTTTGACGATTGGCGCTTTAACTTGCGGATGTCGAACACCGAGCCGCTGTTGCGGCTCAATGTTGAGTCTCGCGCCGATGCGGCGCTAATGCAAAGTAAAACCGATGAGCTATTAGCGATTATCGGCTAGCGACTGGCTCGATTTAACACCGGTTAAATTGCTGAACCCAGAATGCTGTGGTTGCGTCTGTAGCTACATTATCAGAATCTGTGCTACTGGCACTCATAACGACGCCACGGGTACTCACATCAGAATTATTGAGTGCTTGGTAAATCGGTGTGCTAAGTTGTTTACCCAGCTCCACGCCCCATTGGTCAAAGGCGTTAATTCCCCAAATAACACTTTGTACGTGGACTTTATGCTCGTACAAAGCCACCAGTGCCCCCAGGGACTCGGGGCTGAGCCGATCCATCATAATTAAGGTGTTGGGCCGATTACCGGGTATGGCTTTATGTTTTGCCAATCTCTCGGCCTGCGTTTCACTAGCGCCGCCCGCCAATAACTCCTGCTTGGCCTGTTGCTCGCTTTTACCTTCGGTTAATGCTTTGCTTTGCGCTAGCGCATTGGCCACCAGGTGGGCCTGCTTATTGCGATCACTGGAGTGACTGTGCAGGGGCACAATAAAATCGACCGGAATTAACTCAGTGCCCTGGTGTAATAACTGGTGAAACGAGTGCTGGCCAATGGTGCCTGCACTGCCCCAAATCGTCGGGCAGCTGCGACCTTGCAGTGGCGAGCCATCTTTTAACACCCGTTTGCCATTGCTTTCCATGGTGAGCTGCTGCAAATAGTCGGGGAATAAACGCAACTCGTGGCTATAGGGCAGTACTGCAACACTTTTTGCATCGCAGGCGTTGACGTAGCCAATTTCGATAAGGCCGAGTAAGCAGGGCAGGTTTTGTTCCAGCGGCGCATTGGCAAAGTGTTGGTCCATTGCGTGGGCGCCATCGAGCAGGCGACGGAAATTATCAAAGCCAACCGCAATGGCAATCGGCAAGCCAATGGCAGACCAGAGCGAGTAGCGGCCGCCAACCCAATCCCACATTGGCAATATATTCCTGGCATCAACGCCAAAGGCCACCGCTTTTTCGATATTCGATGAGACCGCAATCACATGCTGGCTCAGTGATTCCTCGTCGATCGATGCCAACAGCCAGCGTCGCGCCGACAATGCATTTTCCAGCGTTTCTGTGGTGCCAAATGATTTCGATGAAATAATAAATAATGTGTTTTGTGGTTTTAGATTTTGCAGCGTCAATTCCAGGTCGCGGGGGTCGACATTGGCGACAAAATGTAATCTAGTGTCTTGAGTAGCCAAGCCTGCCAGTGCGCTACAAACCAGTCTCGGGCCAAGATCTGAACCGCCAATTCCGATATTGACCACATCGGTGATATCACTGTCGCCGCTGCCACGCCAGCGCCGATTGCGTATACTTTCTGCGATCACTTGCATTTGCTGCTGCGCTTCAACAACTTCAGCTTTGGGGTTGGACTGGAGCGGCACCCGCAGTGCCGTGTGCAGCGCGGCGCGTTGCTCGGTGTTGTTGACTTCGTCACCGGCCAATAGCGACTGGATGTGTGCTTCAAGCTGATGCTTTTTTGCAAGTGAAATCAGGGCATTAACAATATTCTGGTCAATCCCGCTGCGCGACAGGTCAACGCTAAGCCCGGCGGCTTCCAGCAGCCACTGACGGTGTTCGGCCGGATCTAGCGGTGCTGCGTGCTTGGCTTGTGAACGCCTGTTTTCAAAGAGTTGGGCGAGTTGAGTGAAGTCGATAGCGTTTTGGCCACTCTGATTGGCCGTGGTTTTTACAGTTGGCATACTAATTCCGCGATTTAAGGCAGCTTTTTTAATATATCTTTCAATATATTAGCTATTATAAGTGCTATTCTTTTTAATTACTGCATGGTTCTTTGGCTTTTATTCGTTCAGGGTAACGTTTTTGTCTCACGTTCGGATTTTCAGACACTATATTCCATCGCCTTTCCTGCTTCTGGGTATGATAGAGGCGAGTTTGCTTGTGGTATCTGCCATTCTGGGTACAGCGATTCGGTTTAACTATTGGGACTCGGGCCTCGTTTATGATTCGACGCTGATAGCCAATGTCGGGTTGTACGCGGTCGTGCTGCTTGGCAGCACCATGGCGATGGGGGTTTATAGCACCGCCTACCGTGAGGGCTCTGTGGCGATGGCGGTTCGCACCGTGGTCAGTTATTGCCTGTTGGGCTGCGCACTGTTGTCTATTATCTATTACTTTGCGCCGTCGTTGATTATGGGGCGCGGCGTGCTTGCGATTTCGATTTCGATATCGCTGTTTCTGGTGGTTCCCGCACGTTGGCTATTTTTTAAATGGGTAGATGCGCGGTCGATTCGCAGTAGGGCTATTGTACTGGGTGTGGGTGCGCGGGCCCGTGAGCTCGAACAGCGGCTGCAGCGAAGTGGCGATAAACGGCTGGCAAAAATTGTGGCCTTTATCAATGCGTCAGGAAAAAGTGCGGCTGACACTAGCGCTACCGATACCAGTGCCATGGATACTAACGCCACCGCAGATCCCGCTGTACGAGTGAATGGAGAGGTCTGTGCGCACTATGACTCGCTGCCGCAAATTGCCAGCGATTATAACGCCACTGAAATTATTGTTGCGCTTGATGACAGGCGCATGGCTCAAGGGGCGGTTTTTCCTTTAGATGAATTGCTTGATTGCAAATTGAGTGGCATTCGAGTGGTCGAAGCAGTGACCTTTTATGAGCGCGAGCTGGGTATCATAGAGCTCAATGAAATTCGCCTCGGCTGGATGGTGTTTTCTTCTGGTTTTACCAGCAGTGTCACCTGGAGTTTAATCAAGCGCGCCAGCGACATATTGATTGCTGCCATCATCTTGATTTTGGCATGGCCATTAATGGCATTGGCAGCACTGGCAATTATTTGCGAAACCGGTAGGCCTATTTTTTACTCGCAAAAGCGGGTAGGTTATAACGAGCGCGTGTTTGATATTTATAAATTTCGTAGTATGCACACCGATGCAGAGATTGAAGGCAAGGCCGTCTGGGCTGGGGCCAACGACAGCCGCGTTACTAAAGTGGGTGCGGTTCTGCGAAACACGCGTATCGATGAGTTGCCACAGCTTTATAATGTGTTGCGCGGTGATATGAGTATTGTCGGCCCAAGACCAGAGCGACCGGAGTTTGTCGAAGGTTTAAACGAATCGCTGTCATTTTATCGTGAGCGGCATAGGGTCAAGCCAGGTTTAATGGGTTGGGCGCAATTAAACTACCCCTATGGCGCATCGATAGAAGATTCAGCGCAGAAGTTGCGATACGACCTTTATTACGTTAAAAATCGCAGTCTGATGTTGGACTTGATTATAATGGTGCAAACCGTGCAAGTAATCATTTTAGGAACCGGAGTGAGATAGACATGAAAAGCAGATCTTATCTATTTTGGCGATTGAATCGCGACTTAATACCGTCGGTGTTAAAACGTTCACTGGCTTTGTTTATAGTGATGGCAGTGTCGTTATTGACGGCTTGTGGCGGCACCACGGGCAGTCGTGAGGCGCCGGTATTGACCCAAACGCTGGCGAGCGTTTATCGTATTGGTGAAAGTGACCAGATCGATGTTTCAGTTTGGAAAAACGATGAGCTTTCGGTTGATGTCGTGGTGCGACCCGACGGTATGATTACGTTACCGCTAATCGGTGATGTGCTTGCCAGCGGTAAAACCACCGCAGAGCTATCGGCAGATATTACTGCCGCGCTAAGTGATTTTGTGCGCACGCCACAAGTCACTGTTGTGGTTAGCAATCCGGCTAGCGCCGATTTTCGTAATCGCGTGCGGGTAACCGGTGCGGTTAATGCGCCGGTATCGACACCGTTTAAAGATGGTATGACGGTGATGGATCTAGTGCTTACCGCTGGCGGTCTGACTGATTTCGCGGCGCCTAACAAGGCCTTGCTGTATCGTAAAAATGAACAGGGCGTTGTCACCGCGTACGCAGTTTTTCTAAAAGATATTCTCGATAAAGGCCAGTTAAAAACCAATTATCGCCTGCAACCTTCCGATATCGTTACTGTTCCCGAACGCAATTTTTAGGGTCATAGAGTGGATTTAATTTACGTTATACAGCTGATTCGCGCTGTATTGAAGGAGTTGTGGCGACACAAATACCAGGCCTTAGCGACTGGTATTACGGCGTCTTTTATTGTGTTAGCAGCAGGGATGGCCTGGCAAGAGCAGTACGAGGTAAATACCACTTTGTACGCCGACCGGCAGAATATCATTAGCCCCTTGTTAGCAGGTCAGGCGCAGGTCACAAGGGTGGAAAATCGGCGTCAATTGGTCACAGACTTGATTACCTCGCCCAGGATTTTAGAAAAAGTTGTTACTGAAGCCGGATTTTTAAAAGGTGGTGAAGGTGCCGCTGAGCAAGCGGCAATTGTCTCTGGACTTGGTAAGCGTATTGATGTGCGAATGCTTGGCGAGAACTATATCAGTATTGCTTTTGCAGATGCCCTACCAGAGCGTGCTTTTAAAGTTGTGACTATGTTGGTCGATTACTTTATCAGTGAAAGTTCTGCAAGCAAGAAAAGTCAAAGCAAACAGGCGTTTTTGTTTATTGATCGCCAGGCCGATGCATACAAAGAGCAGTTAAGAGAAGCAGAGGATAAGCTCAAGCAGTTTAAGGCCAATAATCTCGACGGTACCGAAGCGAGAGTCAATATGCAAATTGAAAATTTGCGCGAGAATATCAGTAATCTGAAATTGGATCTGGAACAAGTCAATGCGCGAATGTCGTCGCTCGCTACACAGGTTGCGCAGGAAAATCGTTATCTTTCTAACAAGGCACAATCGGATTTATATCAGGAGCGTATTGAAGAAGCCCTGTCGCAATTGGATAATCTGCGTTTGTCTCTGACCGATAACCATCCGGATGTGATTAATCTTAAACAGCATATCGAAGGGTTAAGAGCCTCTGCTGCCAGTGGCGAGCAGGTTCGCGGCGTGTCGGGCTCGGGTGCCGGTATAGAAAACCCACTGTATGATACTTTGCGCGGTCAACTGGCCGAGGCCAAGGTTGAAAAGAGTACTATGCAGAAAAAGCTGAGTGCGCTTAATCTCAGGCTCGAAGAAGAATACGATAGGGCTAAGCGGGTAGCTGAGCGCAATGCGGAACTGTCAGAGCTGGTGCGCGACTACGACGTGACCAAATCTCTGTACGAAGATTTATTAAATCGCAAAGAGCAGGCGCGACTGTCTATGACGCTGGATATAGAAGGTCAGGGCGTGACTTATAAAATTCAGGAGCCAGCGCAGTTTCCGTTGTCACCCAGCGGTTTGAGCTTTAGGTCTTTCGTTATACTGGGTGCTTTTATCGGTATTACACTGCCACTGGGTCTGGCGTTTGCCTACGTTGTGTTGGATCCGCGTCTACGTTTCTCTGCACTATTGGATGATGCTGACTACAGCATTTCAGTTATGGCTGTTGTGCCGCATTTCGTATCTATATCAGAGCAGCGGGTCAGGCGTAGGCAGCTGCAATGGTGCTTGTTTATTGGTATTGTCGCGGTATTAATTTATCTTAGTCTCGCTGTTTTTTATTCTCTTTGGAACTAGTGCTGTATGGATTCCGATAATAATTCCAACAACGAACATTTTTCGCTTATCCATCAGGCCGCAGCCAAGGACCAGTTGTCGCGCCAGCGCATTCGCGAAATGGCGGATATATTTCGTCTCTCAGATGAGGACCTGGATGAAAAGCGTATTATTTATCCGCGTATGCGCGATAAAAACATCCTTAATATATTTAGAGATTTGCGAACAAAGCTGATTGAAAAAGCCAACGGCGAGAACTTTACCCTTATGGTGGCATCGGTTTGTGAGGAGGGCGGTGCGACATTTACCAGCGCCAACCTGGCAGCCTCCATTGCGTTAGACCAGGGCAAAACTGCATTGATTGTCGACTGCAATCTTTATTCGCCGGCAAGCGAGCAGTTTCTTGAAGCCGGTCAAATCGGTTTCTCTGATTTTCTCGAGAATCCATCAATATCGGTAGAAGAGGTGATCTACGCCACTGGAGTCCCCAGGCTGCGCTTGATTCCGATCGGTAAGTCGGCTGATATTGGCCCTGAGTATTATACGTCCTACCGAATGCGGCATTTTATTGAAGAGCTTAGCACCCGCTACTCTGATCGCTACGTTATTCTGGATGTGCCCCCCGTCTCATCGACAGCGGATGCAAGGATTTTGGCCGAATATTCCGATTACGTCCTTTTGGTCGTGCCCTATGGCAAGGTTACCAAGGACCAGTTGCAGCGAGCGATCGCGAACTTCCCTGCCGATAAACTGGTTGGAATGATATTCAACGATTAATGTTTGTTTTTGCTAAAAATCTCATCTGAAACTCTCCATTAACGCCATAAAAGTACTATTGTTAAGAGACGTGCGCATTCGATTCATCGCCGCGGTAGAGACTGCGCTGGCAGCTGTTACAGTTGTTGATTTGAATGGCTTAACGTCATCGCATTTGTGGCTCAAGCGCAGATACTGTCTCGCAGGCTTTGCTGCAGGCCTGTAAAAGTAGGTGTGTAAAAAATACACAGCCGATGGGCTATTTTCTACCGACTATACGCTGTGAGTCATGTGAAATGCGCGATGCGCAGAATGTCCCGGCCGCGGGTTAAATTGAAAACTCGCTTAATGATTAACAGGGTTTAGAATCTTGAACGGACATAGTTGTTGTATTATTGGCCAGGGTAAATTGACCTTGAGTTGCGCCAGACTATTGCTGGCGCAGAATTGGCGTATTGGTGCAATTGTTTCCTCGAATAAAGAAGTGCTGGAATGGGCACGCAGTGAAGCCATCGCCACTGCAGCACCAGCAGATCAAACGGCTTTTTTAGCTCAGTATGACTTTGATTACCTGTTCAGCATCATTAATCCAAATAAAGTATCTGCTGCTCTGCTGAAACAAGCGCGTTGCGCTGCGATAAATTTTCACGACGCGCCATTACCTCGCTACGCGGGTCTGCATGTCACCAGTTGGGCGTTGGTCAATCGTGAAAGCAGTTTTGGGGTGACTTGGCACGAAATGACTGAGGATTTTGACGCCGGCGATATCCTGCGCCAGGTTGAGTTTCCTATTGATCCGGATGACACGGCATTTAGCCTTAACGTCAAGTGCTTCCAGCATGGCGAGCAGCAGTTTCAGATGCTGGTTAATGATTTGGCCAAGGGTCAAATAAATCGAACGCCACAAGACCTTAGCCTGCGCTCCACCTTTCTCGCCAGTAAGCGACCCGATGCGGCTGGTCTGTTGGACTGGACTGTGGATGCCGAAGCGACCGAAGCTGCAGTTCGGGCCTTGAGCTACCAGCCAGACTCCAACCCCATTGGTATGGCCAAAGTCCTGATTGCTAATCGATGTTATCTGGTGCTGGAAGCTACAGTGCTTGCTGAGACCGCAGCAGCGGGTCGCGGTGGCGTTGTACAGCGCATTGACGATGGTAGTGGCGATGTTAATACCGATGGTATTGTCGACGAAGGTATCGTCGTTTCAACGGCCAGCCACTGTTTACGCCTGCAATCTTTTTCGCGACCCGATGGTACTGCGCTAGATATCAAAGCATTAGTCGCCGAGACGAAATTGGCGGTAGGTGACCAATTCACGCCGCTGACTCAGCAGCAGCGGCAGCAGATTCACGATCTCGATCATCGTTACGGCAAACGCGAAAGGTATTGGTTAAATCAGTTGGCCCAGGCTGATAGCTATGCAGACCATACCCGTATCGCACAGGCGCAGCCCAACCCCGAGGCGCGGCTGGATTGCCAGTTTCTAGAATCCGGTTTATCGCAGACTTTACTTGAGCAGCTGCTGGCACTGCTACCAAGTAATACAATCGATACCGCACAGGCCCAGGCCGAGGTAAGCGGACCACAATCGCCAGTGTCACAAGTTTTGGCCCAATTATGCACTGCCTTATTGGCATGTTTTTTTGCGCGTTTAAACGATGCTGCAGACGTTTCGCTCAGCGATCATTTTGCTATTGCTATCGACGCCGATTCAACGTTGAACGGCCAAGATACCCTGGGCAGTTTGTTCGAAACCCGCCTGCCATTTTGCGGCAGTGTTGATAAAGCCGCCGATGTTAAATCGACGCTACACAAGCTCATGGCGGATTATGTCGAATTGCAAGCTAACGGCAGTTATAGCTGCGATTTATTCGCCCGTTGGCCCGAGCTGCGTCGACCGCGTCTAGCTGTTGGCACAGCAATAGCCAATGAAACCGCAGCATCTAGTGCCGATGAAGTGTTGACCTTGGTATTGGCTGGTGAAGGTAAGCCTGTGCAGTGGCGGTTTAACGCGGCTAGTTTATCGCTTGATGCGGTAAGACAAATTAGTCAGTCGTTCGAGGTGTTTTTGTCGCAGCTGTTGACTGATATTGAACAGCCGCTGTCAGCTATCGCGCTGGTTGATGCGCAGCAGCGGCAGCAACTGCTGGTGGATTGGAACCGCACTGAAAAAGACTTTGATCAAAGCCGCTGTATTCATCAGCTTGTTGAAGGTTGTGCAGACCAGTCGCCCGATGCGATTGCACTGGCATTTCGCGATAGTCAAATCAGTTATGCTGATTTAAACCAGCGTGCGAATATTGTTGCGCATCAACTGCAGCGCTTCGGTGCCAAACCCGATACACGCATTGGCTTATTTATCGACCGATCAATAGAAATGGTCGTAGGCTTGTTGGCGATTCTAAAATCGGGTGCCGCCTATGTGCCATTAGATCCTGCCTATCCGCGCGATCGTATCGCGCTGATGATTGACGATGCCAATGCGCCGATATTGTTGACGGTATCGAAGCTGGCCGCTGAACTGCCAAGCCATAATGCTGAGGTTTTATTTGTCGATCAACTGCTAAATAAAACGACTGAACGCATTGATAAAGGCCCCGTAGTGAGTGAGTTGAGCCCTAGTCATTTAGCTTATGTCATTTACACCTCGGGTTCTACCGGTAAACCTAAGGGGGTGATGGTAGAACATCGCAATGTTTACAATTTCTTTGCCGGTATGGACGATACACTTGACTACGACGGCACGCCGGGTGTTTGGCTCGCGGTGACCAGTATTTCCTTCGATATTTCAGTGTTGGAAATTTTCTGGTCGCTAAGCCGTGGTTTTAAAGTTGTTATCCAAGAACAAGAGGCGCGTACATTGGCGCAGGATGCGGTTTCAACCGTAGCGCGTAAGCTCGATGTCGGTCTGTTTTATTTCTCCAGTGATGCGGGGCCATCGGAAAATACCCAGCGCTATAAGTTATTGCTCGAAGGTGCCAAGTTTGCCGATAGTCATCAGTTCTCCGCAGTGTGGACACCCGAGCGCCACTTTCATTTATTTGGTGGTCTCTACCCCAATCCATCAGTTACCAGTGCGGCCATTGCTGCGGTCACAGAAAATATTGCCATCCGCGCTGGCAGTATTGTTATGCCATTGCACAACCCAATTCGCGTTGCTGAGGAGTGGTCGGTGGTTGATAATTTATCCGGTGGTCGGGTTGGGTTTTCCTTCGCGTCGGGTTGGCACGCGAATGATTTTTCTTTATTGCCCGAGAATTATCAGCGTCGTAAAGAAATTATGTACGAGGGCATTGAAACCGTACGTAAGCTTTGGTCTGGTCAGGAAGTGACGCTAGCAAACGGCGAAGGCAAGCCGTTTACTGCAAGAATTTATCCCGAGCCGGTGCAGAAGCAACCGTCGATGTGGATTACCACGGCGGGCAATATCGATAGCTTTCGTGCAGCAGGTGAGGGCGGCTTTAATGTGCTGACTAACTTGTTGGGCCAGAATATTGAGGATATTAAAGAAAAAATTGCCGCCTACCGACAGGGGCGCAGAGAGAAAGGGCATAAGGGCGAAGGTCAGGTCGCGGTCATGGTGCATACCTTTGTCGGTGATGATGTTGAAAAGGTTAGGGAAATTGTTCGAGGCCCATTTAGCGAGTACTTAAAAACGTCTTTCGATCTTGTGAAAATCGCTCCCTGGGCATTTCCAGCGTTTCGTCAGCCGTCTAAAACTGCCGCGCAAGACAGCAATTTCGACCCCGATACCTTAACCGACGAAGATCTAGACGCGCTGTTGGATCACGCCTTTGAACGCTATTTTGAAACGGCCGGTATTTTTGGTACACCTGCCAGCTGTATTCCGCTGATTGACCAGCTGAAATTGGCCGGTGTTGATGAGGTTGCCTGCTTAATCGATTTTGGCGTCGACGACGAGTTGGTATTGGAAAGCCTGCAATATCTGGATCAATTGCGAAAGTTAGCCAACCCGGTAGCATCGTTAGCGGTTGATGATTCAGCGCAGGCGGGTAGCGTTAACGACGAGACCGATTTTTCAATTGCCGCACAGCTGCGTAGGCATCAGGTCACACATTTTCAGTGCACGCCATCGATGGCGAGAATACTATCGACCGACCCTGATACTTTAACAGCATGGTCAAAGGTACAAAAAACATTACTAGGCGGTGAAGCGTTGCCCGGTGATTTAGCCCAGTTGCTGGCCGGCGTTTGCCAGGGCGAAATTATCAATGTTTATGGCCCCACCGAGACCACCATATGGTCGACTTCTGCGCGCATTGCCAGTGATGGAAAGGATGTTTGTATTGGTCGCCCAATCGCAAATACGCAAATTTATATTCTCGACCAGCAGTTACAGCCGGTACCGGTAG
>CBFHXO010000030.1:0-26804 GCA_965659815.1 Pseudomonadales bacterium
GGTCGAGTGTATTTACGAGCCGGTTAACGTTTACACGGCCCATTGGGTTGAGTGCGATGATGAAAAAATGCTAGAAGAGTTTAAACGCAAGCAAGCCGATAATCTTGCAATTGATGGCGGTGGACACTTAAGTTATCTGGCGCCAACGCGGGTTAATCTTTCACTTACCCAGGAGCGCTGGCCCGATATTCAGTTTCGCTCTACGCGTGAACACTAGTCAGTCGCTTTAAGGTTAACGCAGTAAATCGGCGATAAAGGCCTTATTGGCGCTGCTACGTTCCTGCGCGATATCGGTTACATTGTAAATTGACACCGGCTCGGTTTTGCCGCGTACTTTTATGGTTTTGGGCGTATCAACACTAATGGCACATTGTTTTTTCAGCGTGTCATAGCACTGCTCCTGAATAATCACCTCACCCTGCTTGGCTTCATTGCATAATCGCGATGCCAGGTTTACCGAATCACCCACAACGGTATATTCAAGCCTGTCTTGCGAGCCCAATAATCCTGCCAGCATTTTTCCGCTGTTAATGCCAATGCGGAGGTATACGGGAAACTGGCCCTTATCAGCGCGCTTTTGATTAATGTGTAAGGTTAATTCCTGCATCAGGCGCGCGCAGGCAACCGCATTATATTGGTGTTTGGGGTCTTGTTTCGCAGCGCCAAAAACAATCATCACACAGTCGCCTAGGAATTTATCAACTGTGCCAAAATACAATTTTGCGCATGAAGAGTAATAACCAAAAAACTCGTTAAGCCACTCGCTGACCTCTTCGGGTGTCATCTGCTCAGAGATTTGGGTAAAGCCAACAATGTCGGCAAACAGCACGGTGGCTTCGACATTCTCGCCGCGAAAGTTAACGTCGTCGAGTTCATTGATAATTTTATTGGCAACATCCGGCGCCAAAAACTTTTCCAGCACAGCCTCGACTTCTGACTTGCGTGCCAGATCTTTGCCCATACGATTAATCGACTGCACCAACTGGCCCAGTTCGTCATTGCGGCGCTCCGGAATAAACGCAATATTGCCGTTATCGATATTGGCGGCGGCTGTCGCCAAATGTTTAAGCGGTGCGGTTACATGGCGACTCATCAAAAAAATCACCACAGTGAGCGATATAAATAGCACTATTGATGTGGCAATTAATGCATAAGCCATCTGGTCGAAGTGACTGGCCAGCGATGCTTCATTAAATACCACCGTCGCATAGCCGCCAGTGACCTGCCGGAACGCAATTGGGCTGGAGTAAATAACACCGTATTCAAACGCGGCTGTTTGTGCGGCTGTGGGTTGGCCTGTGGTGAGCGTGCTTTGGCTATTGGGGCCCAGAAATTCCAGCGCAGGAAAAATGGATTTACTCTGTTTTAAATCGATTGATGATTGGCGCGGCACAATGCCGGTGACTGCAATGGCTTCGCCCAGATGGTTGTATATACCCGCACCGATTAAATTGTTATCCAGGGAAATTTGGTTAATTAGCACGCCCAGTTCCATATTGGCATCGGCAAATAAGGGTTCTACCGCACTCGCTGCCAGCTGTTCGGTAATCACGCGGGCGAACTGATCCATTTGTTGATGTTGGAAACTGCGGTGGGTATCAATCATGATAAAAGCTAATACTGCCATACCAATAAGCAGTGGCAACATAAATACAGCGGACATTTTTAGTGCGATTGGAATACGATATCTCGCTTGGCTGTCGCGCCGGCTGCTAGCACTTTCAACGGCTGAATTATTGGCGGTATCAACTGTGGCGTTGATTAAGGCCGTGGTGTTTGTGTGGTTAGCTTGCTCAGTGCGGCGCGCGACAATACCAGTACCCGAAGCGAACCCACTAGCGCTCGCCGCTTGCCCAGCGGTGTCGTATTGCTTAGAGTAATGTGGCTTGTTGACTGGCAAAGCAAAATTCCAAAGCCCAGTTTACGGGCGCAAAAACGGTTGATTGAGTTGGTAGTATGATGAGTTGATCATTTACTACCCAGTAACTTTAAAGTCAAAAATGTGATCCTGCTCACAATAAATCGTGCTCATATCTAACCTTAGTTGATTTACTATGTTTTGCGACCGAATCGCGGCCCTAGTAGCCTGTGCTTTTCCAAGTAACTCGAGCGTAACGGTTTTTTTGGATGAAGTTTTACAGTCATTTGCGATTGTACTCTTGTAAACTGGCGCCAGTCGGGGCCGAATGAGGGCTGGCAAACGCGGGCTAACTGGCCCTGGAAGCTAACAGCTAGACTAATGACGAGACAAAACCAATGAAGATAAACAAAAGGGGCACGTCAATCATTGTGCAGGACATTGCGATAAGTCAGTCTTATTTCAGTGAATTGGCTTTAACATAGATTGTGAGAGAGATCCGATTAATCAATCCTAGGGGGATATATGAACAATGTAATAAAAGTTTTAATGGCAGGCGCTGCTGCATTGGCGCTAGTTTTTGGTTTGGCAGCCTGTGGCGACGACGACGGTGAAGGTGCGGCTTCTGGCGCGCTGGATAATATCGGCGGTGCGCTCGATAGCGTTACTGAGTCTGCTGGTAATGTGGTCGATAGCGCAACTGGCGCTGTAGGCGATGCTGTTGAAGGTGCGACAGACGCCGTTGGTAGCGCAGTTGATGGCGCAGCCGAAATGGCTGGCGATGCCGTTGATAGCGCAAGCGAAATGGCGAGTGATGCAGCTGATGTAGTAGGTGGTGCGGTTGATAGCGTGACTGAAACAGCTGGCGATATGGCCGGCTCTGCTTCAAATACGGTTTCTGAGTTAACATCGGATGTTAGCCAGGCCGATGCCGACGTCGCTGAGGATAAAGCCAATGAATTAATGGATAAACTTAGCCAGTAATCGAAACGCTTAATTTGAAGCAAAAAAATACTGCATTAAAGCAGGCTAATAAAAATGCGAGCTCGCTGTTACAGCGGCTCGCATTTTTTATGCGTTCTTCTAAACAGTCTGTTAAGCGATGTTGCTAGCTAAGAAGCTAACCCGCCAGTCGAAAACGAATGGGCATGATAACTTCAAACGATTCGCCATTCAGTCGCTTTGGCGCTGCCGGGTAGGGTTTGGCATTTTTTACTGCTCGCGCTGCAGCTTTATTCAATGAGCTAAAGTCTGCGCGCTTATCGTATTTCACATCTTTGATTTTGCCATTGCGATCGATGGTGAGTTTTAAAATCACATCGCCTTGCTGGTTGCGGTCAATCGCCGACTCTGGATAACTCACATGCTGGTAGGTTTTTTTAAGCAGGTTTGAGCGATAAATTCTGAATAGGCCTTTTTGTTCAGCCGAAGATACTGCGGGTGCGGCTTCTGCTTTGGGAGTTTCTGGCGTGTTTTGTGCCAGCCCTAACTCCATTGGTGTATTGTTGATTTTGATGATGATCTCGTTATCGTCGGTGCTTTTTAGTACCGATTGAGCCGAGAGCCTGAGTGGACCGCTGCCGTTTTGATTATCAACGATATCGCTGGCCGCAGGTGTCCAGTCATCAGGCAGCGGCTGGCCTGCCAATGTAAGCTGGCTGGCAAAGAGAGCAACGCATGTGCATAGTGAGCTTCCCAGGCGTTTTTGTAGTCCTTTCGATAACATAGCTTTTATGAAGAATATCCCAATTATTCAATAGCTTAAGTCACTTGTAGCGATGCTTCCCAAGTGGCCTTGAACCATGCCGAGAGCCAAAAAACTTTCTTCGTTAAATAGAGTATAGATAACAAAGTAAAAATCACATGAATGATTTTGCGACTTCGCGCACAATCGTTTCGGGCTCAACCTGTGCTGTTTATTCAACTGATGGTCAAAAAAAGAGGTTAAGCTTCGTGTTATCGCTGTGAGTATCTCTGGGTAGTTGGCGTTAAATTCGGCCACTGCGCCAATGCTGTTCCCAAATAACCAGTACTTTTTCGGAATAGGTGGTTCTGCCAACGCTGCCGTTATAGCGTGCCAGCGCGAGCGCCAGGTTACCTTTTTCGCGCTGTAGGTAGTACTGTAGTATTCGGCAGCCGTAACGGATATTGGTGTTAATATCGGTGAGGTTATCTTCGGGACGACCGATCTCATTTTTCCAAAACGGCATCACCTGCATGAGTCCTTGGGCGCCCACGCGAGAAATGGCAAAGCGATTAAAGCTGCTCTCGGCAGCGATAACCGCAAGCACAACATCCGGTGCCAGATCGCTATTATTGGCCTCGCGATAAACGGCATTAAGAATTCGATAACTATCGTTATCGCTGACTTTATAGGGCTGCATTCTTGAGCGCATCCCCAGCAACCAGACTTCGGCGTCAAATTTGTCCTGTATTGTCTGGTCGTCATTGATATTTTGCTGTAAAAATTGTTTTAGCTCTGCATCGGCAATTTGTGCGCTGCGGTCGCTGCCGGGTGCGGTGCTTGCCACTGCATTGGCGGAGGCAAGCGCTATACTGCATAAGCAAAATATTAGTTGAATAAGTGCCCGGCGCATAATGACTCTAGTCGGTTAAAAGGGTTGTTCTTCTTGGCAAAAACTCTACTGTTTAAGTCTAGATTAAATTCAGCAGATGCTGCACGGCGCTATCAACCGCGACATCCTCATTATCACTGGACGTTCGGGCCCTATACTCAATCACGCCGCGCTCCAGGCCCTTATCGCCAATAACCAGTCGGTGCGGGATGCCCATAAGCTCCATATCGGCAAATTTAACCCCTGGACGCTCATTTCTATCGTCGAGTAATACCTCGATATTATGCTCAAGTAGCTGCTGATACAGTGATTCGGTGAGTCGTCTTACCGCTTCGGACTTTTGCATATTAATAGGCACCAGTACGACCTGAAACGGCGCAATGGCTGCGGGCCAGATAATACCGCCGTCGTCATGGTTTTGCTCAATGGCGGCCGCCATGACGCGGGTAACGCCGATGCCGTAGCAGCCCATAAGCACCACTTCACTTTTACCCGACTCGTTAAGCACACTCGCATTTAATGCCTGGCTGTACTTATTACCCAGTTGGAAAATATGGCCGACTTCAATGCCTCGCTTGATTAATAGCTTGCCATGGCCGTCGGGGCTGGGGTCACCTTCAACCACGCAGCGAATATCGGCAATTTGTGCGTCTTTCACATCGCGCTCAAAGTTGGCACCCGTGTAGTGATAACCTGTTTGGTTAGCCCCACAGGCAAAATGAGGCAATACCGCTGCGCGATCGACAATAACTGGAAGTTTAAGATTCACCGGACCAATGGAGCCTGGGCTTGCACTTGTGGCAGCTTCAATTTCAGTTTCGGTCGCCATGGTTAATGGCGCAGCGACTTCATTGAGCTTCTCGGCTTTAATTTCGTTTAATTGATGATCGCCGCGAAGCACTAATGCAACCAGCTCAGCTTCGCAATCATCAGCAGCTTTAACCAGCAAGGTTTTAACGGTAGTATCAGCTGCCAGCGATAACTGCTTACATACATCGTCAATCGTTCTCACACCAGGCGTTGCTACTGTTTCCAGCGCTGCTGCTGTGGTAGGGCTACTAGCTGGTGCCAGCGCTTCGGCCATTTCTACATTGGCTGCGTAATCGCTGCTATCGCTAAATGCGATATCGTCCTCGCCAGAATCGGCCAGCACATGAAACTCGTGACTGGCGCTGCCGCCAATCGAGCCGGTATCGGCCAGCACCGCGCGAAAATCCAGGCCAATTCGAGTGAAGATAGCGGTATAGGCGGCGTGCATACGATTGTAGGTTTCACCCAGGCAGTTCTGGTCGATATGAAAGGAGTAAGCATCTTTCATAATAAATTCCCGTGCGCGCATCACACCAAAGCGCGGCCGGATCTCGTCGCGAAATTTGGTTTGAATCTGATACAAATTGAGCGGCAGCTGCTTATAGCTTTGCACTTCATTGCGAAATAAATCGGTAACCACCTCTTCATGGGTTGGGCCTAAGCAAAACGCGCGGTTGTGGCGGTCATCGATTCGCAGCAACTCGGCACCGTATTGCTCCCAGCGCCCCGATTCTTCCCACAGCTCGGCGGGCTGAACTACCGGCATTAACACTTCTTGTGCGCCGGCGTTGTTCATTTCGTCGCGCACAATGGCTTCTATTTTACGCAGCACCCGCAAACCCATGGGCAGCCAGGTATATAAGCCCGATGCCAGTTTGCGGATTAAACCGGCACGCAGCATCAGCTGGTGGCTAATAACTTCGGCATCGGCAGGGGTTTCTTTTAAAGTTGCAATAAGTAGTTCGCTGGAGCGCATAAGCCTTTTTTACCTGTGAATCGGTTACCCGTGTTGCGGGAGCTCTGTAATGTACAAATCTTCAATCAATCTTTTTTAGTTGATTCATGTAATTAATGATGCCTAAAAATAAAAACCGGGGCTGGAAAATCCAAACCCCGGTGATTGATAGCGCTGTTAATACAAAAAAAATGGCGCTACCCGACGTATCGTAAGAACTGGTGTAGCTAAAAATTAGCCTGCCATTTCTTTTAGCTTTTTCAGTGGACGAACTTTAACCGCGATGCTGGCAGGTTTTGCTTTGAACATGGTTTCTTCGCCAGTAAACGGGTTAATACCTTTGCGAGCTTTCTTGGCAGGCTTCTTAACGGTGGTGATTTTAAGCATGCCTGGTAATACGAACTCACCACAGCCACGCTTTTTCACGTGACGGTCAATCAGTGAAGATAGTTCGTCGATAACAGCGCCAACTTGTTTACGGCTAAGGTCAGTTGATTCTGCGATTTCAGTCAAAATTTGGGTTTTGCTATAGCGTGAAGAAATAGCTTTGCCAGATGTTGGTTTTGCAGCAGCTTTTTTAGCTGGTGCTTTCTTTGCAGTACGTTTCTTAGCAGCAGTTTTTTTAGCAGCCATGGGTTATCCTCGTTTTATCAGTTAAAGCAGATTCTAGAATCCAGCTTGCGCCGGGTTATTGTGTCTAACCTTAATGACATGCATTTTTTTGTTTTGATTAAAAACCCTATAAAAAAAGGTTTAAATCGCAGCGCAAAAAAGCCCGTAATTAAAGTTGTAAAACAGCGGGTGTATATATATCGAAAAAGAAATACTGTGGCAATCAAAAAAAGCCTTATTTTTGCGGTTTTTTTGAATTTTTTTAAAACCGCCGCAATTATTTTTTATTGTGTGCCGTTGCTATTAGCGCGCGCCGTATCGCAAAAATTATTCGTTAGATATTCGCGGCTTGCAGGTCACTGGTGGCCGCGGGTTTTCGCTCGGCCAATAAACGCTGCTGGAAAAGCTATCCCGGTGAGTCCATCGATGGCCAGTGTATTGCATTTGGAAGTGACTGCTAACCCCTAAGATCAGTGAAATAGCCTTTTTTCTATCCGCTATCGTCATATTCCGCATTTATCCAAAGATAATACTTAGAGTATAATGCCGCGCGCTACGCCACCTCGGCCGCGCTTTTGGGCGTTTACTTGGGGTGCGTGGGTAGCGGCGCTGCCAAAAAAACGGGTTTTTAAGGGTTTTTGGCCTTACAGCGCTGCGATTACGTAATTTGAAACAGTATTGAGTTCGCCGCAGTCTTGCCATAAGCCAGGCAACTGTGGATTTTAGGATTTGGGGAGAACATACCGGCATGCCGATTTACGAATACCAGTGCCAGTCCTGCGACCATAAGTTGGAAGCACTGCAAAAAATGGCCGATGCACCATTAACCCGCTGCCCTCACTGCGGGCATGACAGTCTGAAAAAACTGATTTCTGCCGCTGCATTTAAGTTAAAAGGCAGCGGTTGGTACGAAACCGATTTTAAAAACAGCAACAAGCCACAGTCGGCTAATGCAGACCGTGGTGATAAAGCGGGTAGTGGTAATACCAGTAGCGGCGATAAAGCGAGCAACGCTAAAGCCAAATCCGGCGTTGGTGTGGGCGGTGGGGCCGATAAAGCAGCCAGCTAGTGGTTTCAAAACAACAAATGACGCATCGAGTAACAGTTAATACAAACATAACGCAAACAGCGATATCGAGGTTTCCTTGACAGATTCAGCAGCAAACACCGGCGCAGACAGCCGCAGAACCGACTATTGTGGCCAGGTAACTCGGGCACAGGTTGACAAAACCGTCTCCCTTTACGGCTGGGTTGACCGCCGTCGCGACCATGGCGGGGTGATTTTTATTGATTTGCGCGATCGTGAAGGGATTGTTCAGGTGGTCTTTGACCCCGATGCCGGTGAGCATTTTACGCTGGCCGATAAAGTGCGTAGCGAATATGTACTGCATGTCGAGGGTATTGTGCGCGCGCGCTCCGAGGTGACCGTTAACCCCGATATGGCCACGGGTGAGATCGAGGTATACGCTAAATCGCTGGAAATCCTGAACCAGGCCGAAACGCCGCCATTCCAGCTCGACCAGTTTACCGATGTAGGTGAAGACGTTCGCCTTAAATACCGCTATTTAGATTTGCGTCGCAGCGATATGCAGCAAAAGTTGCGTTTGCGATCTAAAGTTTCAAGCAGCATTCGCAATTTTCTCGACCGCGAAGGCTTCATGGATATTGAAACACCGATCCTGACCCGTGCCACACCCGAGGGTGCACGCGACTATTTAGTGCCCAGCCGCACGCATGAGGGCAAGTTTTTTGCGCTGCCGCAGTCGCCGCAGTTGTTTAAGCAGTTATTAATGGTGTCGGGCTTCGACCGCTATTACCAAATTGCCAAATGCTTTAGAGATGAAGACCTGCGCGCCGATCGTCAGCCGGAATTTACCCAAATCGATATTGAAACCACGTTTATGTCTGAGTCCGAAATCATGGATATGACAGAGCGGCTGGTGACCGAGCTATTTGCCGAAGTACTCGATGTGAAATTCGACAATTTTGCCAAAATGCCTTATGCCGAGGCCATGCGCGATTATGGCAGTGACAAGCCGGACCTGCGTATCCCGCTTAAGCTGGTTGATGTGAATGATTTAATGGCCAGCGTTGAATTCAAGGTGTTTAATGGTCCTGCCAATGATCCTGAAGGGCGTGTTGCCGCACTTAAAGTACCTGGGGGCAGTTCAATTAGCCGCAAGGAAATCGATGGCTATACCGATTTTGTTAGCATTTACGGCGCCAAAGGCCTGGCCTGGGTTAAGGTTAACGATTTGGCTAAAGGTATCGAAGGTCTGCAATCGCCGATTCTCAAATTTATGCCCGATGACACCGTCATGGCCCTAATGAACCGGCTGGAAGTTGCCGATGGCGATATTGTATTTTTTGGCGCAGATAAAGCCGATGTGGTTAACGAAGCGCTGGGTGCGTTGCGGTGCAAGCTGGGTGAAGATCTTAAGCTTTACACCTGCGAGTGGGCCCCGCTTTGGGTGGTCGATTTCCCGATGTTTGAAAAGAACGACCAGGGCAATTGGACTGCGCTGCACCATCCGTTTACCGCACCTTCTTGTACATCCGAAGCACTGGAAGCCGACCCTGGCAGTGCGCTGTCACAAGCCTACGACATGGTACTCAACGGCACCGAATTGGGCGGTGGATCGATTCGTATTCATCGCGCCGATATGCAGTCGGCGGTATTCCGGCTGCTATCCATTGGTGAGGAAGAGGCGCAAGAAAAGTTTGGCTTTTTGCTTGATGCTTTAAAATACGGTGCGCCGCCGCACGGTGGCCTGGCCTTTGGTCTCGACCGTTTGGTGATGCTAATGTCGGGAGCCAGCTCTATCCGCGATGTGATTGCATTTCCTAAAACGCAATCGGCGGCCTGTGTGATGACGGAAGCCCCCGGTGCGGTCGATGCCAGGCAATTGCGCGAGTTGAATATTAAATTGCGGCAAAGCGAAAAGCCGGCCTAATTGTTTTTCGGCACCCTAAACCGGTATAGTAGTTGTTCAGGGTTTTTAATGACTGAGTAGTGGTAAACAACGTATTGATGCATACAGCAATACAGACAATGCTAGCCACGACTGAACTGGCAACGCTCAGCCGTCAGTGGCTGGCGCGTATTTTGCTGTGCCTGTCATTGCTGTTGGCCCAGTTTTTAGTGCTTGGCCATGTGCATGCTGATGAGCCTGACCATAGTCTGGCCAATCACGATTGCGTCACCTGCATCGTTGGCGAGCAAGTACAGTCGCCGCTTGCCAGAGCAACCCAAGCGCAGTGTCCTACTGCGCAACAACCTGCGCTGCAATGTGATTATCTTGCTTTTTACTACAATCCTGCACCCGCGCCATATCAGGGTCGCGCTCCTCCTTACGCACCTGCTGTTTAAATCATCTACTAATACCCGAGCCTTTTGTTAGGTTTTTTATATTTGAGTCATTGACTGTTGTGAGTAGTGCTTTGCCTATCGCATTGATTTAAATGCCGTGTACACGCTGCCAATTGTTCTGGCTGAATGATTATTTGAGGAGATAGCGATGACTAATCGTTATAGCGTTTTAAAACCACCATTTTTAACTCCATTATTCTTAACCCCATTAAGTTTAACCCCATCGTTAGCCAAGCCTGTGTTGACTGGCTTATGTGCTGCTATTGCACTTGCCAATGCGGTGGCGGTGAATGCGAAGCAAAGCCAGCTACAGGAAATTGAAATCCACGCACACCCCCTGTCTGCCGAGGGTTTGTCGCAGCCCGCTGCGGTGTTGCAAGGTGATGCTTTAAGTCAGGCATTGCAAATGTCGATTGGTGCCACTGTTGCGGTTGAGCCCGGTGTGCATTTGCAATCGTTTGGCGAAGCTTCAGGGCGACCTGTGATTCACGGTTTGGCAGGGCCACGCGTGCGCATTTTAGAAGACCGTATCGATGTGCTCGATGTCTCGGTCACCAGTACCGACCACGCGGTGAGTATTGAGCCGTTTATTGCTGATCGCATTGAAATCATTAAAGGTGCTAGCACTTTGCTTTATGGCTCAGGTGCCATTGGCGGCGTAGTCGATGTTCATACCGGGCGCATTCCGCATGCAGTTGCTGAACAACCCGTGAGTGGCCGCATCGAAGGTCGTTACGCGTCTAATGCCAGCCGCACTGTGGGCGCATTCCGCTTTGATGGCGGCGCTGAAAATATTGCCTGGCATATCGATGGTTTTGGTCGTGATGCTGATGTCTATAAAATACCGGGCTTAGCTGAATCGGCTGTCCAGTTAGCCGCCGAAGGTGAAACCGGTGAAGATGAAGCCGGTGGTGTGTTGCCGGGCAGCCAGTTGCGCAATCACGGTGGCGCGGTTGGTGTATCGCTGGTGGGTGAAAAGGGTTTTATGGGTATTTCAGTGAGCACCATGGAAGCTGATTATGGTTTGCCCGGTGGCCATGGCCACGAAGAAGACCCGATGATGATGGGTACCGAAGAAGAAGAGGGTAACCCTACACTGGCGCTGGAACAGGTGCGTGTTGATTTCGAAGCGGCACGTCAGGCACCGATTGATGGTCTCGAGAGTATTAATTTTCGGCTCGGCGTTAATAATTACCAGCACACCGAATTTGAACCCGATGGCGCGGCTGGCACCCGCTTTGACAACGAGGCCTGGGAACTGCGTATCGAAGCGGTGCACAGTCCAATGATGGCTTGGGACGGTTCCTATGGTATCCAGGTTCATGAGCGCGAGTTCTCCGCCGTCGGAGATGAGGCTTTCGTCGAACCTGTTGATACGCAAAGCATGGGCTTATTTTGGGTCGGGCAGCGCAGTTTTGACAGCATTGATATCGAAGCCGGTTTGCGCTTTGAGCAACTTGAGCACCAGCCCAGCGGTAGTTTTCCTGGCGACCAGGCCTGTGTTCAAACCGGTGATCTCGCCGATAAAGACTATGACACTTTTAGCGGTTCGCTGGGTGCCATTATTCCATTGGCCGATAGTCTGCGGGTGCGTATAGCCGCCGATTACGCCAGCCGCGCGCCAACCGCAGAAGAATTGTTTTCTTGCGGCCCACACCTGGCCAGCCAAACCTTTGAAATTGGCAACCCCAATTTAAAGGAAGAGTCGGCGGTCAACCTGTCGCTGACGCTTGATTACCAAAGTGAAAACTGGCTGTTTGAAACCACCGTCTACCATATTGAGTTTTCGGACTTTATCTTTGAAGCGGCTTTTGACGGCAATGATAATGCGCAAATTGAGGGTGCCGGTGTCTTTGACGGTATTCCCGATGGCTTGCAGGATATTCAGGATGAGTTGCCAGTGTTTTTATACCAGCAGGCTGATGCGAGCTTTACTGGTGCAGACCTGAAGCTGGCCTATACCGCTATGCGTTGGAACAACGGCGACCTGGCCGTTAATGCGCTGTTTGACACCGTGCGTGCACGAGTTGATGGCGCTGGGGGTGAGACGCCACTGCCAAGAATTCCTTCAGCACGCTACGGTCTGGGTGTTGATATCAATATGGAACAGGTTGATTTTAGCGTTAACTATCAGCGGGTAGAAAAGCAGGACGATACCGCATCGTTTGAGCTTGAGACCGCAGCGTATAACGACCTGTCGGCATACCTGGGAGTTAACTTAAGCAAGCCCGGCGATAACAGCAGCATCACGGTGTTTATGCAGGGACGAAATTTAACCAATGACGAGCAGCGCAACCACAGCTCGTTTATCAAGGACTTTGCGCCAAACCGTGGGCGTACCATTGAATTCGGTGCTCGCTACGCGTTTTAAGTGTTTAGCAGTAACCCACGGTAATACCGGCTTGGGTACAGGGATGTCTAATTCGTGAAGAAAGCCGGATGCAAAACCAGGCGGGCTGGGTATAATCGACAGCCATATGAGTATAATTTTAGGTATCGACCCCGGCTCGCGGGTTACCGGTTACGGCTTGATTGATAGCGGTAATGCCCGCGGTAAGCCAAGCTATATCGCCAGTGGTTGCATCCGTATGGATGATACCGCCATTGCGCCCCGTCTGGTCACAATCTACCAAAGTATCAGCCAGTTAATTCAACAGTACGCACCCGATACCGCGGCAATCGAGCAGGTCTTTGTTGGCAAAAGCGCAAGCTCTGCGTTAACGCTTGGGCATGCGCGGGGTGCAGCAATGCTGGCGGTCAGTATGGCGGATATCCCGCTCGATGAATACGCGGCTCGCTCCATCAAGCAGGCAGTGGCCGGCACCGGTGGCGCCGATAAGCAGCAGGTGCAGGATATGGTAGTCAGGTTGTTAAACCTCAATAAAGCCCCTGCCGCCGATGCCGCCGATGCACTGGCCATTGCGATGTGCCACGCGTTTTCCAACAACCGTTATGCACAAGCCCTGTAGCCCATGATTAGTTTTTTAGCCGGTACATTAGTAGAAAAATCAGCGCCAACGCTGGTACTTGATGTCCACGGTGTGGGTTATGAAGTGCAGGCCTCGCTGAATACGTTTACTGCACTGCCTGACATCGGGGGTGAAATGCGTCTGCTCACCCATTTTGTGGTGCGTGAAGATGCCCAGCTACTGTACGGATTTGCCGATGCAGCTGAGCGGCAGTTGTTTCGTACGCTGATCAAAGTTAATGGAGTGGGCCCAAAACTGGCGCTGGCGATTTTGTCGGGTATGGATGCGGCGATGTTTAGCCAGTGCGTCATGGCCGGCGATGTCGCGGCGCTAACCCGCTTGCCGGGGGTGGGTAAAAAAACCGCCGAGCGATTAATTGTAGAAATGAAAGATCGACTCAAAGAGTGGCAGGCCGACCCACAGCCAGAGGGTGATAGCACAGCTGATTCGCAAGCTGGCGGGGCTGTAAGTCAATCGTTAATATTATCCGACGCCGAAACGGCGTTAATTTCGCTGGGTTACAAACCGGTAGAGGCCAGTAAGGCGTTGGCAAAACTCGATATGGATAGCATTGATAGCAGTGAAGCGGCGATTCGCGCTGCGTTAAAAACCATGCTTAAGGGCTAAGCCGCTAGCGCTAATGCCAATTATCGTATTGCGGGAGAGAAAATAACAACATGATAGAAGCCGATCGACTGATTGCCGGAGACGTTGCTGACGAAGAATTCCAGCACGATCGTGCGCTTAGGCCAAAGCTGCTGGCCGACTATGTAGGCCAGCAAGCGGTGCGCGACCAGATGGAAGTGTTTATTGCTGCGGCGCGCAATCGCAGTGAAGCGCTCGATCATACGCTGGTATTTGGCCCGCCGGGTTTGGGTAAAACCACGCTGGCACATATTATTGCTAATGAACTCGATGTGACCTTGCATTCTACTTCTGGCCCGGTGCTCGAGCGCCCTGGTGATTTAGCGGCAATGCTTACCAACCTTAATAAAGGTGATGTGCTGTTTGTCGATGAAATTCATCGCTTAAGTCCGGTGGTTGAAGAAGTGTTATACCCGGCAATGGAAGACTACCAGCTGGATATTATTATTGGCGAGGGACCTTCGGCGCGTTCAATTAAACTCGACCTACCACCGTTTACCTTAGTGGGCGCAACCACGCGCGCCGGTTCGCTTACTTCACCACTGCGCGATCGCTTTGGCATTGTGCAGCGACTTGAATTTTACGGCATGGATGATTTAAGTCGCATTATCACTCGCGCGGCTTCCTTGCTTGAGGTCGATATAGAAGCTGCGGGCGCACATGAAATTGCGCGGCGTTCACGCGGTACGCCGCGTATTGCTAATCGCTTATTGCGACGGGTGCGCGATTTTGCCGACGTCAAATACGATGGTACAGTGACTGCCGAGGTTGCCGATAGTGCGCTTAACGTGCTCAATATCGACCCCGAAGGTTTTGACCATATGGACAGGCGCCTGCTGTTATCGATTATTGAAAAATTCGATGGCGGCCCGGTGGGTGTCGACAATTTGTCGGCGGCCATTAGTGAGGAGCGTGGCACCATAGAAGATGTGTTGGAGCCGTATTTGATTCAGCAGGGGTTTATCCAGCGCACGCAACGCGGTCGCGTTGCTACGCGACTTGCCTATGAGCACTTTGATTTGCCTGCACCGGCGCGGGAAGAGTAAGCGTGAGCGATGTGCAACAGGTGGCGGCAGCCATTGAAATTCCGGTGCGGGTTTATATTGAAGACACTGATGCAGGCGGCATTGTTTACTACGTCAATTATCTGAAATTTATGGAGCGTGCGCGCACCGAGTTAATGCGCATGCTGGGTTATGGCAAAGCGGCGCTATTTGCCGATGAATTAATGTTTGTGGTTCACTCACTCGATACCCGCTACCTGGCACCCGCCCGGCTCGATGACGCCTTGCGGGTTACCGCAAAAGTGATAAAAGTTCGCAAAACCTATGTTGAGTTTGAACAAAGCGTTTACCGAGATGACCAACCGCTATGCCGTGGCGGTATTAAAGTGGCCTGTGTAAGGCGTATTGATCAAAAACCGGTTGCCATGCCATCGCTATTAGTACAGCAGCTTGTCGGGCAGGTATAGCGACCAGTTGAAGCGTACATTTTACCTATCTAATTGAATTAAACAGGAGTCGTAACGTGGCAGAACCGCTATCTATTTGGAGCCTGGTTTTGGAAGCCAGCTTGCTGGTACAACTGGTGATGCTATCGTTGGTGCTGGCATCACTGGTGTCCTGGTCGATGATTTTTCAGCGCGTCAGCGTTTTTCGCCGCGCGCATCGTGAACTGCTGGCATTTGAAGACGAGTTCTGGTCGGGCGTTGATTTGGGGCAGCTGTATCGTGCCGGCAGCAGTCGCGCTGAAACTGAGTCGATTGAAGGTTGTGAGTCAATTTTTCGCGCCGGTTTTAAAGAGTTTTCGCGGCTGCGCCAGCAAGGCAATATGGATTCAGACGCCATTATGGCCGGTGCCGAGCGGGCTATGCGCGTGGCACTGGCGCGCGAAGAAGAATACCTCGAAAAGCACTTACCCTTTTTAGCCAATGTCGGTTCGGCCAGCCCCTACGTGGGTTTGTTTGGTACCGTGTGGGGGGTTATGAGTTCATTCAGGGGGCTGGCGAATACCTCGCAGGCAACATTGGCTTCGGTCGCTCCGGGCATTTCTGAGGCGTTAATCGCCACGGCTATGGGCTTGTTTGCTGCGATTCCTGCGGTTATTGCCTATAACCGTTTTTCGGCGCGGGTCGATATGTTGGTGAGCCGCTACGAAACCTTTGCCGATGAATTCTCCAGTATTTTGCATCGTCAGGTGCATATTAGTAAGGCCAAATAGGGATATTGGACAACGCTATGTCGCGAAGAAAAGGCAAACGTAAATTAATCGCCGAGATCAATGTGGTTCCTTA
Organism: Pseudomonadales bacterium; assembly: GCA_965659815.1. Lineage (GTDB taxonomy): Bacteria > Pseudomonadota > Gammaproteobacteria > Pseudomonadales > UBA7434 > UBA7434. Next base: position 16,089 of record CBFHXO010000030.1, read on the forward strand.
CATTGATGTGACGCTGGTTCTGCTTATTGTATTTATGGTGACTGCCCCATTGGTGATGCAAGGGGTTGACGTCGATTTGCCGCAGGCACAGGCCGCGCCCATCGATAAAGACCAGGATGATCCATTAATTGTATCGATTAAAGCCGACGGCAATTTATTTATTAACCTGGGCGCCGACCCCGAAAGCGCGGTAACGCTTGCGGTAATTACTGATCGGGTAGCGAAAATCCTCAAGCAAAAACCCGGCACACCTGTATTGGTTTGGGGAGATAAAAATATTCCCTATGGCGAAGTGGTTAATCTTATGACCGCGCTACAGGGGGTTGGTGCGCCAGCGGTCGGTCTGGTGACCGAGAACCCATGATCACCCGTGCGCGGGCAGGAAGCAGCGATGTTTGAGCAGCGGCTTGATTGGCGCAGCTATATTCTGCCGGTGATGGCAACGCTGCTTATTCACGCGCTGCTAATTGCATTGGTGGGCGGTGATTGGGTGCCGCGCTCCGACCCGCGACCGGTAGTGGAGCCGGTAAAAATTGTTAAGGCCCAGTTGGTCACGCTAAAAAAACCGCAGCCTGTTGTCACCCCGCGCAAGCCCAAACCACAGCCAAAAGCTAAACCTGAACCAGTAAAAAAAGTTGAGAAAAAGCCGGTTGAAACGATCAAACCCAAGGAAAAACCCAAGCCGGTAGAGGAGCCGGGGCCGTCTGAGGAAGAGCTGGAGCGAATAAAACAGCAGCAACTGGAGCAGCAATTAAGCGCACTGGCCGCAGCCGAAGACGCCGAGTTGCAAGCCGATGAAGACGCCAGTTTAATTGCGCAATATACCGCGATGATTGCGCAGCAAATGCACCAAACCTGGAAGTTGCCGCCCAGCGCACGACGCGATATGGTGGCCATTATTAAAATTCGCATGGTGCCAACCGGAGATATTGTTGCAATGACCTTGTCACAAAGCAGCGGCAATGCAGCGTTTGATCAGTCGGCGCTGCTAACCGTTGAAAAAGCCGGTCGCTTTGCTTTTATGAAAGACCTGCCCGGTCGATTATTTGAGTCACATTTTCGCGAGTTTGATTTTCTTTTTTCACCCAAGGATAAACGTCTGTGATTGCTTTGTTCAGGTTGTTGGTTTTGCCCTTAGTGCTACTGATGGCGGTTGTGTTTAACCGCATGGCTTATGCCGAGGGTCTGGTGATTGAAGTCACCGACTGGGTTAAAGATCCAACCAGTATCGCGGTTGTGCCGTTTAAGCGCAGCGGCGCTGCCGCCAACCAGGATATGGCTGCAATCGTTGCGGCAGATCTAAATCGCAGCGGACAGTTTAAAGCCTTGCAGCGCGATGTGATGTACAGCTCGCCCAGTGTGGCCAGCGATGTTCACTTTCGTGACTGGCGCGCGTTGGGTGTCGACTATTTATTAATTGGTAGCGCCGAGGGCACCGAAAACGGGGTTTCACTGCAGTACGAGTTGTTCGATGTTCACCAGCAGCGCTCACTATTAAAAAGTCGCGTTGCCGATCGCGCCACCGCGGAGCGAGCCATTGCCCACAAAGTCAGCGATTCAGTTTATGAAAAGCTCACCGGTATACCGGGTGCGTTTTCAACCCGGATGTTATATGTCTCGGTACAACATCGCAGCCACGACGACCAAACGTATAAACTGATTATTGCCGATGCCGATGGTGCGCGGGCACGCGAGGTGTTAAAAAGCTCAGAGCCTATTGTTTCGCCCTCGTGGTCGCCCGATGGCAAGCAAATAAGCTACGTTTCGTTTGAAAGTTCACGGCCGGCAATTTACCGCCAGGTGCTTGCAACCGGTGAGCGCGAAAAACTGACCAACTACCGTGGTTTAAATGGTGCACCGTCATTCTCGCCCGATGGTAATCATCTGGCCATGGTGTTATCCAAAGATGGCAACCCTGAAATATATGTGATGGACCTGCGCACCCGTGCGCTGCGTCGTATTACCAATCATTCGGCTATCGATACTGAACCGAGCTGGATGCCCGATGGCAAAGCGCTGGTGTTTACATCCGATCGTGGCGGTAAGCCGCAAATTTATCAGGTCTCTGTTAATGGCGGGCAAGCCCAGCGGCTGACTTTTCAGGGGCGTTATAATGCTAAGGCTAGTGTAATGTCTGATGGTAAAAGCATGGTGATGGTGCATGGCGATGCTGCTGGCTACCATATTGCCTGGCAGGAAATCGCCACTGGCCGACTGATTATTTTAACTGGCTCATCGCTGGATGAGTCTCCCAGCGTAGCGCCTAATGGCAGCATGTTGTTATATGCCACTAAATACCGTGGGCGTGGTGTGTTGGCGGCGGTTTCGCTTGATGGTGGGGTGAAATTCCGGCTGCCATCCCCATCCAGCGATGTGCGCGAGCCCGCCTGGTCGCCAACTTTCTAGACAGTATTCGAGTATTATCGCCCGGTGGCCCAGGGGTTGTAGTTAGGGGCATAAGTTGAGGCGTAGGTTTTGTCTGTGGCTGCGCACTTAAGCGGTGATCGCTTTTTAGTTGCTGCACCACTAGCGCACAGGCGATGGCTTTTTACCATGAAAACTGCGGCTGCAATGCGGCGGTGATGAATTGTTTGAAATACGACCATGCAGAAGCATTGCAAGCAGCAATAATCGCATTACAATACCGTGTCTATACCATTAGTATTTTCCTATCCATTCGTCCAACAGTGAGTAAACGTAATGAACATCAAGCTAATCCCTGAATCAGCATCGACTACTATGAAAAGCATTGTGCTAGCCGCATTAGTAACGGTTATTGCCGCTTGTGGTTCAAACAAGCCCAAAGAAGAAGCCACTAATGGCCCGGTTGAAGAACCTACTGCGGTGGCCTCAGGGATTGATGAAGCTGAACCTGTTGAGACAACCATTGATACCTCAGCAGATCTCGAAAGTGTATTTTACTTTGACTATGATCAGTCAAACTTGACGTCATCTGCGCGCGCTGCGTTAGATGCACAGGCTGGTGCACTGCGTGGTGGATCATCGGCAATTCGTCTCGAGGGTCACGCCGATGAGCGTGGTTCACGAGAGTACAACCTGGCACTGGGTGAGCGTCGTGCCAAAGCGGTTGCCGACTACCTAGCCATTCAAGGTGTATCACGCGCACGGATTGAAGTGGTGAGCTACGGTGAAGAGCGTCCAGTATCGCTGCGCAGCGACGAATCGGCATACAGCCAAAACCGTCGTGTTGAGCTTAAGTAAGCGGGTTTTACCGAAGCGGTATTTACGTCAATTGAACTTGCGTAACACGCTCGGTTCTAATGTTTGCTGATTAAAACCTGCCGTGCAGTGCGCGGCAGGTTTTTATTTTTAACGTGCGACGTCAATGTATTTTTGCTGGATATGACGGTGTTCAGCTAAGACTGGATTAACAGGTAATAAAATTTTAGCTATGTACAATTTGAGTCTTACTTCTGTTAAACCAATGTATTTACCGCTGGTTGTGCTTGTGGTTTTGTCTATTGGCTTGTGCGTGAGCTTATCCGCTACTGCGCAGGTAGAGGTTGTCGAAGGGCAGCCAGCCGTGGTTACTGAGGGGGAGTATGGTTCGCCGCAGGAGTATAACAGCGAGCGATCAAACGTATATTCAAGCAATCCCCCCCCGGCTGCGGCGAGCGCCGGTAGTAGTGCAGAGTTATTTGTTCAATTGCAGGCATTGCAGGCAGAGGTAAGAGAGCTCAGGGGGTTGGTTGAGCAACAAAGTTATACCATAGAGCAACTAAGCCAGCGTCGGATGGATGACTACCTCGACCTTGATCGCAGAATTGGTCAATTAAATGGTTTGGGCTCTTCAGTTGCGGCGAGTGCTACTTCGTCAAATACTGGCGCTACCGCAATTAACGGTTCAGGTAGTCGTGTGGTCAATGCATCAGCGTCAACTGCAGGAGCAGCGACATCGTCATCAATAAAAACTAATACAACTAAAACGGCAATAACTAACACGACGACAATAAGTTCTGCCAGTCCAGCTGTAACCGCAGCGCCGGTGCCGGCAAGCCCTTCGGCGGCGGCCAAAGCCGATGAGGCTAAGCAAGCTTATCGCGCTGCTTATCAAAAGGTAAAAGATCGTCAGTTCGACCAGGCGCGTGTGGCGCTGGTTGGTTTTGTTAATGCTTACCCTGGTTCTCACTATGTGCCCAACGCGCACTTTTGGTTAGGAGAGTTATATTATCTTGAATCGGATCTCGATAATTCGCGTCAATCGTTTAGCGCGTTGGTTAAAGGCTACCCGGAGCATCGCAAAGTTGCTGATGCCAAGTTTAAGTTGGGTAAGGTCTATCATCAATTAGGTGACCAGGCCGCGGCCCGGGCCATGCTTGAGTCGGTGCTTAACGACCACCCTGGCAGCACGGCAGCCAACCCGGCGCGCGAATATTTAAAAAATAGCTTGCGCTAGCAGGCATGTTGTTGTGACCGAATCACTGTGACCGATTCACTATTGGCAACCGATCAAACGGTTCGTATTACTGAAATCTTTGTTTCTCTGCAGGGTGAATCGTCTTACGTGGGTTTACCCACGGTATTCGTGCGCTTAACGGGTTGCCCCTTGCGTTGTGTTTATTGCGATACGGCGTATTCCTTTCATGGTGGTGAATCCATAGCGTTAGATACGCTACTTACACGTATTGCCAGCTTTAATACCTTAAATGTTTGTATAACCGGTGGCGAGCCGCTGGCGCAAAAATCCTGTTTGGCTTTATTGCAGGCGTTATGTGAGCGTGACTATACGGTTTCGTTAGAGACCAGCGGGGCGATGGATATTAGTGCAGTAGATGTGCGGGTCAAGCGTATTGTTGACTTAAAAACGCCATCTTCAGGTGAGCTTGAGAAAAACCAGTACGACAATATTAACTGTTTAACTGCGCAGGATGAAGTCAAGTTTGTAATTTGCGATCGCGACGACTATGTTTGGGCGGTACAGCAAATTGAGGCTTTTGGCCTGTATAACAAGGTTGAGAATATTCTTTTTTCACCGGTATTTGCGGTAGAAAAAGCCCCTGCTGGCAGTTACTGTCGCGGTGATGATTTTAATGAGCAGCAATTAGCGCAGTGGATACTCGACGATGGTTTGGCGGTGCGTATGCAATTGCAGCTGCATAAATTGATATGGGGGAATCAGCCGGGCAAGTAGTGGCTGTGATGAGAACTGAGTCTATGGGTAGTGTGGGAGCTAATAATAAGGCGGTAGTGCTGGTATCGGGTGGTTTGGATTCGGCCACGGTATTGGCGATGGCGCAGGCGGAGGGTTATCGTTGTTACACCTTGAGTTTTGACTATGGTCAGCGGCATCGAGCAGAGCTTAATGCTGCGCAACGGCTGGCTGATGCCAATGGTCATGAGCACAAAGTTATTCGTTTTGATATGGGTGCTATTGGTGGCTCAGCGTTAACTGATATGGCGATTGATGTGCCGACTCATGTCCCTGAGTCACAGCAGGAGCAGGGTATTCCGGTGACTTATGTGCCAGCGCGCAATACCATATTTTTGAGTTTTGCCTTGGGTTATGCTGAGGTTATTGATGCTGCGGCGATATATGTTGGAGTTAATGCGGTCGATTACTCGGGCTATCCTGACTGTCGGCCGGGGTATTTAGCGGCCTATCAGGCGATGGCGGATACGGCTACCAAGGCTGGTATAGAGGGTCATGGGCCGGTGATTCAGGCGCCGCTATTGCACATGAGCAAGGCTGAGATTATTGCACATGGGGGACGGCTTGGCGTAGATTATGAGCTTACGGTCTCATGTTATCAGGCTACGGATGCGGGTTTGGCCTGTGGTGCTTGTGAAAGTTGCAGGCTCAGGGCTGAGGGCTTTGCCGGTGCTGGGATTACCGACCCTACGGCTTATGCAGGATCGGCGAAATAGTGCGAGATTCCGGTAATTTATAGGTAAAAAGCCTTGTGTTTTGAATTTTGGGCGGTAAGATACACGCCCTTCGTAGCGGTAACATTGCGACAAACAGTTGGTCCGAAATGACATTTGGCATGGCTGAAATTAAAACCTGTTTTAGGGTCGTTAGCTCAGTTGGTAGAGCAGTTGGCTTTTAACTAATTGGTCACTGGTTCGAATCCAGTACGACCCACCATACAAAAAAAGGCCCTCCAGTAATGGGGGGCCTTTTTTAATGGCCGGCCGAACTGGGCTGGGGTTCGTTTATCGTTCGTTTTAAATGGCCACAGCGATTTCTAAAGACGCTGTAGGCGCCCTTAGACTTGTCATAATTTCAGGGGTATGACTATCAATCCAGAACAAACCACCATATAAAAAACAGACTCACCTCGTAGAGGTGGGGGGTATAGTGAAAGGAAATCCGATTCCTGATTGATTATTGTGCCATCCAGGATATAAGTCGCTGCTCTTGGGGGGGGATGTCCGATTCGCACCCAAAGCACTGCTGATATGAAACGGAAAATTCAAAAATACCCCATCCATCTATTTCCGACTAAACGGAGAGAAAGAGTCTTGTTAATCGGCTGTTAGGCTTTATTCGGGGTATAGATATGGAACTCTTACCAGGTCACCTTGAATCATCCCTCGAATTTAAAAACGATTGCTTATCATTATTTGTTGCTCTCACAATTACCGATATTGCAGCTGCAATGGGCTCAGACTCCGGACCTGGAAAACATTGTTCGCCGTTTATGGCGGCGTTACACGTTATAAGGCGCTAGGATTGAGCGATAGTTGGTCGAAAGAAGAGCATGGGCGGCAGTGGGAGCCTATGTGCAAATGCATTCCTGCGAAACCAATGGTGTGTCCCTTGTAAAAAAGTGCGTCCCTTGTAAAAAACCAAATTTACATAGGGCTTGCCGAGCAAGTCTGAGGAACTGAAAAGTCCTTTGAATATCGAATGCAAAAAATTGCCTATGTTTATTCATTCATTCATGGGTCGTCATTGGTTGTCTAGCCTTCAACGTGCCAAGAATGTTGGTTCTATAACTGCCACAATAACATAAAGGCTTATATCTCAGTTCGAAGATCAGGCTTTAGCAATCACAATGTTGGAAATTCAGGGCATTTCATATCAATCAAAGAAAACACTGTCCAAGCCTGGCGGCATTAAAGCGTCAGAAAAGAACATACGCTAACGTAGCAAATTACTCCAAAGTCCCTGGGATGAGGGTATGGATTATTATGTGGAGTAAAGGCGAATTATTAATAGATTGGCTTACGATTTATGATGATACTTAATCAAATACTGAATACCGCGGTGCCAAATCTGAATTAGATAGATGGAATAACGGTGCAGTTGAATAAAGAGCCGAAAATTTTTCATTAAATAAAATCACTAGCTATGGAAGCTAGTGATTTTATATTTTCTACTGAAATTACTCACCTACAGAAACAACATCCGCAGGGTTGAAGCCGACACTAGTGTTACCCGTTAGGATAGCGCCAGTTGCGTTGGTAGAGAAATCGATATTCTGCGCGTCAAATGAATGATCTACGTCGATATCGATAGACGCGTCCAATGCACCCGTGTTGTATGCGATATTAAATACAGCAACGTCCATAACAGTACCTGCTGCTGCAGCTGCGATTGATCCTGAAGCTGCGGTTTCACCAGCAAAGCCAGCAGCATAAGCTTCTTGACTTTCAGCAAAAGCCGACGTGTCTAAAGTGTCAGCCAGCGTGCCTGTTGCATTAGTAATATCGTTTTGAGTGCCGTATGAAGAACTTTGAGAGCCCTCTGTATCATCATCGATGTCGATTTCTTCGTCGAAATCAGTCTCATAGCCGCTTGCAAAAGCGCTACCTGATTCGGCGCCAGCAAGTGAACCGCTCAGATCATCACGATAGGTAGAGCCAGCGAGTTCTCCATCAAAAGAAGCAGCGTATTCGCCGCCAACTTCACCGCCGATAGTGTCATCGTCAATTTCTGAGAAGTAATCGTAGTCAGTAGCGTATTCTGACTCTTGTTCGCCTTCAGTTGAACTCTCATCACGGTCATATGTGAACGTAATGGTTTCGTCAGAAGACAAAGAGCCGCCGATAGCCTGGTCTAAAGACCAAGACTCGTCGCCAGACAGCGCGCCTGAAGAAGACTCGCTAGCTGAGCCAGAAATGTCATACTCTTCTAAAGCTACGGATACGTCCCCAGTATTGGCAGCACCTAAAACGGTTGTTGAAATACGGTTAACAGCGATTTCAGTGTCGATGTTTACAGCTTCGAGAATAATGTCGTCAACGTCACCGATATCAACGCTGGCGTTGATATCTTCGTCATTAACAGCGATTCCAGCAATAGCGCCTGCGTAATCAGCTAATGTATTATTGAGCTGACCACCAAGGGTTTCTGAGAGACTATCACTACTAGCATTTGCCATGCTCGAAGCAAGTAGTATTGCTGAGCCTAAAACTCCTAGTTTCTTGTTCATAGTATTTACTCGTTAGGTCAAAGTCTTCAAGCCTGCTCTTGAAGATTATTTTAGTTACGTAATAGCAGGATTACGTTGAAAAACCTTTTAGATCACTAATGTTATTGATTGATAATTCTGTTTTTTTTCTCAAGAGTTCTCTCAATATTTTCTGTGTTGGAATAAACGGCCGCATTTGATTTATCGTCGGTGAAAGCCGTGGACTGTTTTTCCCTGTCTTTAATTGGGCCTTCTACGTTGGAAAGCATTTTTTTAGAAGAACCTGGGCTAGACATTTCTGTATCGGATAAATCGTTATTCGGACTGCTAGTACCTGCTTTCTTAACAGTTTCCTGATTTTCATCAGACGTCTCTAACATGGAGCTCAAAGCAACTTGATTCAACTTTGTCATTGCTCGATTTTCTTCTGCTATGCGTTCTTCGTTTACCCGTGCTTCATGTTCATAAATAGCGCGTGCAGATGGAGAGTTTTCGTTAAAGCCATGAATACGAGCAATTTTTTGTCGGCAGTCTATGTAGTTTTTGGGTTTCATTAACTGCGTGATTAGCTCAAAGGTAGCGAAATTTAGCATTTGTCGAACAGCAAATTGTGTGGCCTCTCGATAGCCACCGCCCGTATCAAGATTCACAAGTACGTCCCCAAAAAATCTTCCGACGCCCAGTCCGGTTTCAGTTGCGACGATTTGTTTTTGGATGGGAATATTTGCAACAATGCGACCGGTTTTTGCCTCCGTTAAAGAGATATCCAAACCGACTAAAATGCGATGTTGGCGGTATCGTGGACCGATACCACGAACTTGCAAATCCAGGCCTCCACCAGGTAAAAAGTCGAGGCTATTGATGCTTCCAGTAACAAAGAAATCGGAACGAATAAAGTTTTGCTTTTCAATTAAACCCCAGCGCACCTCTGTGTCCATTATTCGCGGATCGCGGCGATTAATAACGGTCGCGCCTGATCGAAATAGTGCTGACTGAACGATATCCCCCGCGCCTTGGGAGATATACTTACCCGAGCCACCGTTAGTGTATTGTTCTTTACCAGTCTGATCGAGAATTGCACCAACCGAAAACGTTATACGCTTAGAGACTCGTCCATCAAGACACTCAAGCGCCTTATCGAAAGGGGTGACAATATCGGTGATTGGCGGTCCATGAACTAGGTTTTGATTTTTGCTAAGCGCTGGTTGAATAACATTACACGCTGCGGTAGAAAACAAAAAAATCAGAATAGCAGCGACCCTCGCCAAATCTGAAATACAGCTTTGGCTGCCATAGTAAGGGCGAGGTGCTCTACTGATTTTCGGCATTTTCTTCAATTAATATGGCTGGAAAAATATTATCAATAACGGATGTGGCTGAAGTATCCATGTCTTGCTGCGTGTCCGAAGTGCCTTCCTCAGCCGCTGCCTCATCGTTTGTCGACTCGCTGTTATCCAGTCCAGATAAAACGCGTTCTGTAATGCTGATGCTGCTATTGATTGACTCTCTTGCTTCAGAGTTGCTATCAATCATGACATCGTTGTCTGAACCATCTATCGTTATCGTATTTGTTGAGGCATTGATCGCACCCACTGAATAAACGTCGTTGAATGCACCCGTTCGATTATCATTAGAAATACTGTTATCAGTATTGTTGTTAGTCGTATTTGAATAGTCGTAGTTGGTGTATGTGATTTTGCCGACATTGTCGTAGTAATCCGACTCGGCTTTTTTTATTAGATCTGCTTGAAGTAGGACAACGCTCTTGCCTCCACTGCGCTTAAAATTCCAGTTATTGTCCCAGCCATCCGCATCGGCTAGCGCCGCGCGATTAAAGAAAATAACGCTTGCGACGACAGGTATGGCTATTAGCCGCGAGAGATAATTAATATTGAATGTGTTTTGATTCTTGTCTGCATCATCTTGCACAATAGAACTCCATCTAACCATGGCTTACAGTAATTGAACCGTTTTCGTACTAATTGGTCAATTATCTTGCAAATTGCAAAATAATTGACCAATCTTTCTTTGACCATTGCTTATTATTGATTGACTGCTTTTTCCAAGTAATTGATTGTTTTTTATAATAATTGACTATTTTTTTTGCAAATTGCGAACTAATTGATCAATTTTCTTCCTACCCTCTCTATAGCAAGCTATATGCCAGTTCGTTTAAGTAGCAACTCGTCATATTGGTTCGTAGGCGTACGACCCTAAAAGCACTCAATGAGCTTTTAGAAAATGATGACGGCTAGCAAGTTTGTACCCCGTCAGCCCTAGTTGGACCCGATTGGTTGTTTGAATAAGAGAGGGTTTTGGTTCATCGCTTACCGAAAGA
>CBFHXO010000031.1:0-26355 GCA_965659815.1 Pseudomonadales bacterium
AATAAGAATTCGCTTTGACGAAGAATTGAATACACCGTTAATCACCCAATTGCCCGAAGCCAGCGCCAGTATTGTTGCGCTAAATCCAAAAGACGGTGCTATTCAGGCGCTGGTGGGCGGTTTTGATTTCCAGACCAGTAAGTTTAATCGCGCCACCCAGGCCTATCGCCAAACCGGCTCGAATTTTAAACCGTTTGTTTACGCAGCGGCCATGGAAAACGGCTTTACCGCCGCCAGCATCATTAACGATGCACCCATTGTGTTTGCCGATAATCAACTCGAAAGCGACTGGCGACCGGAAAACTCTGGCGGCAAGTTTTACGGGCCAACAACACTGCGTCGCGCACTGTATTTATCGCGTAATCTGGTTTCGATTCGACTGCTGCGCGAACTGGGCATTAGCCGCGCTATCGAATACCTGCGAGGCTTTGAATTTAACGACAGGCCACTGCCGCGCGACTTATCGCTATCGCTGGGAAGCTATTCAATGACGCCGCTACAAATGGCAACCGCCTATGCCAGCATTGCCAACGGCGGCTTTAAGGTGAATCCATATATTGTCGATCGCATAGAAGATCGCAGTGGTCAGGTAATCTACGCCTCTTTACGCGATGTCGCATGCCCGCAATGCGAGCACGACCCTGAATTTAATTTAAACCAGGTCGAGATCGGCAGCGACACGAACGGCATTCAAGCCGCGGACGACGGCGGTGTTGCGAGCGAAGCAAATAACATGGCCGCAGCGACCAATGCTGTACATGTCGACGAATTTGAAGAAGCCGAATCGCTGGAGGAATTACTACAGGCTCCGCCGCTAAAGCGTCAACCAGCCCAGCGTATCATCGACGCGCGCGTGGCTTATATTATCGATAGTATTTTGCAGGATGTGATTCGTCGCGGCACCGGCACCAAAGCAAAAGTGTTAGGTCGGTCTGATCTGGCCGGTAAAACCGGCACCACTAATGGCCCCACCGATGCCTGGTTCTCGGGTTACCACCCCGAACTGGTGGCAACCGCTTGGCTTGGCTTTGACGACAACCAGTTTTTGGGTAAGCGCGAGTACGGCGGATCAGCCGCACTACCTATTTGGATAGACTTTATGCAAGCCAGTCTCGCCGACATACCCAACGCAATCCGCACCCAGCCCGCCGGCATGGTCTCGGTTAAAATCAATCGACTTACCGGGCTGGCGGCTGTGAATGCGGACCCACAAAATATCTTTGAGTCGTTTCTTGAAGAATATGCGCCACAACAGAATCAGGCACCGGCCGCTGATACGACCGACGATCATCTGATTTTTGATGAAGAATTATTTTAGTGACGGAAATTTAGCTGGGAAATTTTTTTACTTGGGGTAATGCGCCGGATACTCGGCTTGCGCCACGCCCGACTCAATAGCCGCTTTAGCCACCGCTGCCGAAACATAGGTTAGCAAGCGCGGATCCAGCGGCTTGGGAATAATATATTCCTTACCATATTCCAGTGCATCCAGTTGATACGCTTTTGCCACCTCAGGTAATACCGGCTCACGGGAAAGATCTTTCAGCGCATGAACAGCGGCGACTTTCATCGCCTCAGTAATTGCCGTTGCCCGCACATCTAACGCACCGCGAAAAATATACGGAAAGCCCAGCACATTATTCACTTGATTAGGGTAGTCGGAACGACCGGTTGCCATAATCACGTCGTCGCGGGTTTCATGGGCCAGCGCCGGTGCAATTTCAGGGTCGGGGTTTGAGCAGGCAAACACCACCGGGTTTTTCGCCATTGACAATAACATCTCAGCCGAAAGTAAATTCGAACCAGACAAGCCAATAAACACATCGGCGCCATTGCAGGCATCTTCCAGTGTGCGCATATCGGTATCGAGCGCAAACTCGGCTTTGTACTCATTAATACCGTCACGCCCGTTGTAAATCACCCCTTTGCGATCCAGCATCACAATATTTTCGCGCGTTGCGCCAAGATTAATTAACAAGCGCATACCGGCAATGGCGGCAGAGCCTGCCCCCAGACAAACAATTTTGGCCGACGCCAGCGTTTTGCCTTGCAACTCTAACGCATTAATTAAGCCGGCAGCAGTAACAATGGCAGTACCGTGCTGGTCATCGTGAAATACCGGAATATCACACAGTGCTTTTAGCCGCTTTTCAATATCAAAACATTCAGGCGCCTTGATATCTTCGAGGTTAATACCACCAAAAGTCAGTGCAATATTTTTTACCGTATTGACAAACTCGTCCGGGTCCTGGGTGTCGACTTCAACATCAATAGAATCAATATTGGCAAAACGCTTAAATAATAATGCCTTGCCTTCCATAACCGGCTTACTGGCCAGCGCACCCAAATCACCCAAACCAAGAATCGCACTGCCATTGCTAATAACCGCCACCAGATTGCCCTTAATGGTGTAGTCGTAAGCCAAATCGGGGTTAGCCGCAATTTCTCTCACCGGCTCTGCCACGCCTGGGCTATAGGCCAGCGACAAGTCTTTTTGGGTCTCTGCAGAGGTCGTTAACTGTATGGAAATTTTGCCAGGGTGTGGGTTTGCATGGTAATCAAGTGCTTCCTGCTTACTGGCTTCATTAGAAAATCGAGTGGTCATACGGCTGCCAAAGTTTTTATTAATAAGACGATACGATTAAGGCAGTTAAACCAATGGAGCTGCCGTAAGTCGTTACTGCGGAACTCATTAATCACGAGCGCCAAAGTTTTTGGTACTGATTTAAGAGATTAAAGAGTAGTCCGATGCTGCTCGCAAAAAAAGGCCATAGAACGGCAATATGAAAGCTTGCGTTAGCAAAAGGGGTCTGGCGGGCAACAAAAATACAGCACAGCACAGTGTCAGAGCGAGTAAAAGCGCGCTCTGACAACGGGAAAACAGTGGAAAGTGCGCCTACTTTTTAGTAGAGCGGTTACCAAAACGCTTGTTGAAACGATCAACACGACCACCGGTATCAAGGACTTTTTGCTTGCCTGTGTAGAATGGATGGCATTGTGAGCAAACATCGATATGGAAGTCTTTGCACAGCGTAGAACGGGTTTCAACAACAGCACCACAGCTACAGGTAGCTTTGACGGTTTCGTATGCGGGATGAATTTCAGCTTTCATGGTCTTTACAACTCCAAACGCGGAACACCGCCCTCTGCTTCACACACTTTTTATAGCCTAACAGCGTTAAAGCGGCTGCCAATCAGCGCAAGCAGTACGGTATCCTCTTTAAGGGCCGGCGATTCTAACAGAAAAGCGACCGCAATCAAGCACCCTGCCCATTTCACCGACATCTGCCCGCCGAATGGCGTTAAGCCATGCGAATTACCCCCAATGCCCGGCCAACAGGGTAAACTGTCGGGTTATGGCAGGTTCATCACAATCCACTCGATCATCCACCTCAGCATCGGCAAAACCGGGCAACAGCCCCAGCAGCCCAGGCTCTGGGGTTGTGCAGGTAGTTATTGCCTCTCCGCTGCGCCGCCATTTTGATTATTTACCAGAAAACAACAAGTTAGCATCAGATTACCCAACAGGAGCCCGGGTCAGGGTACCATTTGGCCGGCGTCACACCACTGGCGTAGTCATGGGTCACAGCAGCCACAGTAAGATTGAAGCCAGTAAGCTTAAAGCCATTCACAGCAGCCTCGACAGCCAGCCTGCACTCGACAACGATTTACTCGATTTAGCCCAATGGATGAGTAACTATTATCATCACCCTCACGGCGATACCGTGCTCAATCTGTTGCCCAACCAGTTGCGTAAAGGCGGTGATAGTACCGCCTATAGCCAGCGCTGCTGGCAGATTAGCGAGCATGGCCTGGGCTTGTCCGACGACGCCCTTGGCCGCGCACCCAAACAGCAAGCCCTGCTCAATTACCTGCGCGCATCTTATCACCAACAACCTAGCAGCCCCATTGCCGAAGCCACGCTTATCGCACTGGGCCACAATCGCAGCACGGCGCTGCAGCTACAAAAGAAAGACTTACTGGTCGAATCGCAGCAAAGCCACTACCCTGAAAATTGCCAAAGTTTACTGGCCGGTCGAGCTGACGACACTCCACCAATACTGAATGATGAGCAAGCTGAAGCTTGCGCGCTGCTGGAACAAAGGCTAAATCACTTTGATACTATTTTGCTCGAGGGTATTACCGGCAGTGGCAAGACCGAAGTGTACTTGCACAGTATTGAAAAAGTGTTGGCGCTTGGTCAGCAAGCACTGGTGCTGGTGCCAGAAATCGGCTTAACCCCGCAAACTCTTAATCGCTTTGCGACCCGCTTTAACCAACCCATTGCGGCATTTCATTCGGGCCTGAACGACCGCGAGCGCCTTGCGGCCTGGACTGCGGCCAGAACAGGTTTTGCCCGCATTATTATAGGCACCCGATCGGCAATATTCACCCCTATGGCCAAACCAGGGCTGATTATTATCGACGAAGAGCACGACGGTTCGTATAAACAGCAGGATGGCTTGCGCTACTCCGCGCGCGACGTCGCCATTATTCGAGCCCGCACCCATAACATACCTGTCTTGCTCGGCTCTGCAACGCCGGCCCTCGAAACACTGCACAATGTGCAAAGCGGTAAATATCGCCATGCTTTATTGCGCCAACGTGCCGGACACGCCAGCCCACCGACCGTCGACATTATCGATATCCGGCGCAAGCAATTGCACGAAGGCCTAAGCGACGATGCCATTGCCGCCATTGCCGACACCTTGCGCAACCGCCAGCAAGCTATGGTGTTTGTGAATCGTCGCGGTTTCGCGCCGGTATTAATGTGTCACGATTGCGGCTGGCACGCCCAGTGCGATCATTGCGATGCACGGCTCACGTTGCATAACGCCAGGCCGCGACAACCGCGCGAACTGCGCTGTCACCACTGCGATTATCGTTGTTCGGTACCCAGCAGCTGTATTCGCTGCCAGTCAAAACAGCTGGTGAATATTGGTCAGGGTACCCAGCGCAGCGCCGAAGCGCTGGCGGCGCTATTTCCCAATCACCCGATTATCCGCATTGATAGAGACACCACCCAGGGCAAGCAAGCTATGGGTGAACAACTGGATATTATTAATCGCGGCGAGCCGGCTATTTTAGTGGGCACACAGATGCTGGCCAAAGGTCACCACTTTGCCGCGCTGGATCTGGTGGTAGTACTGGATATCGACCAGGGACTTTACAACCCCGATTTTCGCGCCCAGGAAAAAACCGTGCAGCTTCTCACACAAGTCGCTGGCCGGGCCGGACGCAATAGCAACGCCGGCAGAGTATTGATACAAACTCACTTGCCTGAGCATCCGCTATTACAAACCTGGCAAAGCGATGGCTACCAGGGCTTGGTCGAAGAACTATTAAGTGAACGCTCGTTGCGCGCGCTACCACCGTATGCATATATGGCACTGCTGCGCGCCGACAGCCCTAAACCCGACGAAGCGATACGCTTTCTTGGTCAGGTGTGTCAAACCTGTGTGGTCGATAATCATCAATGCCAGTTGATTGGTCCACTGGCCGCAGCAATGGAAAAGCGTGCTGGACGCCATCGCGCCCAGGTTATTATCAAATCTACTGGCCGAAAAGCCTTGCACCAACAGGTACAACAGTTAATCCCGGTGCTGGAAAAGAGTAAAAAACCGTCAGGACTGCGCTGGAGCATTGATATTGATCCGCAAGAGGTTATTTAAGCCCCGCCTCTACACTCCACTTTTCTATGCGTGTTAATCACTTTTACAAATTCGCATAAGCTGTGCACCGCTTTGACTGATTGCTGGGCACTGGTGATAATAGTCGACCGTTTTTAAACTGGCCGTAAACTGTTAAGACGGCAGTGAATTGCGCGATTAAATATGTGCACTGGCATAGATACACGATTTTCAAAACAAGGTTTACAAAACAAGGTTTTCAATGAAAGACGCTGTTAAAGAGCTAATTGCCCAGGCGATTAAAACACTGGTTGAGGGTCAGCAATTGCCCGATATTACCGTGCCGGATATTAAAATTGAACGCACGCGCGATCCGGCGCACGGCGACCTGGCCTGCAATATAGCCCTGGTTATGGCCAAGCCTTGCAACATGAAACCGCGCGACCTCGCAGCGCTAATTTGCGCCGCCATTGGCGACAATCCACTGATTCAAAAAACCGATATCGCCGGCCCGGGCTTTATTAATTTATTTATTGCTCAATCGGCACAAAGCGATATCGTTAGAACGGTACTCGAGCAAGCCGAGCAGTTCGGACGCAATAACAATGGTATCGACGCCATCGGTAGAGTCAAAAAAGTACAGGTCGAGTTTGTTTCAGCCAACCCAACCGGCCCGCTGCATGTGGGCCATGGCCGCGGCGCAGCGGTTGGCGACAGCATATGCCGCTTATTGGAAGCCAGCGGCTGGGATGTGACTCGCGAGTTTTACTATAACGATGCCGGTGCACAAATCGATAACCTGAGCCGTTCAGTGCAATTGCGCTGCCAGGGTATTGGCCCGGACAGTGACGCCTGGCCAGAAGATGGTTATCGCGGTGAATATATTGTCGAGCTGGCCAATGCTTATATGGCCGGTGACACCGTCAATGGCGTGGTCGCACTGGCCGACGCTGATAATACTCAGGCCATTCGTGAATATGCGGTTGCATACTTACGCAATGAGCAAGACCTCGACCTAACAGCCTTCGATGTGCGCTTTGATGTATTTTCCCTGGAATCTGCGCTTTATACCGAAGGCAAAGTTGAAGCTACCGTCGATACATTAATTGAGAACGGTTATACCTACCAAAAAGACGGCGCACTGTGGCTTAAAACCACCGAATTTGGTGATGATAAAGACCGAGTCATGCGTAAAACCGATGGCGGCTACACCTACTTTGTGCCCGACGTTGCCTACCATTTGGAAAAATGGCGGCGCGGTTTTGACACTGTGGTCAACGAGCAAGGCGCTGACCATCACAGCACCATTACTCGCGTAAGAGCAGGCTTGCAGGCGTTAAACGCCGGGATTCCGCAAGGTTGGCCCGACTATGTATTGCATCAAATGGTTACCGTGATGCGCGATGGTGAAGAAGTAAAAATCTCCAAGCGCGCAGGCAGCTATGTCACTTTGCGCGACCTGATTGACCAGGTCGGTTGCGATGCCACACGCTACTTTCTGGTTGCCCGCCGCGCCGACTCACAACTGACCTTTGATATTGACCTTGCTTTACAAAAGAGCAATGACAATCCGGTCTTTTATATTCAATACGCGCATGCAAGAGTATGCAGTGTGATGCGCCAGGCAGAGGAAAAATCGCTGCACTGGAACCGCGAGCAAGGCCTGGCCCATTTAGACACTCTCACCACCGATACCGAGCTTGCACTACTTAAACAGATTACGGCCTACCCCGAATGTGTTGCCAATAGTGCACGCGAATTTGCGCCCCATAATATTGCCGCATACCTGCGCGACCTGGCTGCAGCGCTGCACGGCTGGTATGCCAGTGGTAACCAGGACAAAACCGCGCAACTGCTGGTGGACGATAGCAACACCCGCAACGCCAGGCTGGCACTGGCCGAGGCTGCTCGACAAATCATTGCCAACGGCCTTTCTCTACTGGGTGTTAGCGCACCCGAACGCATGTAAGCGCCAGGCGAACTGACGACCAATGAAAAAAAGTATTTATCCATCCAGCGGTTTCACTCACATTGCGACAAGCAGGCGCGGCGCCAGAACGCGACGTAAATCCGGCGCAAAAAAACGTCGTTCGTCCTCACGTACCTCTATTTCTCGCCTGCGGCTGGCGGCAACCGCGCTGCTCACACTGCTGTTTATTGCTGGCTTATATGCACTCAACACCATTGAACTCAACCAGCCCATCGCGCCCGCAACCAAACCATCGGGGCCAGCCGAGGTTGTCGATAGCCAGCCAGACACTGACAAAGCCAATAATACTCAAGCCAACACAGCAGACGCCTACAGCTTTTACAGCAAGCTAAAAGACTTTGAAGTACGAGTGCCGGAAGACACCGGCTATGACAGTGATCGCCCCAGTGTTAAAGGTGCGGTTTACCTGATTCAAGCCGGTTCATTTAGAACCCCCCAGCAGGCCGAACAGCGGCTAGTTGAGCTAACATTGCTGGGGCTGGAACCCACCGTATCCAGCGCTGTTAACGACTCCGGCAACCGCTGGTACCGGGTGCGACTGGGACCATTTGAAAAGCGCAGCCAAATGGCATCAACACGCGCCATTATTATGGCCAATGGTATTGAAGCCATGGTTATGCAGCGCAGTGAATAAATGGTTATGCAGCGCAGCGAGCCAATAGTGTATGCAGCGCGACGAATTAGATCACTGCGTCCATTCAAGATAAAAGCCACTGCGCTATTGAAATCGAAATTTTTGCCAGCATATACCCAAGCTGTACCGACGCAGCACCACCAACAGAATGCAGCTCGCGCATAGACCAACACTATAACACTATTAATTTCATAGACTTAACCTAAAGGTTTACATGCATGGAACAGTACAGGGGCACCACCATACTCTCGGTTCGGCGCAACGGCCAAGTAGTTATTGGCGGCGATGGCCAGGTATCTATGGGCAATACCGTGATGAAAGGCAATGCTCGTAAGGTTCGACGCCTATATCACGGCAAAGTACTGGCCGGCTTTGCCGGTGGTACTGCCGATGCCTTTGCCTTATTCGAACGCTTTGAAGCACAACTCGAAAAGTACCAAGGCCACCTGACCCGCGCAGCCGTGGAGCTGGCAAAAGATTGGCGAACCGACCGCTCGCTGCGACGACTTGAGGCATTGCTCGCGGTTGCCGATAGTAAAAGTTCGCTGGTAATTACCGGTAACGGTGACGTCATTGAACCCGAAGACAGCTTAATTGCCATTGGCTCTGGCGGCCCATTTGCACAAAGTGCGGCGCGCGCGCTGCTCGACAACACCGAGTTGGGTGCAGAGGATATTGTTAAAAAAGGCCTCTCAATCGCTGGCGACATTTGCATTTACACCAATCACAACCACACCATTGAGGTGTTAGATAGCGAATAGACAGCCACCGCATTCGCTACACAAACCCATACCGACTTAACAAGGATATCCACCCACCATGTCGATGACGCCCAGAGAAATTGTTCACGAGCTTGATAAACATATTATTGGCCAAAGCGCTGCCAAGCGCGCAGTCGCTATAGCGTTACGCAACCGTTGGCGCCGCATGCAACTAGATGAATCGCTACGCGCAGAAATCACGCCCAAAAATATTTTAATGATCGGACCTACCGGTGTCGGTAAAACTGAAATAGCACGGCGACTTGCCAAATTGGCCAATGCGCCATTTATTAAAGTCGAAGCGACCAAGTTTACCGAGGTTGGTTATGTTGGCCGCGACGTTGAATCAATTGTCCGCGACCTAGCCGATGTCGCGATCAAAAACCATCGCGAAATTGCCATGAAAAAAGTGGAGTTTCGGGCTAGTGAGGCGGCCGAAGAGCGCGTACTTGATGTATTGTTGCCACCAGCACGCGATACTGATGAAGCAGAGAAGCAAACCAGCACCCGCCAACTGTTTAGAAAAAAACTGCGCGAAGGCGACCTCGATGACAAAGAAATTGAAATAGAAGTGAGCGCAACCCCAATTGGCGTAGAAATTATGGCGCCTCCCGGCATGGAAGATATGACCAGCCAGCTACAAGGCATGTTTTCGAATTTTTCCAAAGATAAAAAAAGCACTAAAAAACTCAGCGTTAAAGACGCACTAAAACAACTGCGCGAAGAAGAAGCGAGCAAGCTGGTTAACGAAGAAGAAATTAAAAGCGAAGCCATACACGCGGCCGAGCAAACTGGCATTGTGTTTATTGATGAAATCGACAAGGTCGCCAAGCGCCAGGAAGCCAGTGGTGGCGATATCTCACGCGAAGGCGTGCAGCGCGATTTACTGCCGTTAATTGAAGGCAGCACCGTGAGCACCAAGCACGGCATGATTAAAACCGACCATATTTTATTTATTGCCTCAGGAGCATTTCATTTATCCAAGCCCTCGGACTTAATTCCGGAGCTGCAAGGTCGCCTGCCTATTCGCGTTGAGCTCGAAGCGCTCACGCCCGAAGATTTTGAAAAAATACTCACCGAGCCTGCCGCATCGCTCACCGAGCAATACCAGGCGTTGCTTGCCACCGAAGGCCTGACAGTTGAATTTAATACCGACGGGATTAAGCGCATTGCCGAAACCGCCTGGCAGGTGAACGAAAAAACCGAGAATATTGGCGCCAGGCGCTTGCATACGCTACTTGAACGCCTGCTAGAAAACGCATCGTTCGATGCCTGCGATTTAGATGGCCAGTCGCTGTCTATTGATAGCAGCTATGTAGACCAAGCGCTTGAAGTACTGGCCGCCGATGAAGATCTAAGCCGCTTTATCTTGTAAGCTGCTTTATTTTGCAATCCGCAACCGAACACTCAAACAAAGGTGCGAAGAGTTGATACCCGAAACGGTTAAGCTGCACAAACAGTCAAAGCAATTGGAGTTGGCTTATGCCGACCAGCAACGCTTTTCGCTAGACGCCGAATACCTGCGCGTCTACTCGCCATCAGCTGAAGTGCGGGGCCATCACCCCAGCCAGGCGGTGCTTCAGCATGGAAAAAAAGGCGTAGGCATAGCCTCTATAAGCGCTGTCGGCAATTACGCATTACAAATTATCTTTGATGACGAGCACAATAGCGGTATTTATAGCTGGGATTACTTGCGCGAGCTATGCGAAAAGCGCAAGGAATACTGGCAGGATTATCTTGATCGATTAATTGAGCAGGGTAAAAACCGCGATCCCGAAGTACAGGTGGTGAGCTTATTTGACCCGGGAAAAAACTAAATCACTCGCGTGCAATTTTTACCAGCAGCATTAACAAGCAGCAGCGATTAACAAAAGGTATAAGCTGAACCCAGACGCTTACTTTGGTACATGGCATTATCGGCCTTCATAAACAGTTCTCTCTGGCTCTCAGCCTGGGCTGGCCAAAACGCAACACCAATACTGCTTTTTATTATGAATACTTGCCCAGCAATATCCAGCGGTTGGCGAATTACTTGTAGCAATCCTTGCAATATCCGCTCAACCTGATGCACCTGGTCAACGCGTTTAACAATAATCGCAAATTCGTCACCACCAATACGCGCCACCACATCGTCATCACGAATTGCGCGCTGCAATCGTTCGCCAAATTTAATCAGCAACTCATCACCCACCTCATGCCCCAGACTCTCGTTAATAGGCTTAAGGCCATCGAGGTCGAGATAGAGCAAGGCAAAACGGTCATTGGCAGCGCGTTTGGTAATATCCTTGAAAATAGCATCGAAGGCACGACGGTTATGCAAACCGGTTAAACTGTCGTGAGCGGCGTTGTATTCAAGAAAACTGCGCTCGACAAACAGCTCGCGACGCAAATCCAAGTTGAGCCGGTCGATAATATAAAAGCCGCCGGCGATAATGCCCACGGTAATCACCGATGCCATTAGCGCTCCAGGCACATAGGCCTGCTCTGGCATATACGGAGTGCACTGCCCCCAAAGCGGTGAATACGCCAACTAGGCAAACAGAATTTCGGACACCACCACCACCGCAGTCCAAAACAGCCCGGACTTCTGGCCGGGCACCAAAAACGCCAATACCGGCACCAACACAACCAAACCCCCCATGGGTGCGGGATAGCTGCCACCAATATAGATGGCCGTTGTGGTGCCAATAAAGCTGACCAGGCAGAGCACGTTGCCGGCCCAGAAAAAAGACCCCCAGCGCCTGAATGCAAATAATAGAAAACAGTAAAATACAATAAAAAATAATACGATTGTTTGACCAATCCCGGAACCTTCCATAGACCGGGTAATCAGCATATACACCACGAACTGGGCGGCAATACAAAGCAGCAAATTAAAGTAAGGCAAGCCCACAATAAGCCGCCCGCGCAGTAAACGCTCGGGGTCAGTTTTGTATTCGGGATAAATCCAGTAGTCGAGCGAATTCAATGGTCAGCTCTTATAGTTAATAAAGCGGGGCTTTCTGGAGTTTTCTAAAAGTACTAAAAAACCTTTAAACATATGAATTAATTGAGGTTTATCAATGTCGAGCTAGACGATTGTAGCTCGGTTTGTCACACCTCAAATATCTTCAGTGTAGCGCATTTTTCAGGCAGTTTAGAAAAATCACACAATGAAAGTAACGGGAAGCAATGACCGAGGAAGGGGGGGGTTAATTACGGCTGAGGCAAGTGCGCTAGCGAGTCATACGCGACGCGTAATCCCAGGAGGTTAGCCAGTTAGGTCGTATACAAATCACATATTCGTCAGCACTGCGACTTTGCAGCCAGATCGCGAGATGACTGGTGGGATCAATATGGTAACGCTCAAATAAATCGGCCAATAGCTCGCTGGCGCCATCGCTAAGCATCTCAACCCTGCCCTGCCCCCTAACGCCACAGTAGGGCATATGATCGGCAGCAATTTCAAAACCACAGACGGGATTGGCCAGCAAGCGCTTGGCCACCAGGCTCGACTTATGGGTGGCACTATAAAACGCACCCTGGCTATACTGGTACCACAGTGACGACACCAGCGGCACTCCGTCGCCGCCCGCAGAGGCCAAGCGCAGCGGAATCGCACTCTCGTCTAAAAACGCCTCTATACGCACGGCATTCATGGCGCTGGAGCTTTTGAGAATACTGTCCAGGTCGTGCTGGGTCGAGCTTGGCATCGTTTACTTCCGACTGTGGTTGAATCCCATAGTGACTGATTTCACTAAAGACAGGTTCAGTAAAACCTTCAGCAGGTAAAATAGCACAGCCGCTGCAGTAAAAACCATGCCAAAGCATGAGACGGTAGTAATCAACGCCGCATCGCGCTGTTGCCAGGCATCGCAGACAGGTACAATGGCAGTCGATACTCAAAAAACTCAATATGCGAACATCCAACGAAATAGCGCGGGGCCAATCTTGGTCAAGCCACCCATAAAGCGATAACCAGTAAAATGAACGGCGAAACGACTCATAGCGAAAATGACATCCCGGCGGAAGATAGCACCACACACTTTGGTTACCGACAGGTCGATAAAGACGACAAAGCCGACCTGGTAGGTGAAGTGTTTACCTCGGTGGCCAACCGCTACGATATTATGAACGACTTGATGTCGGCCGGTATCCACCGCCTTTGGAAGCGCTTTACCATTGAAATCTCCGCAGTCAGGGCCGGGCATAAAGTACTGGATCTGGCCGGTGGCACCGGCGACCTGGCGGCAAAGTTCTCGCGCCTGGTGGGTGAAGAGGGCGAAGTTGTATTATCAGATATCAATGCCGCAATGCTAAGCACTGGCCGCGACAGGCAAACCGATGCGGGTGTCTGCGGCAATATTCAATACGTGCAAGGCGATGCACAATACCTGCCCTTTCCCGATAATTACTTTGACTGTATTACCATTGGTTTTGGCCTACGCAATGTCACCGACAAAGACCTGGCGCTACGCTCGATGAACCGCGTGCTAAAACCAGGCGGTCGCTTGCTGGTGTTGGAATTTTCCAAACCGAACAACCCACTCCTGTCGCAGCTTTACGATACCTACTCATTCAAAATACTGCCAAAAATTGGCAAGCTAGTGGCCCAAGACGAAGACAGCTATCGGTACCTGGCCGAATCCATTCGCATGCACCCCGACCAGGAAACCTTAAAAGCCATGTTAGAGGACGCGGGGTTTGTCAAATGCGAATACCATAATATGACCGGCGGTATTGTCGCAGTACACAAAGGGATTAAGCTCTGAGCAATTCATTATGATCGACCCCACCCTAACCGCTGCCAGTTGCGCCGCACTTGAAAATGCGATTAACGCCAGCCTGTCACTGGACAAAACCACTCAGGACAAACTGGCGAATCATCGCGGCCGCATTATTCGTATAGCCTGCACCAAGCCCGCACTAGCATTTTATATTCGCGTCGATGCGCAAGTAGAAATCTTACAGCATTACGAACAGCAAGTAGATGCTGGAATTGAAGGCCCATCACAAGAATGGTTTGCGCTCATCAGTGCCGACGATACCGCATCGGCACTGATTAACGGCAACCTTAAAATTCATGGCGATAGCAATCTATTCATGGAACTAAAAGCCATTGCCGCCGATATCGACCTCGACTGGCAAGCCTATATCGCGCGTTTTATTGGCGATATACCCGCACACTTTGCCGGCAAGCTGGCCAGTAATGCAGTTAATTTTGGCAAGCAGGCGCGTAAAACCCTGCACCGCAGTGTCAATGATTTTCTTCACGAAGAAGCCCGATTGCTACCTACGCGCATTGAATGCGAAAACTTTTACTCGCAACTGCGCACAACCGAAATGCAAATTGACCGCATTGATGCCCAGTTAAAACGACTGGCCAGCCAGCACAGCAGCAAGAATTAACACAGGACACCAATCATTAATGAGCCGGTTACTTCGCATTTTTTATATTATCCGCATTGCGCTGCGCTATCGGCTGGACACACTAATCCCAAACACACCGCTGCCACTATCACTACGCGCACTGCTACGCGTTATTCAACTACTACCCAATAACAATGCATCCCGTGGCGAAAGATTGCGAAAATCGCTTGAAGACCTCGGCCCCATTTTTGTTAAGTTTGGCCAGTTACTATCGACCCGCCGCGACTTATTGCCCGACGACATTGCTGATGAGCTTGCGCTGCTGCAAGACCAGGTACCAGCGTTCGACAGCAACAAATCTGTCGCCATTATTGAGGCCGCATTAAACCAGACCGTTGACCGAGCCTTTAAGGACTTTAGCACCACACCACTGGCATCGGCATCGGTGGCGCAAGTTCACACCGCCACTTTGCACAACGACCAGCAAGTAGTGGTTAAAGTACTGCGACCAGGCATAGAAACCATTATTGCCCGTGATTTAAAAATACTCTTTATGTTAGCGCGAACCTTAGAGCGCTTTTCAATTGATGGCCGCAGGCTTAGGCCGGTTGAAGTGGTTAGCGATTATCAGCACACCATTCTCGATGAACTCGACTTAAAGCGTGAAGCTGCCAACTGCTCGCAGCTTAAGCGCAACTTTGAAGCTGACGAAGCACTTAAACAGCTATTATTTATTCCCGCTGTCATTTGGGAATATAGCGGCAGCCAAATTTTGGTACTTGAACGTATCTTTGGTATTCCGGTATCTGAGATCGACCAGCTCAATGCCAAGGGCACCAACCTTAAATTGCTCGCCGAGCGCGGTGTAGAAATATTTTTTACTCAGGTGTTTGAGCATAATTTTTTTCATGCCGACATGCATCCAGGCAATATTTTTGTTGACCCAGGCACACCCGAGTCGCCGCGTTATATCGGGATCGACTGCGCCATTATGGGTTCGCTCTCGGATTTCGACCGTTACTATTTAGCGCGCAATTTGCTGGCAGTATTTAATCGCGACTACGAACAGGTAGCGCAATTGCATATTGAATCGGGCTGGGTACCCGCAGGTACGCACTTACAATCATTTGCCGGTGTGATTCGCAGCGCTTGCGAACCTATTTTTGAAAAACCATTGGCCGAAATTTCATTTGGTACCTTACTCATTTATTTATTCCAAGCGGCGCGGCGCTTTGGCATGGAAGTCCAGCCATCGCTGATACTATTACAAAAAACGCTGCTGAATATCGAAGGCCTGGGGCGACAGCTATACCCCGAACTCGACCTATGGCAAACCGCACACCCGTTTTTAGAAAAGTGGATGGCCGAGCGCTACTCGCCACAACGACTGTTAAAAGAACTGAAAAACCAGTCGCCCGCGCTGCTCGAAGCATTACCTGCACTGCCCAATTTACTGCTGAGAGAGCTACACCAGACCAATGCATCTAACCATAATGCAGCACCCACAAGCCGACAGGCCCTACAACAGCGCATTGAACAGCTCGAACGGGCGCAACTGGGTCAACGCCGTGAATTGCGTTGGTTAAAATTACTGCTGATCGCCGGCATACTATCGGCTGGAGGCTATTTAGCGTTACACTAGCGACTATCTTATACAGCTCTAGAGTTGCTCATATACGTTAAGCACAATTACTATCACTATTATTATGACCACAGACACCGGCGATACAGAGGCTAAAATCAACGCGATGCTCGACGCGGTTCATTGGAACAGCCAGGGACTAGTGCCCGCCATTGCGCAAGATGCCGCGAGCAAAAAAGTGTTAATGTTGGCCTGGATCAATCGCGTTGCATTGCGCGCCTGTTTTGAAAAAGGTGAAGCCGTGTATTGGTCGCGTTCGCGGCAGCGACTTTGGCATAAAGGAGAATCGTCCGGCCATATCCAAAAAATTATTGATATCAGGCTAGACTGCGACGGCGATACGCTGCTCTTGTTAGTAGAACAAGTCGGCGGTATTGCCTGTCACACTGGCAGAGAAAGCTGCATGTATCAACAATACAATAGTGACCAGGGCTGGATAAGCGTTGAAGCCCCAATAAAAGACCCAGCTGATATTTACTGAATACGAGTACTATGCAGCAAGTATTACGCACGCATTAAAAGGCAAGCGCGATGAGCGATATATTAAATCAACTGACCGACATACTGGAGCAACGCAAGGCTGCCGACCCAGACACCTCCTATGTTGCACAGTTACATGCGAAGGGGATAAATAAAATACTCGAAAAAATTGGCGAAGAGGCAACAGAAACGGTAATTGCCGCCAAGGACTTTGAGCTGGCTCGCAAAAACAAGCAGGCCGAGACAGAAAAGTCGGCACTCATCGCCGAAACTGCTGACTTATGGTTTCATTCATTGGTAATGCTTTCGCATTTCGACTGCAATGCCAATGAGGTATTAAATGAACTGGCAAAACGCTTTGGCGTTTCTGGCATTGATGAAAAAGCAGCGCGCAATCAATAAGCGCGCTTATATTTATCCAGGTTTTAGCCAACGGGTATCTAACCTTTAACTGGCGTTAAACCGGCAAACTTACTAACAGGAGAAGGCTTATGGGCTTAGGTGGTATTAGTGTTTGGCAGCTACTGATTATTCTCGCCATTGTAGTTATGATTTTTGGCACCAAGCGGCTAAAAAATATTGGCAGTGATTTAGGCGGTGCAATTAAGGGGTTTCGAAGTTCGCTGACTGAAGACGAAGGCAAAGAGATAGAAGACAACTCAAGCAAAGCCGACAGCAAGCAGCCAGAATCTGCCAATAGTAAGCAGTCTGACTAACGAGAGTACTGGGCGTGGATATTGGTGTTCAGGAAATCCTGTTAATTAGCGTAATAGCGCTAATTGTGCTGGGGCCGGAGCGACTGCCGGCAACAGTAAAAACCGTGGCAATTTGGCTGGGCAAAATTAAGCGCAGCTTTAATGATATTAAGGCCGATATCGAGAGAGAGATTAACGCCGACGAAATTCGCCAGCAAATTCATAATGAAAATGTTTTGCACCAACTTGGCGAACCGTCAGAGCAACTAAAACAAACCGAGCAAGCCTTTAAAGATAGCCTCGACGATATTGACAGCGGCTATAGCGATATCGATAGCGAAAGCCCCTATGCAAGCTCACCTGAATCTGACGACAAATCCAGCTAACCCTATCTAACCCAACACTGTCCAAGTTAACCATGCCTAATACTGCCGCGCCATCTGACGATGACAACGATAACAACAACCACGACGACAGTGATAAAGAGCAACCATTGGTTGAACACCTGCTCGAACTGCGCAGCCGCCTGCTTAAAAGTATTGGTTCAGTATTGGTGATTTTTTTGTGCCTGGTTTACTTTGCCAACGATATCTACACATTTTTCTCGCTGCCTATCCAGCAATTATTGCCTGAAGGCACAAGCATGATTGCCACCGATGTGACGGCACCTTTTTTTGCGCCGTTTAAACTCACGCTGATACTGTCGTTTTTTATCGCCATTCCAGTGGTACTCTTTCAGCTATGGTCGTTTATCGCACCCGGCTTGTACCGCAATGAACAAAAACTGGCCATTCCATTATTTCTCAGCAGTATATTATTATTTTATTTAGGCATCGCTTTTTGCTATTACGTGGTTTTCCCACTAGTATTTGGCTTTTTTACCAGTATTGCCCCCGAGGGTATTGCAGTCACACCGGATATTAGCAGCTACCTAGCATTTATCCTAAAGTTGTTTTTCGCCTTTGGCTTGGCGTTTGAAATTCCTATAGCGACCTTTATTTTAATTCGTGCAGGTGTCACCACGAGGCAATCGCTGGCTGCCAAGCGTCCCTATATTGTTGTGGTTTGTTTTGTATTTGGCATGCTGCTAACACCGCCCGACGTGATCTCGCAATCGCTACTGGCAATACCCACCTGGTTATTATTTGAATTGGGCTTAATTATGAGCGCACTGGTTCCGGCTAAAACCGACGATGGCCAATCAGCGCAATAACCAGCATCAGCAGTAAACTCAGCGGGCTTACTGCGCCACCACCGCCAGAACTGCCGCCTGAACTATTATCAGCGCTATTCGCTGAACTACCATCGCCCGGGCCAATTTCAGGCGCAGGGTCGCCGCTAGCCGCACCAAAATTATTGAGCACATCCGTGATGGTATTATTGAATACGCGCACATCAGTAATGTGACTACCGCTAGCTTGCACCGTATGCTGCACCGTAAACTCATCGGCGTTTTCATCGACAGAAGCTGTAATGGTTAATTGCATACTGGCTGAAGGATCATCCACCGTGCAGCGATAAGTCGAGCTAGTGACACTACAACTTCCACCGCTGACCATTGCATTAATGAAGTTTCCCTCGGCGTTATTCGGGATAACTCCATCAATCTGTACACTGCTAATTGATATATAACCATCATCGGCATTAATGCTATAAACCAGATCAAATGGGTCGACCCGGTTTGGACTAAGCGGATTATTGCTATCGGCGTTAATACCCACGTCAACGGGGAAATCAAAACAACTGGTTGATAGTGCAGCTGCCACGCTTTGATTAATTTCACTTATCGAGCAAGAAGAAAATGCGCTAAATCCCGCTGCAAAAACACCCAAGCTGGGTGACATCACATTCTGGTTAGAAGGGCATCCGTTGCCACTTGTCGTATCGTGACCAGCACCCATATTGTGGCCAATCTCATGCGCCATAACCAAACTGACCAGCGAGGTATAACCAGCATCGGTCAACCCGGTATTCTGGCCAAAGCTTGCACAGACCTGGTTAAGGTAAGCAATTCCAATAATATTGCCACCGTCGGGGCCGGGTACGGTGGGAAAATCCCGGCCAGTAACAAAGTGGAAAATAGAACGCGGATTTTGCAAATAACCAAGCTGGTTGCTGCCGCGTAAAATACGCAAGCGGTTTAGCAGCGTATCGGGATCATCGCTGCTACCAATCAAACTGTCCTGGGTCGCATCTAACATAGTCAGGCTTAGCCGACTAAATTGAAAACCCATGCCCGACATAAAAAACAATTCCATTTCATTAATTTCGCGCACAGCTCTTTGCAACGGCGTTTCTGCGCTGGGCAGGTTTTGATAGCTCAGGTCGTAAGCAAATTCAATTTCCGGCAACAGGCAAACACCATCAATAGGGTTGATGCAAACATCGGCAAGCGTTGCCACCGATGTCACCAGGTTATTACTCATAGCAGTTGTTACATTGAGTTCAACTGCTGGCATAGTTGCCGATGTCGATATCGATGGAGCATCAATGCTATGCATAGCCGAGTCATTATGGTCAGTGGGTGAAGCACATAACCGGGTTTCTTCGCTGGGCCAATCAGGTCTAGAGGCCAATAAGCCGGAACTGCTGGCCGCATTGGCGTTATAGCTGGCATTAATTTGGTAAAGCTGGTTTTCAAACAACACGATGCCGCGCCAGTGACCATTTATTTCAGAAACACGAATAGCACTGTCGGGATAACCGCTAAACGCGCCCTTATAATGAGTTTGTCCATTGGCCGGAATATCGGTAATAATTTTTTCCAGTAGCTGGGTATTTTCTTGCAAGTCGGCAAGCAATGCATAACCGTTAACATTAAAAACCATGGGTAAAAACGTGGCTTTATCGCTGCTGGCAATGCCGTTTGATGAAAACACCAAACCACATAACAAACTGCACAGAAAACTACATAAACATGCTAAATGGCGCTGAACTACGATTAACTGATTCAGTGAACGTGTTGGCAAAACGAATCCTTGGGCAATAAGCAATGATCAGAGTTCTAGAGAGGCTGTATCTATTGCTTTACATAAGCGCTAAAAAACAGCGCCAAAAAGTGAACTCGATTCTATTGAGCATAGACCTATCTCGCTAAAATACGTTGAAATTGCTGACAATTACACAGTGCAAGCTGTCGCTGGACAAAAAACGCACAATGACTGTGCAAGCAAGTAAGGCCAAGCTTAAGTGAAGCGGCATTGGAGACAATTATTTAAGGTTATTTTTTGTGCAAATTCTATGAGGCAATTCAATTTTCTAAGGCAAACTTTCCAGGACATGGCATCCAGAGCATAGCTTCCAGAACAAAAGTCTCAGCGGGGCTGGCCGCTAATCACAGCAGCGGGGTCGGATATTACTAGATAAAATCCAGCGCCGACTCCCTACCCCTAGCGGCAAAGCGGTCGTATATCTGCTGTTGTAAATCGTTGTCGAGACTGACAAAACTCCCGTCTTGCAGGCGCACCCACACCGGGTCATCGCATACCCAGGCCTGGGCGCGCAGCTGCCGCTTAATGACTTTGTTAGATGCCGTAGTTGGCATCGTGGCTGTGACGCGAATATAGCGCGGCGACATTTTGGTACCCAAGTCACTTTGCTGTTGTAAAAACTGCGGCAGCGCCAGCTGTTCAAAATCACTATTGCAAGACAGTAATAGCGTTGCCATCACATCATCACCTACGTCTGAGTTGGGCACGGCATAAACGGCGGCAATATCAATAGCGGAGTGGCGGGTAAGAATGGTTTCTATAGGCGCTGCGGCAAAATTTTCGCCATCAACGCGTAGCCAATCGTAATTGCGACCACCAAAATAAATAATACCTTGGCTATCCATGTAGCCCAGGTCACCGCTCCAAAAAATACCGCCCTGGGTTCGCTCGCTATCAGCCTCCTGATTGCGCCAGTAACCTTCAAACGAAGCAGCCGATTGATTATTGGCAATTTCGCCAACCGCTTCATCAGCATTGCTCAAACGCCCATGGCTATCAAACTGTGCCACTGCGCAGGGCTCGGCGGTTTCTTGATTAAGCACCACAGTGCCAGGCTGGCCAACACCCAATGCATTTTTAGGCGTTTCTGGTGTGCGAATAATATTAATACCACCTTCGGTTGAACCGTAATTATCAACCACTTTACAGGCGTAGCGTTTTTCAAAGCGTTCAATATCGTGCACCACGGCTTCATTGCCAAACGCCAGCTTTAAGCTATTGCTTGCATCGTCAGCCAGCTCTGGCGTTGCCAAAATATAGGTCAATGGTTTACCAACGTAATTCATATAGGTGCAACCATAGCGACGAATATCCGGCAAAAAACCCGAAGCCGAAAACTTACGCCGCAACGCAATTGCCGCACCCATTGCCAGCATAGGTGCCCAGTTAGCCATTAGCGAATTAGAATGAAATAGCGGCATACATAAATAAGCAATATCGTTAGACGACATGCCGTTCATATCGGGAAATACAGCAGCAATACCAGCCAGGCGCGCCTGGGTGCAAATAGCTGCTTTGGGGTGCCCGGTAGTACCCGAAGTGAAAATTAATAAATACGGTTCACTGGTATTAATCTCAAGCTCAGGAATCGCTTTATGCTGTTGCGCTTGTAGTGCTTCATGCCAGCGTGGCTGATCAATATTATAAGTTTTCGCTGCATCAACGCCTGTATCCAAGTCGGCTATTTCGTCGAGATGCCGATTTTCAGTAATAATAAACTGGCAGTCGGCATGGCGAATATCGCGTTCAAGTTCGGCCCCACGACGGGTTGGGTTTAGGCCAACCACTGCGCCGCCCACGAGTGCTGCCCCGCCTAATACCACCAGATAATCGGGTACATTGTCGAGCAGTACACCAATATGTAATGGCCCATCGCGATGCTGCTCTAACAGCATATTGGCGAAGTTGCTGCACAAGCCAATATACTCGCGATATGACCATCGCTGGTCTTCAAATAGCACAGCGGTATTGTCGTTATCTTGCTGGGCCAGCAGTAAACGCGCAATATTTAAAGAGGGTTCGCTCATAATTAGTTCGCCTTAGCTAAAATCAAAACCAAGCTGCTATTGCCAGCACGGCTAAGTATACCGAGTTCCGACCAAACGGGTCATTAAACTGCGATCATACTAAGTCGCGTGCAACCAAGCTCGATCAAGGTGAGAAGGGGTTTGAATTTTGTCCGACTAAAACCGGACGCAACAGGACGTTGTGCCGTTCAGCAAGGAAGCGGATTTAGTTTTAGTCGGACAAAATTCAAACCCCTTCTCACCTACTCACCTACTCACCTACTCACCTACTAATCTTCTAACCAACAGCAGCGTCAAACCAGTACAAAATCGCTCTTAAACTTAAAAAGCGGCCGATCTGATCGTTGCCTTTACTTACCATTCTCGCTATGGTGCGCGGCTACAATGATACTTGGCTTATTTTAGAGTTAGCAAAATTATGGCTTTTAGCAAACAGGATTTACCCATTAATATCGACGCCGTTAAAGGCTTTTTGGCCGACGATGAAGGCGCCGCACTATTTAATGCGGCTGTCGAAACAGCTGCGTTAGGTCCATGCCTGGAAGTCGGCAGCTACTGTGGTAAATCAACGGTCTATTTGGGCACTGCCTGCAAGCAAAATAATAATATTGTTTATGCCATAGATCACCATCGCGGCTCCGAAGAACATCAGCTGGGTGAGGAGTATCACGATGGCGACCTTTATGATGCCGATGTCGCAATGATGGATACTTTTAAAGAATTTCGTCGGGTGATGAAAAGCGCCGCGCTCGAAGATACGGTAGTTCCGATTGTCGCAACATCAACATTAGCAGCGCGCCGCTGGGCTACACCGTTAGGTATGGTATTTATTGATGGCGGTCATAGTATGGAGGCAGCAATGGCTGATTTTCGCGCCTGGGCGGCTCATGTATGCACCGGCGGCATACTGGCAATACACGATATTTTCCCTAACCCCGACGACGGCGGGCAAGCACCCTACACTATTTGGAAACTGGCAAAAGCCTCGGGCTTATTTGAAGAACTACCCACCGTGAACACGCTGGGATTATTTCGACGTCTTTAATACAAGCTTGCGGGCAGCTAGGCGCTGCCCATAGACTCTTCGGGGCGGTAGTCGAGCAATTCAACTTTAGTAAATAAACGCGAAGCGGGTGTATGCTCAGTTAATGCATCTGCGGCCAATAAAATAGCGCCTGCGGTCCAGGTTGGCTTTTCATCTGGCCACAATAAGTCTTGCGCAAACTGATAACCGGTCCAGTATGAACCATCATCGAGTTGCCATTGGTGTAACCAGCTATATAGCTCGACCGCGCGCGCGTGATCACCGGCAGCCAGTAAAGCCATAGTTAATTCGCAAGACTCCGCCACCGTCACCCATGGTTCATCCGACACACAGCGACAACCCATATCCTTTTCGACAAACTCATGCCAGCGCGCCTGCAAATGCTGTGAGGCCTGCGCCTTGGGAATAACGCCGGTTAATACCGGATAAAACCAGTCCATCGAGTAGCGCGACTTGCTCTCCCAGGTTCTGTCAAAACGATCTGGCTTATTTCTTAAGGCATTACCCAACTTCTTGCGCGCAAGCAACCACTCAGGTCGCAGGTGATTTAAAGTAACCGAAATATTGTGCGCGCATTCAAGGCTTTTATAAATAGAGCTGCAGCCGGTTACCAGAGCATCGCATTTAGGGTTACCCTGAGTATCCACCGCCCAGTTAATATCACCTTCTTCTTGCTGCTGTGCAATCACAAAGCCAATAGCAGCATCAACAACCGGCCACATATACTCAAGAAACTCACGCCGTTGGCTGATTAAATAATGATGCCATACGCCAGTGGCAACATAGGCAACAAAATTGGTTTCACGACGCTCGTCATTTTCAACAATATTATCTTTATAGGCCGCCCACCAGCTGCCATCGGCCAACTGCTGCTCGGCCAACCAGTGATAAGCGCGCTCGGCAGAATCATAGTCACCACATATACTTAAACCCATTGCGGCTTCGACATGGTCCCAGGGGTCACAATAGCCACCTTCAAACCACGGAATTGCGCCACTGGGCAATTGCACGCTGCGAATGTATTCCACCGTGGGCGCAAAAAACGCCTGCGGGAATAAACCTTTTGATAAATATAATCCACTCATAATTCAGTTTCGCCCACCCTTCAGGCCCCGGCTTCCTGTTTTTTAAAATACATCACAACACTTTTACCCATTAACGGGTTTAATAGTTTTTCCAGTGTACGGGTAAACCATGGGCGGTCCATTAAGTCCCACACCAGAAATCGGTGATACCAGGCAATAAGCTTCGACTGTTCCTGGCTATCCCAAAACAAACACTTTAGCCACCAAAACGGCGCGTGTAAGGCATGAGCCCAATGCCTTTGGTAGTAGTTAAAACCGCGTTGCTCAATATCGCTGCGCAATTCGCCCGCGTTAAAAATCCTGACATGACCGCCTTCAACTTCGTGGTACTCACGGCTAAACGCCCAACATATACGCTCTGGCCAGGCGCGCGGAACGCTGGCAACAAAACGACCACCCGGTGCCAGTACGCGCTCTATTTCGGTGAGCGCCGATTGATAGTCGGGAATATGCTCAAGCACTTCTGAGCAAATCACTACATCAAAGGTGTTATCGGCAAATGGCAACGACAAGGCGTTGGCCATGGACAAACCAAAACTTTTGTTGCCGTTGTCGGGTTCGGCAAAATCGGCAAATTTTTCGGCAGTAATTTTTAAATCTTCAAAACCCAAATCGACCCCCACCGCCTGCAAATCAGCTTCGATATAGGCAGAAATCACATGCCGGCCTTCGCCACAGCCAAGGTCCAGCACTTTATCGCCACGGGATAATGGCAGGTGATTAAAATTAACGGTTTGCATTGGCAACCTCAATATTTAAGCTGTCTGAGGCTGTCGATACCGCTGCTGCAGTTTTATTTTCGCCATCAATAATTTGGTAGTACAACGCAGACATTTCTTTTGCCGCCAACGCCCAAGAAAATTTTTGTTCAATGCGCTGCCTGCCCGCCAAAGCATAGTGCGCCCTGATCTCTTCATTAAGCAGCAATTTTTCAATAGCCTGCGCAATGGCATCGGCATCTTTAACATTAACAATCAAACCGGCATCACCAACTACTTCGGGTAGCGCGCCACCATTAGTCGATACCACCGGTACGGCACAGGCCATGGCTTCACCCGCAGGTAAACCAAACCCTTCGTATACCGAAGGAACAATGGCAATACTGGATTGCGCATAGTGCTCAACCAGTGCCTCGGTGCTAATACCGTGAACAAATTCAATATGCTTTTCGAGCTTTAAGCGCTGAACCAATTGCTCGGTTTCGCCGCCGGGTTTGGGCTTGCTTACCAATAACAATTTCAGCTGTGGGTGTTTTTCTACCAGCTGGGCCAGTGCCAGCAGTAAATATCGCAAACCTTTTAGTGGCTGGTCTGCTGATGCCGTGGCCATTAACTGCCAGGGATTGCGTTCAACACCGACTACCGGGTGAAACTCTTCGGTATCAATGCCGTTGTAAACCAAATGAATATTGGCCGGGTCTAATTCAAAGGCATTAGCAATATCGGTTGTGGAGCGTTGCGATACTGTGACTACATGGTCGAGTTGTGCAGCGACCTTTTTTTGCATGATTAAAAAGGCGTGCCAGCGTCGAATTAAAATTCGCTCCCACCACTTATTGCTGGCGTTTAAAGCAATTTGCAAATCGCTGGTAATCGGGTGATGAATAGTGGTTAACAGCCTAAAACCTTTATTTTGTAGCTTAAGCATACCCCAGCCAAGACACTGGTTATCATGCACAATATCGTATTGCGAACCGTGCTCGCTTAAATATTTATAAACCCGGCGGCTAAAACAGTAAGGCTCGGCAAACCCGCCCGTGAGTTTACTTACCCACTCAAAAATATTGGTTAACGACCTTAGGTGGCGCGGCCGCAGCGAAGCCAAACCGTTAGTGAACAAATCGAGGCCCGGCATTTTAATTAGCCGAACCCGAGGGTCGACATGCGGGTACGGCTGACCAGAAATCACATCAACCTGGTGACCGGCATCGACCAAAGCCTTGCTCAAGTATTTAATATAAATACCCTGGCCACCGCCAAACGGCGCACTGCGATAACCGGTAATGCAAATGCGTAACGGTCGCGCCA
>CBFHXO010000032.1:0-26343 GCA_965659815.1 Pseudomonadales bacterium
ATATCGCTAACCGTACTGCCGGCATCGCGTAACTTGGGCGACCCAGTTGTATTTTTGGCTGTATTATTCAACTTGCACTCTCATTAAAATGGTCGCGCGCTCTTAGCAAAACCCATTAGGCGCAAAGAACGCAAATTTTCTGCCTATTCATTGGTTAAGTGTAGTCGTTTTGCAGACATTCTGTTCAATACCCATTGCTGAGTAAACCCGCCAATACTGCGAATAAACCCGCATAATCGGTTAATATCAGACCAGTTTTGTGTCAATCTGGCCGGGCTTTAGCGTATTTAGCAATACGCTTTGTGCTTTTCCCACCACCGGGATCTTGATAGGCTGACTGCTGCTCACTATTGATTCATCGCCTGGTGTCTGACCACTAGCCAATAACGACCCAATAACTATTTATGCCAAAACTGATTAACAACCTAAAGCAGCTGATTGCCCTGCCCTCAATTAGCAGCGCCGACCCCGCCCTCGACACCTCAAACCAGCCAGTGATCGATTTTTTGGCCGAACAATTATCGGACCTGGGTTTTAGCATTGAAATACAGCCGGTTGACGACAATAAAGCCAACCTGATTGCCACGCTAGGCAGTGGTCCGGGCGGGCTGATACTCGCCGGTCATACCGACACCGTACCTTACGACGACACGCAATGGGTCTCAGACCCCTTTACCGTGACTGAGCGCGATAATCGCTTGTACGGCTTAGGCACCACCGATATGAAAGGCTTTTTTGCTGTAGCGCTAGAGGCGATTAGTCAGGTGTTAAACCAGCAAAGCGACTTGCAGCAACCGCTAATTCTACTGGCCACCGCCGATGAAGAAACCAGTATGGCTGGTGCCCGCGCACTGGCTGCCGCCGGTAAACCCAAGGCGCGCTACGCTGTGATTGGCGAACCCACCGATTTAAAACCCGTGCGCATGCATAAAGGCGTAATGATGGAGTCGATAGCACTAGAAGGCCGCTCGGGGCATTCGTCGAACCCTGCCCTTGGCCATAGCGCGCTGGATGCGATGCATAAAGTCATTGGCGAGCTAATGCAGCTACGCGAGCAATGGGGTAGACAATACCAGAACCCGGCCTTTGAAGTGATATTACCCACGCTAAACCTGGCCAGTGTGCACGGCGGCGACGCGCCGAATCGAATTTGCCGCCACTGCGAATTGCGCTTTGATGTGCGCCTACTGCCCGGCATGGATAACAGCGATGTTCGCCGCAGTATTCAGCAATGCGTTCACAAGGTGTTAGAAGGCAGCCATATCAGCCCAACATTTGAATCACTGTTTGAAGGCGTAAGTGCGTTTTTAGAGCCAGAAACCAGTGAGCTGGTGCAATTCGCTGAGCAATTAACCGGCCACCAGGCGATTAGCGCAGGCTTTGCCACCGAGGCACCGTTTATGCAGCAACTGGGTATGCAAACCATTGTGATGGGGCCAGGCAGTATTGACTGCGCCCACCAGGCCAATGAATACCTACCGCTGGTGCAAATTGAGCCTGGTGTCGATCTGTTAAAAAGTCTTATCCAGCGCTACTGTTTCTAAAGCGGCTGGCTGCTAAGCTTGTACTATGTCTAAATCAACCAACAAATATGTCTAAATCAACTAATAAAACAGCTGCCAGCGCAAGCGATGGCCAGAACACTTCAGGCCAGAACAAGCCAGCCCAGGAAAACCCGAATCATCACCAGCTGATTCGCTGGTTTCGACAGGCAACGCCTTATATTAATGCGCACCGCGGCAAAACCTTTATGGTTATGCTTAGCGGTGAGGCCGTTGCGCACCCTAACATCCGCAATATTGTGAACGATATCGCGCTGCTAAACAGCCTGGGTATTCGCCTGGTTGTGATTCACGGTGTACGCGCCCAACTTGACAATAAACTCGCCCAACAAAATATTACCAGCACCTTTGTGCGCGATATGCGCGTGAGTGATAAAGCCACCATGGATGCCGCCATTGAAGCCTCCAGCCTGGTGCGCTCGCAGCTCGAAACGCGGTTATCGATGGGGCTATCTAATTCACCCATGCACGGTGCGCGGGTACGCGTTGCCTCAGCCAATGTGATTACTGCAAGGCCGGCTGGAATTATTGACGGTATCGATTTACAGCACACCGGTCTGGTGCGAAAAATTGATACTGTCGCCATAAATACCCTGTTAGAAATGGGCAATGTTGTGTTGCTATCACCACTGGGTTATTCGCCCACCGGCGAAACCTTTAGTCTTGCCTACGAGCAAGTGGCCAGTGAAATTGCCACCGCGCTTAAAGCCGATAAACTCATTGCTTTTAGCGAAGCCGATGGTATTTATAACGCCGACGGTGAGCTGCAAAGAGAGTTAAATCCTGCAACCGCCAAACAACTACTAGCGCCCTCAAAAAGCAATATCCAAGTGCAACAACAACACGGCCCGGAGTTAATTCGATGTATTGAAACGGCAGTGCACAGTGTTGAGGCCGGTGTGCCTCGCGCACACTTAATGAGCTACCGCAGCGATGGCGCATTACTACAAGAGTTGTTTACTGTTGACGGTGCGGGCACGTTAATTCTTAGCGCCAATTTTGAAACCATTCGCGCCGCCAATGCCGACGATGTGCCGGCCATTATCGATATTATTTCACCGTTAGAAGAACAAGGAGTATTGGTTAAGCGTGAGCGCGATAAACTCGAAGACGAAATCAACCACTTTACTGTCGTAGAGCGCGAGGGTTTAATTATTGCGCTAGCCGCACTTTACCCCTATAAAAATGGGAGTATTGGCGAAATTGCCTGCATTGTTACCCACCCCGATTACCGCAACGGCTCGCGCGGCGCCACACTACTGGCCGAGCTTGAAAAATCCGCCAAGGCGATGGGGCTTGATATGGTGTTTGTACTAACCACACAGACTTCACATTGGTTTATTGAGAACGGCTTTAATGAGAGCAGCCTCGATGCACTGCCTGAAGAAAAACAGTCGCTATATAACTACCAGCGCAATTCAAAAGTATTAAGCAAAAAGCTTTAATCACCTGCTATTTAAATCAAAAACTGCCTGTTAGCGCTTTATATGCCCACCCGCTAACCCTGCAAATGAGGATGCCGACCGGTAAACTGGCCAAAGTGCGCACGAATATCGGCAAGGTCTTTCTCATTGTCACCGCTGGTTTTAAATAACGGACCAAAGGTCACTGTTTTGCTGGGGTAATCCCAGGACACCAGCAACACGGGCACCTGAGCTTGGTGAGCAATATTAAGAAAACCCGTCTTCCATTGGGTATTTAAACTGCGAGTACCCTCGGGCGCCAGCACAAACCATAACTTGTCACTGTTATTAAAGTGGTCAACCACCGCACTGACATTACCCTTAGCACCACTGCGATCGGTAGGGATAAAACCCATCCAGCGCCATAGTTTATCAATAGGCCATAAAAAGGCTTCTTTTTTCATCATAATGGTGGCTTTGAGACCGAGCGCCAGAATAATCGGCACAGCAATAATAAAGTCCCAATTTGAAGTGTGCGGTGCTGCAGCTGCTAGCAGCTTATTGACATTGGGAATTTCACCCCGGTATCGCCAACCCGACAAGCGAAAAATAAAATAGCCAATTTTAATGGCCATGGTGCTATTGAGCCGGGGCATATTTTCCGGCGCAATTTCAATCGGCGGTTTTTGCGATGACGTAAATTCAGTATTATTCATAGTGTCATATTATACAGTGAAATACCCCAGTTCAAAGCCATACCCGCAAGTCGCATGCGGCTTCATATTGCATCCTGATCTTCATCACAAGCCTCAAAATATCGGCCGCTGCCCGCATCAATCGGCTTAGCCAAATGAATATGCCGATTCAGTAGGCGATAAGTTTCTTTATCAAACCAACTTTCGCGCGCACTGCTTAGCATATCTTCAATTTGGTCTTCGTGATCAACGCAACCCAAGTAGGCCCACTGGTCAATCACATGAATTGCCTGGGCTAAATGCTCGCTGTCCTGATAGTCTTCGGCGCACTCAATAATATAAGCCGGTCCGTCAAACGGCCATTGCTGGACTTTCTCGGCATCGAACGCCGTTAGCAAACGCATGTTGTGCTGAGCCACTGATTCTTGCTCAACACAAACACCAGCGCATTTTTTTAACTGATAGTTAAAACAGCTACCGCTGCCTTTTTCAAACCCCAGTAATTTTTTACACAACCTATGCTCGGCAATTAATTCTTTAAGCCATTTATTAGCAACAGTGCGACCCTGAAACATGCCATAAAGCTGCCGCGAGAAGGTGCGCTGTTCGAGCTGGCCAAAGGGCCGATCACCTAACAGGGGCAATAACACACCCCTCTCATTCTTTACCAACTCAAAACACCACAAACTGCGATAGCGACGCAAGCGACGATTATAGATAGGGCTTTTGGTTTTTATTTCCTGGTTTTCTAATAGCAATGCGCCCAGCTCACCCACGGTCACTGTCCAATCAAGATCGCGCACCTCC
Source organism: Pseudomonadales bacterium (assembly GCA_965659815.1). Classification (GTDB taxonomy): domain Bacteria; phylum Pseudomonadota; class Gammaproteobacteria; order Pseudomonadales; family UBA7434; genus UBA7434. The sequence continues at coordinate 4,468 of CBFHXO010000032.1, forward strand.
TGTGATAACCGCATTTCTTTGCTATTGCGCAGGTCAGCATTAAAGTGCGACTTTACTCTGTCATTTAAGTTAATGCTTTTGCCAATATATAACAGGCTATCGTCTTCACCATAAAAGCGATAAACGCCCGCGGCTTTGGGAATCGCGTCGATTAATTCAGTACTAATATGAATTGGCTGCGAAGGCCGTTTAAATTGCGCTTGCGCCGCAGAATTCACTGCTGCCACACCGTGCTCGGCAATGGCATACTCAACAAAAGCACACATAGCCTCAACATCAGCCATGGCGCGGTGACTGGTTTCGCGCACATAGCCCATACGCTCGCATACTGAGTCGAGGCTATGACTTTTGTATTGCGGGTACAATTCGCGTGAGAGCTTAACAGTACAAACCACTTTAGGTTTAAAGGTAAAACCGCAATGGGCAAATGCCGCCTTTAAAAAGCTGTAATCAAATCGGGCGTTGTGAGCAATCAAGAGCACATCTTCGAGCATTTCATAGAGTGAGGGTGCAAGCTCGGTAAAATCGGGTTGGTCACTGACCATGGCGTTACTAATGCCGGTTAATTGCTGAATAAAACCCGGAATCGACTTGCCAGGGTTAACCAACTGCTGCCAGTTAAGCTGATCACCCTCAGGGTGATATAAACGTAAACCGATTTCGGTAATCGCTTCTGAACGCGCACTGCTGCCAGTGGTTTCTAAATCGACAAAGGCGCAAACCTGGTTAAGTAGCATGATTTATTTTAGCCTGCAGGGAAAACCAGTAACAACTGACACTCAATACGCGACATATACTCAGCTTCTCGTTCAAGGTCGGCGCGAATTAATGCATTATCGGCAAGATCACCTTCAACTATGGTTAAGGTCAGCTCAGTACCACTGGTCGACAACTGCAACTGCTGAAATGAAAACGACAAACGCAAACTATTCAATAACACCGACAAGCGCAATAAGCGAATAAGGCGAATTAATTTTTTCACGCTGACTTTACGCAATGATGGCAAGTTTTCAATCCTTACCCTTTTGCGGTAATTCTCAACCAGCACACTCAGTATGACTTGCTGCTCCTGGTTATAGCCAGGCAAATCACTGTGCTGCAAAATATAAGCCGAATGCCTCTGTATATTACTGGCGGTAATTTGGAGGCCCAGCTCGTGGAGCTGCGCCGCCTCGTGCAACAGCTCACCCAAGACACCGGACTTTAAGTCCCAACTATCAGCCACTTGGCTATACAAATAATCGCAAGTCTCGGCAACCTGATGAGCATAAGGGATATCAACCAAATAGCGGGCCTGCAAACTTTCGCGGGTGCGCCTGCGGATATCATCGTGACGCATATCCTCATCCATTTCATAGAGTATGCCCTCCCTTAGTGCGACATCACAGTAGCTCAACGAATTAATTTTTAAACTGTCCATCACCGCTAGCAGAATCGCTAGGCCACTGGGAATTAAATGGATACGCGATTCGCTAACCCCCAGCTCAACCAATTCATCGAGATATTCAATAGCTAAAATCCAGTCACGCAGTGCAACCAAATCATCGCGGTGGATAGAAGCTTCAGCTCGCACATCACCCGAGAATACCGCTACCGTTTTAGCTAATACCTTGGCTGTGCCAGATGTCGCCAGCACCCGCTCCCAGCGGCTTTTACGCAACGCCTGTACCGAACTTTCCAGCTCCTGCATCGCAGCGGTATAGGCTTTGCCAAATGTCTTCTTATTAACAATTTTATTGAAGTAGCGATGACTATAACTGACGCAGCCCATGCTGCGACTATCGCGAAAGCAAGGATCAAAGCTATCGCCCATCGCAAGCTCTGTGCTACCACCGCCAATATCAATAACCAGTGTATTACCGGTTAAGGTTTCGGTGTGCGCCACACCTTGAAAAATCAACCGTGCCTCTTCACGGCCCGATATTACTTCAATAGGAAAGCCCACAGCCTGCTCGGCGAGCGCTAAAAATCGATCGCGGTTTTTAGCGGCCCTGACCGTGTGAGTGGCAACAATGCGAACCTGGTCGGGCATGTTGTCGCGCAGCAACTGGCCCATTTGCTCCAGGCATTCGAGACCGCGCCGCATTGCCTTATCGCTTAAATTCAATGCTTCATCAAGCCCCGCAGCCAATTGTACCTGCTCTTTGCGTCTTTGCAGTGGCTGTAATGCACCCAACACATTCCTAGCCAGTATGAGATGAAAACTATTAGAGCCTATATCAATAGCTGCCAGCAGTTGGCTATCGGATAGCGCGGTAATATTAGCATTACCAACATCGTTATTATTGTTTTCAGCGGATGAGTTGCTACCGACGGCGGTCATGAATGGTCCATGTTATTGGTTTTCAATTTTCTTTATCATATCGTAAATGGCAAACTGCGAGCGAATTTTACGCTTATTACCCCGCGGCTTGTAGATATTGGACTGCTCTTTATCGATAATACGCGCTTTAGTGGTATCCGACCATTGTAGCTCCAGAATACGAATGATACGTTGTTTAAGCTCTTCGTCATAAACCGGACAACCAACCTCAACACGCTCATCGATATTACGAGTCATCCAGTCTGCCGAAGAAATGATCACATTAGCATCACCGCCATTATAAAATACGGCCACCCGTGGGTGCTCTAGATATCGGTCGACAATGGATATTACCTGGATATTGTCGCTAACGCCGACCACACCGGGCACCAGCGAACACATGCCTCGAACAATTATGCGAATTTTAACTCCGGCCTGACTGGCGCAGTAGAGTTTTTCTATCACCTCGCGGTCATCAATATTATTGATTTTTAAAAATATTGATGCTTTGCGTCCTCCCTTGGCTTTTGCAATTTCTCTGTCAATAGCCGCATAAATTTTTGTGCGACTATCAATTGGCGATACCCATAAATGCTCAAAGGTAAAACGCTTATAGCTGTGGCTGATAAATTCAAATACATTAGCGACCTCATGAGTGATTTCACTATTGCAAGTAAAAAGGCCAAAGTCGGTATAAGTCTTGGCGGTTTTTTCATGAAAGTTACCCGTTCCGATATAAGCGTAACGCACCGACGTGTTATTTTCGATACGGGTAACCAGGCAAAGCTTGCAGTGATTTTTGAGCGCAGGCACACCGAACTCGACTTTAACGTCGGCCTCGGTTAATACCCTGGCCCAGTCGATATTGGCTTCTTCATCAAAGCGCGCCTTAAGCTCTACAAGCACTGTAACTTTTTTGCCGTTCTCGGCCGCGTCAATTAATGATTTAACAATGCGGCTGCGATTGGCTAATCGGTAGACGCTCATTTTTATTTCTTTTACAGCCGGATCAAACGCAGCCTGACGTAAGTACTCGGTAACGTGACGAAATTTATTGTAGGGGTAATAAAGTAAAATATCTCTGGCCCTTATTGCGGCAAAGGCATTGAGATGCCGGGCAAAATCTTTACTCGATAGCGCAGGTAACTTAGTGTTTTCGAGATAGCTGGGACCCACGTTAGGGAAGTTAATAAAATCGCGAAAGTTATGGTAGCGACCGCCGGGGATCACCGAGTCATAGCCCGTCATGCCGAGCTTTTCCTTTAATATATCAATCACGTTTTGTGGCATCTCCCGGTCGTAGACAAAGCGCACCGGTGCTGCGGTAAGTCGCTGTTTAATACCTGCAGACATTTGTTCAACCAGCGATTGATCAATATCATCGGGCACACCAAAATCGGCGTCACGAGTCATTTTCATTGAATAAAACACACATATATCGTAATCAAAAAACGGCCGAAAAATATCATCGGCACAGTAACGAATAATATTATCGAGCAGAATAATATTTTTTCGTTTGTTTGATTTTTCGCGCGGCAGGCGAATAAAACGTGGGGCATCATCGGTGGGCACTTCAACAACAGCGTAACGCACATTGTCGTCGCTATGCATTTCAACCACCAAATAGGTCAGGTCATCTTTTAGCACCTTACTTAGCGAGGTGTCTTTGTCGATTATAATAGGAGCAATATAGCGCAGCAGCTTGTCGCGAAAATACCGACGCAACCAGGCACCCTGCTCATCGTTAAGCTGCTGCTCGTTAACAATAAAAATATTGCGCCTCGCCAGCCCCTTTAAAACATCGACATAAATCGCGTCAAATTGCTCTTGCAGCTTAAGCACTTTACTCTGGATTTTGCTCAGCAAATGCCGACCGCTGGCGGCATCACCGCTGGCGCTATCTATCAGCAGGCGCCGCCTAACATTGGCGACACGAACGCGAAAAAACTCGTCCTGGTTATTGGAGAAAATACCCAAAAACCGCACACGCTCAATAATTGGCACCGAGTGGTCGGCCGCTTCTTGCAATACCCGCTCATTAAACGCAAGCCAGCTAAGTTCTTTTTCGATATAGGGAATCTCTTTATCCATCATTACTCAATAATACCTAGCAATTAGCCGTTAGCCTTTTAAATAAGTACCGGAAATTAAACCATGTTGCTCGCCAGGCGAAAGCGTGACATATTTACAGCGGATGTCATAAAGATGAAATAAAAAATTCATCTTTCCATAATAAGGCCGACCTAAGCTTTAGTCATGGAACTACTAAACCGCCTCTCACACTACGACCAACGCCTATTTCTATGGTGTGCGTCGCTAAGCCATTCGGCCCATTACGCGAAACACTTACACCTTGCTGCAAAAGTCATTTCGCGCAGTGGCGATGGCTACCTACAGGTCTTGCTACCCCTGGCCCTGGTGGCATTCTATGGTAGCGCGGCGATACCACTATTGGTAACGATTCTGGTCGCATTTACGATTGAACGAGCACTTTACTGGTTGTTAAAAAACAGTCTAAAGCGCCGCCGACCACACGCGGCTATTCCAAGCTTTACCGCGCTGATTATCGCCTCGGATGAGTTTAGCTTTCCATCTGGCCATACCTCAGCGGCATTTTTGCTGGCTATTATAACCGCTGCTTTTTTTCCGGCATTAGCCTTACCGCTATTTATCTGGGCGAGCTGCATCGCAGTATCACGTGTCATTCTAGGCGTGCACTTTCCCGCCGATACGGTTGCCGGTATCTGCCTGGCAACATTGGTCGCCAGCCTGGTACTGATTCGCTAAGCACCACCCATGCACATTAAACGATACCTACCTACTCACTCTTCGGCTAGCACCATTAAGCTGTTAACCCGACAAGCAATTAAACTATGAAAATTCTCTACGGTGTTCAAGGCACTGGCAACGGCCATATCAGTCGCGCAAGAATGTTGGCGCGTCACTTTCGCGATTCAGATATTGATGTTACCTGGCTATTCTCTGGCCGGCCCCGCGATGGTTTTTTTGATATGGATATTTTCGGAGATTTTCTTTACCGGCGCGGCCTGACCTTTCACAGCGAAAACGGTGGCGTCAGTTATGCAAAAACCGTTGTTAAAAATAATCCGTTTCAATTTATTAGCGATGTGTTTTCGCTAGATACCACGGCCTACGATCTGGTCATTACCGACTTTGAGCCGGTAACCGCCTGGGCCGCCAAGCGCCAGCGCAGTCGAGTAATTGGCCTGGGTCATCAATACGCGTTTGGACATTCGATTCCACGGGCCGGTGGCAATATTATTGCCAACACCATTATAAAGATATTTGCGCCATCGACCGTACCACTGGGTTTACACTGGCATCACTTTGGTCACGCAATACTACCGCCCATTATCGATACCGAGGTTAAAGCACAAACCACCGATAATGACAAAAGCCAGCAGCGCGAGAAAATTGTGGTGTACCTGCCATTTGAAAACCAGGCTAGGGTACAACAGTTGCTCACACCAATTACGCAACACGACTTTATTATCTATTCGCCAGAGCTTAGCGACCAACAGCACGGCCATATTGCACTGCGCAAAACCAGCCTCAAGGGTTTTAAACAAGACCTCGCCACAGCTCAGGGTGTGATTTGCAATTCAGGCTTCGAGCTTATCAGTGAATGCCTTGCGCTTGGCTTACCCGTACTGACAAAACCGCAACATGGCCAAATGGAACAATTAAGCAACGCCGAAGCACTAAGAACACTGGGCTTTGCCACCACGGTCAACGACCTGAGCACCGCCGCTATCGAACACTGGCTGGGGGAGCGCCAGCCCGCCGAATCAATGCAATACCCTGACGTCGCCAAGCGCATTGTCGAATGGCTAACTAATGGCCAGCAGGAAAGCGCTGAAATGCTCAGTCGACAATTGTGGCAGTCGGTATCACTCCCCGACTACCAAGCCGCGATTCAACCTGGCTAATGTGTGCTTGCTAACGCCTGCTCAATATCGGCAATGATATCGTCAACGTGCTCGATACCAATCGATAAACGAACCAGATCGGTACTGACACCGGCCTTCGCCATTTCTTCTTCGCTTAACTGCCGATGGGTGGTGCTGGCCGGGTGACAAGCCAGGCTTTTAGCATCACCGATATTAACCAGGCGTTTAATCATTTGCAGTGCATCAATAAATTTAGCACCCGCTTCAGCACCGCCTTTAATACCAAAACTTAAAATAGCCGAGGGCTTGCCCTGCACCATACGCTGGGCAAGCACATGGTATTCGCTAGTGGGCAAACCGGCATAATTGACCCAGCTCAATTGACTGTGCGCTTGCAAGTATTCGGCGACGCGCTGCGCATTTGCAACATGGCGCTCCATTCTTAATGTCAATGTCTCTAAACCCTGCAATGCTAAAAAGGCATTAAACGGCGATAACGCCGCACCCATATTGCGTAGCGGCACGACGCGCGCGCGACCAATAAACGCCGCCTCACCTAGCGCTTCGGCATACACAACACCATGATAAGAGGGGTCGGGTTCGTTAAACTGTTTAAAGCGCGGATTGTCCTTCCAGGGAAATTTGCCCGAGTCGATAATCATACCGCCGATCGATGTACCGTGCCCGCCAATATATTTAGTGAGTGAGTGCACCACAATATCGGCACCAAATTCAAACGGTCGACACAGGCACGGTGTGGCAACCGTATTGTCAACAATAACTGGCACCCCGTGTTTATGTGCCATCGTCGATAGCGCTTCGATATCGACAATATTGCCCGCCGGGTTACCAATAGATTCGCAAAAAATGGCTTTGGTGCGATCATCAATTAACGCTTCTAATGCAGCAATATCGTTACCCGATGCCATGCGTGCTTCAATGCCCTGCTGCGGAAAGGTATGCGCAAATAAATTGTAGGTGCCACCGTAGAGCTGGCTAACGCTAACAATATTATCGCCAACACCCGCAAGCGCCTGAATACTGGCGGTAATTGCCGCCATACCCGAGGCCATGCACAACCCACCAATACCGCCCTCCATATCGGTAAGTCGCTGCTCAAGCACATCGTTAGTCGGGTTCATAATACGCGAATAAATATTGCCTGGCTCTTTTAAATCGAATAAGTCGGCACCGTGCTGCGTATCACGAAAGCTGTACGAGGTGGTTTGATAAATTGGCACGGCAACGGCGCGCGTTGCTGGGTCATCGTTAAAACCTGAGTGAATCGCTTTGGTTTCGAGTTTCATGGCATATTTCCGGTTAGTATCGTTACTGTTATTGGGTTGAATAATCGTTAGAGAATTAAATAGTTGTTATTGACCAGCATCAAACACACTCACGACAAAAGGCGCGTTATTAAAATTCAAATTTAATGCCAAAGTAGGCATCATCATAGATATCAACATCAACACTACCATTGTCAGCTTCGTAGCTCCGATGGCCAAAAAAAAGCGCACCGTTTTCTAACAACTGAAAGGTGAGCCTGGCATCAATCTCAAAAACACTATTGAAATCACCGCCGGTAATAATATCGGGCGAGTAGTACAAGCTTACGCCTGCACTGATACGCTCGGTTAGATCACGGCTGGCACCCAAGCCAAGCGCAATGCCAAAACCATTATCGTCTTCGCTGTCTAGCCAAAAACCCTTGGCGCCAAGCTTAACATCAAAACCTTCAACTTCGTCCTGAGTGTAAAACTCATAGCTTAGCTGGTTGCTACCCAGATTATCAAAGTCTGAGTGCATTGCCGCAAACTGACCAGCAAAGTCCTGCTGGTATTCAGTGGTCAAGCGTAAATCAATAAGCTCCTCGTTAATCGATAGCTCCATTTCGTTAGCCAGCAGCGATGCCGAGGCCCCGAAGGCAAATAACGAAATAAAACTGGCCTGTTTTAGTGTGTTTGCTTTCATTGCATTAAACCCCCTATGTCAATGATAATTTGAATTGAATGTTGGCTGTTTCCTATTAAACTTTGACCGCGTCAAACTCACCAGCAATACCTCCCTATAGGCGAGATTTAATTTCTGCAGTTACGCTAGTCCACACCGTTGGATTTAGTTTAATCGAGGTAGGGATTATACGGAACCGCCTTTTAGATCTTCATGCATAACATCGAGTAATTGTTGGTTGCTTTTCACTTTTTTTAATACTGCGCTCAGCCGCATTAGCTTCATAGGCTTGTGGCGATTTTCGTGGGCAATTTCAGCTAAATATTTGCCGTGGCGGAAAAATATTTTGTAGGCCTCAACAAGCGAGTTGTCAGGATCAAACATATGAGTGGGCAGCGACGAAATACCATTGATCTCAATCACCACAAACTCACCGCGCTGCAAGGCCTCGAGACTCTCGGCCTTAACATCCAGCCGGCCGAAATTAAAAGCGGGCTGCTGCTCGAAAATCGCAAATACCGCAAGCTGGAGTGCATCGGTTAAACAGTGGGTGTCGTCGGTAAACTTGCACCCCATCGTATGCGAACCGATAAACGAAAGACAAATCGTCTCACCCGACTTCGGTACCCTGCTGGTATCAAAGTAACGTAAAAAGGTGCTCCAGTGATGAGTATAGCGATAGTGATTTTTGGCCAGTGTCAGCAAGCTATCGACACCGTTACCAGTAACGGTAGGAAAGTGCTTTTGGTTGATCCCGGTGATCTGGGCCTGGCCGTTTTTACGCACATAAAAAATACCGCACTCGAACTGATACGGGGTGAATTTTTGTAATAAATACTCACCCACCAATTTATCCAAGCAGCCATCCAGTTCGCCGACATCAGCAAGCTTGATAATCCCCTTGCCAACCATACCAATATCGGGTTTGAGAATAACCGGGTAGCCGTGGATGGCGGCAAAAGCGGTAATCGCCTCACGCTTTTGCTCGATGGTTTTTTCACCAGTTAATAATTCGGTGGGCAAAAAATGCTGTTGGTTGAACTGGTTTTGGGTGTGAAACTTTGAGCCAATGCCAATTTCGCCATGGTCCAAGGCCGAATTGGCTTTGGCCAGTGTCGTCACCGGCAGCCGAAGACGCAGGCATTGCCAGGCAAGATAGCAGTAAAACGGCAGCTCAAAAATACGCGGATGCCAGAATTCGTAAGGTTTGATAATCATGGCCGGATTAGACTACAAATAACTGCCGACTTCCATGCTCAAACCGGTTGCGCAATGCAACCCTATTTAATTGATGACCGACGTATGTCACCTTACTTCGCTCAGTACTGTATTCACCCGCCAGGCCAAAACCTCATTAAATCATCACAAAACTGCTATTAATTTGCAAAAACACCTTAAAAGAATGGTAACCGCAGGCTGCAGTCATACTGTAAAAGCTCTTAAGCCAGCATCAAGACTTATGGCCAGCCTAACAATAGCTGACAAGCCTTTCGGGAGGGCAGGCATGCTATTTGTGTTCACAATCTACCATAGCCCCAAGCGCGTGGTAAAATCACGGAAAACGGTACTGTGTCATTAGTGGTAGCGGCCATGCCGGGGCTCAACGCGGCGGAATATGACCAATACGCAATTCAAAAACGCTAGACCTTAGGCAAACTGGCCATTAGGCTAAAGCTTTAGCAATACAGCAACGTTTAAACCGTACCATTTTTACTGTAACAGGATACACCTATGGCTCACGAAGTACTGGCACGCATTGACGAAATCGCCGATTACCTACAAGAACAAAGCGCCGAAGCCGAGCAAATTGGCCGACTGCCCGATGCCACTGCAGCAAAGCTGCGCGACACCGGTCTGATGCGGATGCTACAGCCGAAAAAATACGGCGGCTACGAGGCGCATCCTAACGATTTTCTCAAGGCGGTAATGGCCACAGCGGCCAATGACCCCTCAACAGGCTGGATTGCCGGTGTTGTCGGAGTTCACCCTTGGGAGACCGCGCTAAACGACGATCGTCTACAAGCGGAGTTATGGGCGGAAGATAATAACGTCTGGATGGCCTCACCTTATGCGCCCATGGGCATGGCGGTACCTACCGAAGGTGGCTATATCCTCAACGGTCGCTGGTCGTTTTCCTCCGGCACAGACCACTGCAATTGGCTGGTTATAGGTGCACTGGTTGGCGATGCGCAGGGCAAACCCGTACAGCCATTTCAATCGCTTCACGTGATGCTGCCACGACCTGACTACACCATTATTGAAGATTCCTGGAATGTCGTGGGTTTACAAGGCACTGGCAGTAAGGATGTGGTGGTAGAGAATGCATTTATTCCCGACTATCGCGCCATTGATGCTGCCAAAGTAATGGATGGTCGCGCATTTGAAGAATCAGGTCGCGATGAGCCCTTATATAAAATGCCTTGGACGGCAGTTTTTCCTAATGCGATTAGTGCAGCGGTATTAGGGATTTGTGAAGGTGCGCTCAACGCGGCGTTGGATTACCAAAAAAATCGCATTGGCATGTCGGGCGCTAGTGCGGAGGACCCTTATATGATGGCGGCGATTGGTGAGGCTTCAGCCGAGATTCGTTCATCGCGAGCCACTATGCTTTATAACATGGGTGAAATGTTTGAGTTGGTGAGTGAAGGCAAGGAAATCCCTATGACGATGCGTGCAGGTGGCAGGCGCGACCAGGTGCGTGGTGCCTGGCGGGCGGTGCGGGCGGTTAATGAGTTGTTTACGCGCTGTGGTGGTAATGCGTTGCGGACGGATATGCCGATGCATCGTTTTTGGCGTGATGCCAATGCGGGATTAAATCATGCGGTGTTTACTTCTGGGCCGATTTTTCATGCATCGGCAGCGGTTTCGATGGGCGTTGCAGCGGATGATGTAATTCGCAAGGCGCTGATTTAGTAGCTTGATTGTCCTTTAGGGTAGTCGGGGGTTGTTCTATTAGTCTTGGTCTATTAGCGAATTGAAAAGGTGTTTTTGTCCCTTAGGACGATTGAGGTATTTGCCATTGTTCTGAATTGCTTACTGCGTAGCGCCTGTTAGGCCAAATCGAAGAGTGAGCAAAGCGAATTAACGTGGCTGGTCTACAGGACAAAAACACCGCTTAAATTCACCATTACATCAAGTAGAACAGCGATACCCCCAACTAAGCTACCCAACCCTCTGCATATCCTGCAAAATAAAATCAAGCATCTCCTTACTATAATCGCTCACCAAAAACACCTCACTCACATCGAGCACCTCAAAATCAACTCTTTGCAACGTCAACCAATCACGCTTTCCATACTCCGGCAAAACTCCCGCATACGCAAACCCCAACTCATTTGCACAACCAATAGCACCATCAACCGCCTGACCACTCATCGCCAACTGCAAGTAAACCCCATCATACTCAACCCACTGATACCCGCCATCAGCCAAAATAGCATCCAGCCGCATCGAAAAATCCTCCCCCACGCGCTCTACCCATAAATAAGCAACCCGCTGCCGGGGCTTTTGCTCAACTCGTATTTGCGACTGCGCAAGCTGCCCCTCTGACGACACCTCAGACCGCGGCATATTGCACTGCGCAAACGCTGCCTGTACCTGCTCGCGGTAGCGCTTGGGTATCACTACTTCACGCCCCGGCATCACCGCCAGCTCTTGCAACTGAATTAACGAAGGCGTAGGCACCGAACTGGTAAACGAATCCATTGCCAAAAACTGCGTTGCGGCAGGAATATAATTTAAATACAAACCAACAATACCCGCATGGCCCTTAGCAGTAGATAATTGCGTATAGGGATGAATAGTAACTGACTGCAAATATAAACCGCGTAAACCTAACTTCTCATATACCGGCAACATCTGCGTACCAATATCGACAAATAAGCCCCGTGATCGATAACGCGGATCAACAATCGCCATTGTCGTATCAGCAGTTAGACTACGCGCAAAATTGCGCACACCAATATGCGAGACAAACTCACCAGCACTATTTACCGCAACCATAGAATACTGCCTTGCTGACGCAATGGAATGGGCCAATGCCTGCGCGTCATAGTAGAGTCCATCAAAGTAGCTGTCGCCATAGCAACGCGTTAATAACGCCTGCAACTTTTCAGCTTCGCCGGGTAGCATTAGCCTCGACTGTACTTGATCATTAGCCATCGTGAATTATCCAGACTCTGTTTTAATAAAAACTTAGATCAGATTATAGTTTTTATAACCTATCAAACTATTACAACTGCGCTATCAATACGCTTTGGTGTTATCCAACTGAACTAATTGCTTAGCAGGCCTTGAGCTGGCAGACAGTTGCTGTATATCATGCGGCAGCTTAATCACGCATCTCGACAACGGTTGTTCAGATGCGACGGAAATCACCGGCTGGACTTGTTATTCGTTTTACTCCTACGAATAACAAGGGTGCATAGTGAATGCCATAGCCGGTTAATTTTGTGCAGGGAGCGCATACCCTACAGGGAGGCAAACAGTGGCCGTTTGTAAACTATGTTGTCGAGATCTAGACAGTGACCGCCCCTCATGCTCAAATCAGCAGTGTCGTGAAAAAATTTCGCTCAATATCCGCCGACTCATTAGGCTTTTTATAATAACCACTTTTATTCTGCTGGTTATTTTAGCGATTGGTAAAGCCTATCAAATCAGCGACCGCGACCCGCAGCGCGGTGCGATCCCCATCAACCGAGGGGCCATGGGTGAAAATTATGCCACCCCCAAATACCTAAGCCAGTGCTGGTCAAACTCAGAAAGTCTGTGGTTTTATAACACCACCCAGGGTTCAGACCTGATGCCTTACGATTTTTTTATGGCACTAGAAAAACTCAATGGTAATTGCAGCTCGGCCGAAGCTTTGCTGGCCAGCGAGCCAATTGATAGCTGCCTGTTCCGCTCCAATACCACCATCGACCAGTTTCGCTATTTACCCCAACGCGCTACCCGTTTTAACCCCGATGGTTTACCGGTGGGCTTTGTCAAAGACAGCTACGATGGTATTGATTATATCGGTTACACCTGCGCCGCCTGCCATACTGGCCAAGTCAACTACCGGCAACAGGCATTGCGTATTGACGGCGGCCCAGCAATGGCCGATATGGTGGGCTTTTTACAAGCGCTGGAACACGCGCTACGCGCCACATTAAACAATGACGCCAAGCGCGAACGCTTTGTGAAGAATGTTTTGCATCGCAACAGCAGCGACCAATGGATTAACTCACCTATTCACGGTGGCGGTAACTACGATTCACGCGATCAGGTTATTAACGATCTGGAGGTGTGGACCAATCGCATTGCCGCCTATAACAGCATTAATGCTTCCAGCACAGAGTACGGCTACGCCAGGCTAGACGCCTTTGGCCGCATCTACAATCGGGTATTAGAGCACGTGATCAATAAGTCGCAGGCGGCAACCCGTATGGCCTCTGTTACAACCGCAGATACGACACAAAGCCTGCTTAGCCGCGCCGAAATCGATAAAGTACTCGCAGGCCTTAATGAAGTTATTTTAGGTGAAGCGGGATTTGAAAAAATTATTGCCAGGCTTAAAAGCCGAGAACCCGGCTACCCCGGTTTAAACGAGCAGCAATTACAACGGGTTTGGGATGCAATTTTTAACGAGGCGAATGCACCGGTTAGCTATCCATTTTTATGGGATATCGCCCAGGCCGATTACGTACAGTGGAATGGCCTGGCAGCCAATGCTGGCATCGGGCCACTGGGACGCAACACTGGTGAAGTCATTGGTGTATTTGGCAAACTCGACTGGCAGGAAGACAAGCCCAGCATTTTCAACCTGTTTCATTTTAATCTGGCGGCAAAGATTAGCGGGCAAGAAAGCAAGCGGCACTATATTAACTTTAAGTCTTCAATCGACAAGGTAAATTTGAGGCGGCTGGAGTCACACCTCAAAGACCTTACTTCACCGAAATGGCCCGATGGCTGCAATAACCGCCCCCTCGATACCGATCGTTATAATTGCTACGCCACCACAAAGGGCCAACGCAATGTGACGCTGGCACCAGACGAGCGTCCTATTGATATGATGCCCGATATCGACCTTGCAATGGCCGACCAAGGACGATTTATTTATGCCCGCTATTGCGAATCCTGTCATGAATTAATTGACCACAATAATTTCGACCGCAAAATCATTGGCAAAATGCTGAGCCTCGAAACAATAAATACCGACCCGCAAATGGCCGAAAATAGTGTGACGTATACTGGCAGCTCGGGTAACTTTAAGCATATTTATCAAACCACTGATGCAGGCCCAGTCATTGTTGAAGACGAAGCGCCGGTAGTACAAATTCTCACAGCGGCCACTCGCGGTGTCATTGCCACCCGCGACTACGACAAACACTTTTTTCGGCGTTGGGCCGACTGGCTATATACGCTGGGCGCTTCATTTTTTGATAATAATATTAAGCAAAGCGTAAAGGCTGGCGACTATAACCCCGACACCACTGCGCAACCCTATGCATCACTAAAAGCCTATAAGGCCCGTTCGTTGAACGGCATTTGGGCCGCCGCACCATACCTGCATAACGGCTCAGTGCCAACGATATACGACCTGCTGCTACCGCATCAACGTAGTGACGACCCGCTAGTAGACTTGCAAGGCAATGCGATTGAATATCGGCCTGCAATATTTACTACTGGCGCACGCGAGTTCGATCCGGTCAAAGTCGGCTTTATATCCGCTGACTATAGCGGTTTTCGCTACGACACTACAGTTAACGGCAACACCAATACCGGTCATGAATATGCTGCAGGCCGCACTATGCATCCCGGCATGACCGAGCCACTGCCGGCGCTGGATAAAACACAGCGCATGCAATTACTCGAATTTATCAAAACACTTTAGTCAGCTTGTTCACCAACAACACAGGAAACCACAGTGATGGAAAATGAACCTATTGCCAACCAAGATACCGGGTTTGACTATTTATCGGTTCTCGATGCAACTCCGGCGGCCGAGCAGTATCCGCTAGTTAAGCAGTGGATGAAGCGCGAACCGCTTGCCTTTTTTAAACAATTGCGTGAACAGCGACCTATACTGGTAACTGAACAATGTACCTTAGTCACGCGCTTTAGCGATGTACGTGACATGTTGCAAATGCCATTAATTTTTAGCGTCGATCTCTACAAATCCAAAATGGGCGTTACGGCAAAAAACGAAGGTTACTTAATGGCGCATGATGATGACGCGCTGCACTATCGTGAGAAATCGTTAATGCAGGGAATGCTGAATCGCGACGATCTGCCGCGAATTCGACAACTGGTAAAGCAAAGCGCCCAATCGATCCTTAACAATGCCAATGGCGAAATTGACAGTATCAACGACTACAGCCGCAAAGTGCCGGCTATACTGGTGCAGGAATACTTTGGCCTGGACGGCGTCTGCACCGAGTCGCTAATAGAGTGGTCTTACTGGAATCAATACGATGCTTTTCACAATCAGCCCTTTAATTTAAATTCGCCGGAGCAAAGCGCGAACATCATTGAGCAGCACGACAAGGTTTCAGCCGAGCTGGTGGCTTATATCGCCAAGCTGATGGCGCGTAAACTGGTGTTAGTGAAGGCCGAGCAAACCAAAAACCGATTATTGCTTGGTTGGCGCCTGCTTAAAGGCCTGGTGAACAAGCTAATGGGTGTTGTCGAGGAGCAGGCCAAAGACGACATTGTTTGCCGTATGCTGCGCTCCAGTTTTGCCAATGAGGTTGATTTTCCCTTAGTTCGTGTGGGTGTTAACGCCGGAGGTTTATTAATTGGTTCAATAGAGACCACTTCGCAAGCGGTTGCGCAAAGTCTGCAGTACTTTTTACAGCAGCCCGAATTGCTGTTACTTGCGCAACACGCTGCAGCCGATAGCGACACGACGCACTTTGATTCTATGGTTTGGGAGTCGTTGCGTTTTGTGCCAATTAGCCAGTATATATTTAGACGCACGGCTTGCGACTATACGCTGGCTAAGGGCACGTCGCATGAAACCACGATTGCAGCGGGCACCAATGTGTTAGCGGTTACCCAGTCGGCGATGTTCGACCGTTATGCGTTCAAAAATCCCGACCAATTTGATCACAATCGCAACTGGTACCATCATTTTAACTTTGGTTTTGGCTCTCACGAATGTCTGGGTAAATATGTGGGTATGGTGATGATTCCTGAAATGGTCAGGCAGGTATTACTGCGAAGAAATCTGCGTAGCAAGGGAACAATTGATTATAAAGGTGGGCCGTTTCCTGAAAGTTACCCGCTGGTATGGCATGCCTAGTAAGCAATCATAAGTCGACAATGGGCGGGTTACGGATACAACCCCGCCCCATTGCTAATCTATATTCCAGGTTTATCGTGGTGGCATTCGCATAGCTGCATCTAATCGAATGGTTTCGCCATTGATATAAGTATTCTCGATTAGGTTAAGCGCCATATCGGCGAACTCGGCAGGGTCGCCAAGACGTGGAGGAAACTGTGCGTTAGCTGCCAGGCCATCGATCATTTGTTGCGGTGCCATGCCCATCAGTTCAGTCATGAATACGCCGGGGCAAATAGTATTAATGCGAATACCCAGTTTGCTAAAGTCGCGGGCGATAGGCAGTGTCATGCCGACGACGCCTGCTTTACTCGCCGAGTAAGCCACCTGGCCAATTTGGCCGTCGATAGCGGCAACGGACGCGACGTTAACAATTGCGCCGCGTTCGCCATCTTCGGTGGTCGGTTGATTGCCTTGCATCGACTCGGCCACCAGACGGGTCACGTTAAAGGTGCCAACCAGATTCAGGTTAATGATTTTTTGAAATCGTTCTAAAGGGTATGCACCATCGCGGCCAACGGTACGACCGGCGTCGCCGGTGCCTGCACAATTTACCGCACCGTGGATATCACCGAATGCGTTTTTCACTGCGGCGATGCCGGCTTTGACGGAATCTTCTTCGATAACGTTAACGCTGCAGAAGATAGCCTTGGCGCCGAGCTCATTGGCAAGGGCAGTGCCTTTTTCTTCGTTGAGATCGAAGATGGCGGCGTTACCGCCTTGCGCAACAATAGCGCGGATGGTCGCTGCGCCAAGGCCAGAGGCGCCACCGGTAACGATGAGGGTAGAGGTTGAGATTTTCATATTTTACTGCCCATTATAGGTGATTGGTTTTATGGTTAGCAGATTTTAGGATAATCGAAGTGGGTTGAAGCTTGCAATTTCAGGGAGGTAATGTAAAGCCAAGAGAGGTAATGACTGCTAACGGGACTATTAGGTGGCCATTTATTTTCCTGCTTGGATTTGTTTATTTAAACTCATCTATCGAGACAAACAGTACCTCATCCACCAACATAATAACTACACCAACCCCTTCATTACTTGCTCTGCCACACTCAAGGTCTCTCCGACCACGTCCTCGCTATGCGCTGCCGAAACAAACCCCGCCTCATAACTCGCCGGTGCTAAATAGACGCCGCCCTCTAGCATGCCATGAAAAAATCGATTAAACCGCTCAATATTTCCACTCATGACCTGCTCATACCGGGTAACCGTATCCACCTCGGTAAAAAACACCCCGAACATACTACCGACATGATTAGTACTAAACCCAATCCCAAGGCTATCCGCAATCGACTGCAACCCCTTCGTCAGCTGTTCAGTTGCCGCAAATATTGGTGCATAAAAATCCGCTTCACTGATCAAATTTAACGTTGTTAACCCCGCAGCCATCGCAACCGGATTACCCGACAAGGTTCCCGCCTGATAGACAGGCCCAATTGGCGCTAACTGCTCCATAATATCGCTTCTGCCGCCAAAGGCACCCACCGGCATACCACCACCAATCACTTTACCTAACGTGGTTAAATCCGGCGTAATACCGTAATGTCCCTGGGCTCCCTGCTCATGCACCCTAAACCCGGTCATAACCTCATCAAATATCAACACCGCACCCGATTGATCACAAACCTCGCGCAAAGCTTCAAGAAACCCCGCCACTGGCGGCACACAATTCATATTGCCCGCCACAGGCTCTACAATAATGCAGGCTATCCTCTCACCCTGCTCAGCAAAAACAGCCTTCACCTGATCAATATCGTTATACGTCAACGTTAAAGTATGCTCAACCAATGACGCAGGCACACCCGGCGAACTGGGCACACCAAAAGTCAAAGCACCTGACCCCGCTTTCACCAACAGCGAGTCAGAGTGGCCGTGATAACAACCTTCAAACTTGACAATTTTATCCCTGCCAGTGAATCCGCGCGCTAAACGAATCGCACTCATGGTTGCCTCAGTACCCGAGCTTACCATACGCAACATATCCATACTGGGTAGCAACGATTTTATTTTTTCGGCCAACTCGGTTTCTATTTCAGTGGGCGCACCAAAACTTAACCCATCGGCCATTTTTTCTTGCACCGCAGCAATAACTGCAGGGTGCGCGTGACCCAGCACCATAGGCCCCCACGACTGCACATAATCAATATAGCGCTTGCCATCGCTATCAATAACATAAGGCCCACTGGCCGACTTAATAAATAAAGGCGTACCACCAACCGCTTTAAAAGCCCGAACCGGTGAGTTAACACCACCCGGTATCGATTGCTGGGCACGCTGGAATAATTGCTCTGATGCAGAAATGTTAGACATAAAATTTTTATACTCGTAACTAAAAGAAAAGGTTATAGCGAAAAATCGACGCGCGGCTCAGTGTCTAGCCGCGCCTCAATTTCCGCCGCACATAGAATTAATCGCTTACCATCAATGGCTTTATCAATTAACCTATTTTTTGCATAAATGCCACGCGCCTTGGCAAGCTCCTGCAACTGCCGAGTCTGCTCGGCTGTAGGCGCTGGCGCTGCCAATTGCTCATTACTAGCCGCTCGCTCGGCGGCTCGCTTGGCTACCTGCTCGCGAACAGCGGAATTCATAGGCTGGGGATTCAAGTCGGCCATATTCGCCACACCACAAACATTCAATTTAATACGCTCGCGCGTTGTCATAAAGTCGGCAAGCTTGTCAATGATTTTAAGCTCGCTTGCATCAAGCTCGGTTTGTCCCGGCGCGAATACCGCCGGTTTTAGCTTTGCCGCATCACTGAGTGACTTCACCTTATCGAGCGCAGACAAAGCCATTAATGGGCCAACCTGCGTGATCACTGCCGTTTTAAAAGTTTTAAAAATCGCCGCATTGATAATACTACTAACATTAATACTCGGATCATCAACCGGGCCTTTTACCGGAATTTTTAAGCGTATGGTGTCATCTTTGTCACGCAGCAAATTAAGCGCCGTATTTAGCGGCATACCCAGCTCGCTTTCAAAACCGGAACGCGGCTCAGCAACACCTACCATTTGCCCGGCGGTATTTGCCAACGGCTGGGTCTGGGATGTTCCTACCACCGACTTTTTTATTTTATCGAGCGATAACTGATGTGCTTCGAGGTTAAGCTTACTATCGATCATACCTTCAGCAATAACCGCATCGAAATTGAAATCCAACGCGCCTTTTCTAATTGTCCTGCCAAGTGCCGCTTGGCTAAAACCACTGAAATCGGTAAGGTTTAACTGCTCACCAGCAAACGTCAGCTGACCACTGGATCTTGGGTCGAGCAAGCTTAGCTTGCCCTTGGCCTGTAGCTTGCCAAAGTCACCCAGCCTTGCAACCAATGCCAGCGTTGAAATCTGTTTAGGTTTGGCAAGGTCCAAAGCATCAAAAGCCAGGTTGATTTTATCCAGCTGAATTTCTGCAGCCGACGATAGACTGTTATCGCTATACATTAAGTCAGAGTCAAATACCTCTAAATCTGTCAGCGCAACACTAAAGGGATTGAGCGCAACTTTTATGGTTTGAGCATTAAGCTGGATATTGCCGCTTGCCGTTTTTTCTTTAGTTAGCGCAATAAACAGTTGCTGGGCAGTGAGCTGCGAAGCATTGAGATTTATAAAAGTGCGCGCATCGCTTATCCACCAGTCAATGCGACCCTCATAATCTATTAGCCCGTTGAGTTCACTAAGCGTGTCAGGAATTTCAATAGCCATATCGCTGGCCAGTGCAATCAATTCTTTTAAATTAATATTAGCCAGTTTGACGCTGATATGCCCGGACCTCCCGCTATCCAAGGGCGTAGCATTACCGACAAAACTGGCATTGATATTAGCCGCCAATAACTTTACCTGTATTGGCGTTGGCGTTTTGCTACTAACGCTTGAAAACTCACCGAGAGAAATAGCGTGCAGTGTTACCGGTATTGTAACGGGCGCCGCTTGCGCAGTAGCGCCCAAGCGGGTATAGCGAATATCAATGTCACGCAACTCAATGGCTGACCAACCAAATGCACTTATTGACGACTCAGTTACAAGTTCTGGTTCTGGTTCTGGCTGCATTTTATTCGCAGCGAATCGTTGGGCATCAATGCCGGCTATGGTTAGCTGTTCGCTACTGTGCCGTACCGGTATTTCAACACCGCGAACGTCTAATACATCAACCCGTAACACTTTGTTTCGAATCGCTTCGCGCACAGCAACCGAAATACCTAAAGCATCAATCGTCAAAGCGTCAGCGCTATCGCGGTCGCGAGCCGCCAGGTTTTTAATGGTCAACTCACCGCGCAACAGTTTTACATCAATAGCCTCTACGGTAAAGTCGATATTATAATCAGCCAGTACTTTCTGAGCGATACGTGGCAAGCTGTAATTCAGTGTTGAGAGTGCAAGCGCCATTAAAATAATTAGCAACAGCAGTAAGGTTGCCAGCACTTTAACAGTAACCTTTATCATGCTTCGATTAGCCATAGTAATTTAAATACGTTGTTACCGATCACCCGATGATATTTTGCTGAATGATCGAATAGCTCAGAACGCGCAGATACTATCTTTTGACTATTATGACACCGTTAATCGCGCCGGTCATTGATTAAAACCCCTTGAATAATATCGCCCGGGGCAATGAATCCGGTTACACTTGCTAACCACTACTTTTATCAATCGGTGACAGTGCGACAGCACAGCTTTTTGATTAGATTGGCCAATTCCAACTGGGATCATCAGGCGTGCATGGCGGGCGAAAAAGATCTTTTACGGTAACCCGATATCCAAACACGCTCATATACGCCGCGTTTGCCGGTATAGGTCACCATGTCGCACCGACGCTATATCAATGTAATTATCGCCTTTCACTACCGTGGCGATTTCGATTCCCTCCAAATTTTTACGCCGACCGCCAGCGATAAACATGCAAACAAGCACACAATTTAATATGCTTTTCAGCACAGCCGGCTGTTTAGAGAGTCGGTTATTTTAATGATATTGTTAAACACATCACCACTGCTGAGGCAATCAAAAGCACAACCTTGTACAACGAGTTCGACTGGCAGACTGACGGCAATAATTATGCAGAAATGGGCCTGGTTTTATTTGTTATTGATACCAAGGAATGAGCCAAACCATTGATCGCAGGTGACAAAATGGCGCCGAGCGCAGGCGCAACCATTGTTGCGCTGGCTGCCGCAGAAGAAGAAGTAGAAACGTTGACCGAGAGTGCAGTACCTGCATAACACTAAATAGCCTATTAATTAGCCTGCTTGGTATTAAACACCGGTTCTACCGCTCATTTCCTAGCGAAACCGGCCAGATAATGCAATTCATTTTGACGAAAATTTACCCGTAGTCTTTACTTAGTTCATAAGTTTAAAACAGTGACAGGGCACGATTGTAAAATGTGCGCGC
>CBFHXO010000033.1:0-26288 GCA_965659815.1 Pseudomonadales bacterium
GAGGGGTACGCCGAGTAGCTCGGGGCCGTCGTTATTGATGCCGGATTTGATGAGTTTGCCAAGATTATTTGCGATAACGAATAGTGCGATTGCTGCTAGTAGAAGGACAAACACGAGAAGATATAATAACCACTTAATTACTTTAGGCATAAATTTGTTCTCTTTTACTGTTGAGGCATATAGACAAAATAGTGAGTCGTATTGTCGAACGAATTGCGGGGATATACAACGGGAGGGGTTAAATTTTTTCGTTTGTACCAGGCAATGCTGCTTTTCTTGGTGTATTTGCTTATTTAAGAAGTATTTCTTTCTCTTAGGGTAATCTGGATATTTTTTTTCTGAAATGTCCATGATCATTACAAGGTCACGGCGCTTGCAGATACGCAAACTTGGTGCTGGAACGCAGTTGGGAGTCGTGTTGTTAGGGGCTTAGGTGTAAATCAGATAACGGTGACCACTGAAAATAGTGCATTTGATTAAACCGCGGTACATTTTTGCCCTGTTGTTTTATAAAAAGGTTTTGGTTACTTTTTCTGTGCAAGCTCAGCGTTTATTGCTGCGCGGCTGAAAGGCGTCAGGAGGGGTGCGCGAGGTATATCAAAAAATGTGACTGCCCTACGGGACGAAAACACTCTATAAACTCACCAATACACAAAAAAAATAGAACAACTCTCCCCTATGTAAGGAACCAAGCCCCACCGAAACGTGAGCCCTTTCGCAGTTTCCTCCCCACTAGTGGCTAAACCGTGAACTCTTCGGCAACTGCGTACCAGCTGGTTATCAAGCAGCCACACATTAAGCTATTATTTCTAACAGTTTTTCTTAGTGTTAATCAACCTTAACAAAACCGCACCCAACACAAGGTCTTGCCGTGTCAAAACGAAACAATAAATACACCGCCAACCACGCTTGCAAGCGCTTGGCAATCACACTGGCACTGGCATTTCTTACACCAGCGGCTAACGCCGAGTCCAACACCAATTACGAAAAAACACCTACTTGCAGTTTTTTCTCAAAGTTTTTTAACTGCGAAAACAACCCCATCCGTAGCGAGCACCTGCAAAGCCCCTACAGCGGTGACAGTTTTACTACGAGATATAAACCCGAATTTATGCTTCTTCTAAATCAGCATTACGAAGAAGGCGCCAACGCGCAAAACGCACTGAACTTTGGTATTAACCGTTCTAACCGCTTCGATTCAGTTAGACGACAGTTTCACTCATTACGCGCACTAACCTCACCCCTCGATAAGAATATCAAAGGTACTCGCGTCTATATGGATTTTGGTAGCGATAGCGCCGCAATCACCTGGCAAGTTAATTATTAGAAATTCAAAAAAATCCAACTCCGTGTTTTTTATACAGCAGGCAAACAACCCACTACCCTCGCTTGCCTAGGGTAAATAGATTTCAATCAAGCCGCCACTGTCAGCTGGGTTAGTTAATTGAATATAACCATTTTGCCCAGCGTTGCTATGCTGTTGGGCTATACAAGAAGCAAAATAAAAATTCATCTGTGCGCGTATATGCTCATCACCTTCATGGGTGCTTTTGAGCTTACCGTACTGCTGCAATAGAGATGCTGGAAACCAGCGCCATCATCATGAATCGAGACTATGACCGCTTCACCCTGGCAACGCGCCGTAATAGTTAGCGTGGACTTTGCGTACTTTACCGTACCAACAATGGCACTGTGAATCACACTACGGATGAGTATGGGGTCAAAAAACCAATAACATCTTTATCGCATTTCAACGCTTTGGATAAATGGCCGAATTTGAGTAACAATTCATCAGCAACCGCAGCCTTCTCTAAAAAGCCGCGCAATTCGACTTCTTCAACACGCAAACACAATTGCTGCTTGTGCAAGCGATAGAGTGCCAGTAACTGGGTGATGCCGTCACCAATGCGCGATGTACGCGACGTACATAGATAACGCACAAACTAAGCAGCATTACCTAGCTTGTCGAACTCTTTACTCAAGGATATATAGCGCTGATAGTCGCTATGCTCATTGCTCATTCCATCAAGTGATGCCAATAACTGCCGTGCTTTTTCGATGGTGCCGGACTTTTTGTCATTGCTTTTTGCACTTTCGAGCATTGCCAAGACCAAATTTAATTTAAGCGCCACGTTATTCGGGTAGCGCGTAACCGCGCGCTTGAATAGCTGAATCGCCCGGTCGAATTCGCCCTTTTCAAATAATGCCTTGCCATCGTGGTTGATTTTTGCCGCGTTGGCTTTTGCCGCGCTGCTTACCGGCTCATCAGCCAATGCATCAATACGCGAAAGCACCGATGGCTCATCAGCAAAACGGGCCGCCAAGTCTTCAAGCACCGCGCAGCTTTGCGCAAGCTCATCAATACCAATAAAGGCGGCCGCCATATCCAGGCCCAGCTGCGGCGAAATTTCTTTTGCATGCAGATATTGCTCATAAAGTTTATGACAATTTTCTGATGCGACCTCAAACTCACCGTCTTGTGCCAAAGCATTGACCTCAACCAAATCGGTTTGCAATTTAACTTGTTCTTCGTCGCTGTATTTCTTTCTGATCCGAGTAAATACGCCCTGGCATTCTTTAATTAAATCGGATTTGTTGCCATCCTGATTTTTTTCTTTTGACAGCAGACAGCGCGCCAGACCCAATGAATGCTCATGCGAGTCGTAGCAGGAGTTAACACCGAGTTTAATGGCGCGCCGATAGGCTTTTTCAGCGGCGAAATAATCGTGGTTTAGCGTAGCAACTTCGGCCAGCCGGATTTGCCGTAATATACCAAACGGAGAGGCAATAGTGGCAAGCTCCAGCATGGTTTGCGCGACCCCGTTGCGACCAAGCGCCACTTCAGCTTCGGCAATACAGTCAAAAACATCCAGGCTTTCACTACCGTGTTCGATCAACTCGTTAAGTATCGTGCGCGCCGAGGTCCATTTACCCATGCCGATTAAAGCCTTTGCACAACCAATAAGCGCCCACTCTGGCCGGCGCTGCTGCATAATATCGCGGTAGAGCGCAAATGCCTTGTTATAGTCACCGCATTTTAATAGCGCGCCTCCCTCCATTTTTAATGCAGTTAAACGGTAACGGCGGTTTTCGGTTGCTAACTTCGCACAGAGTTTGGCCGCAGTGTCGTATTCGCCATTATCCAGCGCGTTATAAACATGTATAAAAAAGAGTTTTTCGAGCACGATTTTATCCAGCCGCTTTTGTAATACCGCTTGGGTAAAGGGCTTGGCCAGATAATCGTCGGGCTTGTACTCCAGCGCACCAAAAACCATTGAACGCGTGGTTTCGGCGGTTATTAAAATATAAATGGCATGGTGCTTTAAGCTGTTTGTATAGCGTAATTCTTCTAAAATTTGCTGCCCATTTTTACCGGCACCAAGGCTGTAATCGCAAACAATAATATCGTAACTGGTTTCGCGACAGCGAGACATTGCTTCATTACCATCGTTGGCAACATCAATGGCCTCCACACCAAAGCTACGTAGCATCCGCCGGATTGACGCGCGCATATCAGGAAACTCGTCCACAATCAGTGCACGTTTTTTACTGTAAAGCTTCATTAAATCCAGTTTATGCATGGGCTGGAAACTCTTTTTAGCCAGAACCGTTAAATAAACAGTGCGGCCAACTCCTTTAGACCATAGCGCTTAATTGATTGTGATGAATCATTCGTTATCACTCAAGTATAGACATGCGTGGCGACTCACGAGGATTAGATAACTTTTATTAATTGAGCAAACTAGCGGTTAAAATATTTAGAAAATAGCTAAATAGAGGTTCTTAAGATTATGATTTTGTTATCAATTTGCACATCACCTTTGTTTCCGATTTGGGCGGCGAGCAATTCAAAATGCTGTTGTTTACCTTTGGCGGCATAGACTTCGAGCAGCTGTGACTGTAAAACGGTGTTATCCGGCTCTTTTTCCAGTGCTTGTTCAAGCAATTGTTCAGCTTCTTCATAGCGCTCATAAGCAATATAAACACTGACCTCAAGCTCTACTGCACCTTCTTGCCCAACTATATATTCGGTCTGTTGGTCAACCGAATAGTCGTGCGCGTGCTGTTGCTCAATTTCAGAAAGCTCTTGGCGGCTAGCCGCCAAACTAGCATCGATTTGATCGAGGCTAATTGATGAATCGCTGTTCGTTATTTTGTCCACGGTATTAGTCGAGACATAATGTTCGGTACGTGGCTTAAACGTCTCTTCAAGCTGCCAGTTTTCAACCAACGCAGCGCGGCGGCGCAGCTGCTGAAACTTTAGCATAACAATTAAAAGCACAATAATTAGCACAACCAGTACCGTCGTGAGAATGAGTTGCGTACGAGTGGGGGCAGCTGCTGTAGTTTGAGTTTCATCATTAGCGCTTTGTATTGCCTGACCCGTTGGCGCCCGACCCGTTGGCGACAATGCCTCACCTACCCGTAAGAATGCAGGGTCAGCGCCCTCCAACTCAAGATTGGCCTGAGCTTTTTCTGCAATGCTGCGATTTAGCGCTTGCTCTAATTCTTTCAGTTGCTCGGTTTTTTCTGATAGCGCACTGTATTGCCGGTAAAGATTATCAATGCGCTGTTCAACTTTGTTGCTGCGGTTTTTTGTTGCCGACAACTGCTGTTCATTATCGTCTGCCACCGTGTCTGCGCGCTCGCTAAGCGCCAGCGTTTCTGATGAGATATTACTATTATCAGTATTATCTTTGGCAATCAGGGATAACACACCGGCGGGTTTATTAGATTGAGAGGGTTCAGCGTTATTCTGTGCAGTGGTTGGCGCAGTGGCATTACTTTTAGCATTAGCGCTAACATCAAGCGTATTTTTTGTCAGGGTTTGATTTGCCTGTGGCGACATTGCGCGGATTTGCGCCAGACTAACGGATAAGCGCGCATCGACTTTTAGGCGGTTAGCGTTGTTTCCCATGAACGCAGCAGGATTGTTTTGATATAAGGCATCGACAATATGCTTTAGCGTACCACCGCTTTCAGCCTGAATTTTGCGCGCAATACGCCATAGGTTGTCACCTGTGCGGGTGGTGTGAGCCCAAGCTTGCGAGGGTTCAGCCTCTAATACAGCTTTAGCAATCACTTCTGGCTCTAACTCTGGCTCGACTATCGTTTCGGTTTCCGATACTTTTTCCTCAACAATTGCTTCTTCAACCGTCGCTTCTTCAACCGTCGCTTCTTCACCAGTCACTTCTTCAAGAATTGCTTCCCCAAGAATGGCTGCTTCAACACCTTTTTCTACATCGGCAGTTTGCTCTTCTAAAACTTCTTCAACGATAGCTTTTTCAGAGATGGCTTTTTCAACTACAGCTTCTTTAACTACAGCAGTTTCTTCTTTAACAATAGTGTCTTGTTCGATAGCGGCTTTCGGTTCAATATTGACTTCTTCGTTGACCTCCGGTGTGAGCGCAGCGGCTTCTATCATAGGCTCTGCAATTGTTTCCGGTTTAGATGCTTCTGGTATAGAAGATTCAATTACAAAGGGAGTAGCAGGCGCTTCGATAATTTCGCTTTCAGCCACCGGGGCTGACACCAACGCAGCGGTCGTTGCTTCTTCTACAATCGCTTCCTCTACACTCGTTTCTGCCACAAGAATGGCTTCTAATACCGTTTCTTTAACTTCAGCTGCTTCAATTTCAGCTAGAGGTTTTTGATCAACCGAAGGCGTTACCCCATCACTGCGATCAACCGCGGTGGTAATGGTATTGAGTGCCGCAGCTTTGGAAAAAGCTTGTCTGACCGAGGTTGGCCGCGATATTGGCGCACTGGGTGGCGTGATTGGCGTGCCCACTGGCGAGGTTACAGCCGGCGTCTTAGACTGGGTTGTGGTTTGAGGCTCAGGTGGCTTGCTAACCGTAGCAGGCGCAGGTACACGATTTTCGATTGGCGCCAAGACCGGCATTTCAAGCAATACGGTATATTGTTTTGAGAGGTAACCCGAGGGCCAGCGTACCGAAAGCACAAAATCGAGGTAGGGTTCAAATAGCACATCACTGCTAACGATACGCAAATAAATGTCGCCGCGCTCATCTTCAAGCACATCAAAAATTAAGGTGGTGTGAAAGTATTCCCAATCAACTCCCATACGCTGGTAAACCGAACGCGGTGCCAATGAGACAATGACTTCATTGGGCCGAATGCTGCGAGTGTTTTTGAGCTTGATAATGCCGTAAAAGCGCTCGCCAACCGCGCTGCTTACGGTAAGATCATCTAACCCCAGTGCGGAGCTATGGGCGCTGCCCAGCAACAATAACACTAGCGCAAAGCGTCGTATAACCTTTGTCGTGCTCTGGCTTGTTACACCCCAAAAGAAACCCATGTATTGCGCTCACAGTATTTTGGTTGTCTTTTATGCTGTTTACTGGTTACAACCGATAGCCACACGATACCCGCTTAAGAAGCATTAGCCGCGAATTAAAGTATAGTGGAGCAAAAGAGAACACTAACGCAATAGCTACGCAAGTATTACCACTTGTTGGTCGCAATCGAACCGCGCCCGCAGCACTTCTGCGCTAACGTTAACGACCGGATTGCAGAGTATCAATAATCATCCTGGCCGCGGCAAAAGGGGTCATCTTGCCGTCGATAACCGCCTGCTCAAGCTGCGGCCAAAGGGCCTGTGCATCGGAATTTTGCATTAGAAACTGCTCTAACAACTGGTGAATCAGCTTGTCCAGCCAGTTGCGATTTTGGCTGGCGCGCTTGGTATTAAAGCTGCCCTGCTCTCGGGCTTGTGATACATAGTCAATCACCATCCCCCAAACCGCGTCGATATTATTATTTTCCAGCGCCGATACTGGCATCACTCGCGGCGTCCAAAAACTAGTTTGGCGCAACAGATGAAAGGCATTTTCATAGTGGCGCTGGGTCATTTGTGCAAGCTGTACGCTTTCACCATCAGCCTTATTCACCAGCAGTGCATCGGCTAGCTCCATAATGCCTTTTTTGATGCCCTGCAATTCATCACCGGCGTTGGGTAGCATTAGCACGGTAAAAAAATCAACCATACCAGCCACTTCATATTCCGACTGCCCAACCCCCACCGTTTCTACCAGCACCACATCGTAGCCCGCGGCCTCAACCAGCAAAATACTTTCGCGGGTTTTATGGGCAACGCCACCTAATGAGCCAGAGGTTGGCGATGGGCGAATAAAACAGTTTTCATTACGGGCGAGATATTCCATACGCGTTTTATCGCCAAGAATACTGCCACCAGCTAATGGTGAACTGGGGTCAACCGCCAGCACTGCCACGCGCTTGCCCTGCTCAATGAGATATAAACCAAACGCTTCGATAAAGGTCGACTTGCCCACACCGGGTATACCGCTGATACCAATGCGAATGCTATTGCCGGTATGGGGTAATAATTGGTCGAGTAGCTGTTGCCCGGCCTGAATATGCACGGGCAGGTGACTTTCAATCAACGTAATGGCCTTGGCCAGCGAGCGCCGGTTGCCTTCGAGAATAGACTTGGCCGAAATACTCACGCGTTATTTATAGGCTCGCAGGTTAATTTTAATTTGCATTGGCTGCATCGATTGCGGTTAAGACATCACGCGCCGCCAACGGAATTTTGGTGCCAGGGCCAAAAATACCTTTGACGCCCGCAGCCTCTAAAAACGCATAATCCTGTTTGGGAATAACACCACCGGCAACGACAATAATATCGTCGGCACCTTGCGCTTTTAGCGCCGCAATTAATTCGGGTATAAGCGTTTTATGACCTGCTGCCTGCGATGAGACACCCACCACATGTACATCGTTTTCTACTGCTTGCTTGGCCACTTCCTCGGGGGTTGAGAACATCGGCGATAAATCGATATCAAAGCCAACATCGGCAAAGGCGGTGGCAATCACTTTGGCGCCGCGATCGTGACCGTCCTGGCCCATTTTACAAACTAGCATACGAGGCCTGCGGCCGTTACGCTCAACAAACTTGTCGATATCGCTGGCTATGCCTTGCCAGCCTTCGTCGTCCTGGTAGGCGCTGCCGTAGACACCGGACACCGTTTGCGATTGGGCATTAAATCGACCGAATTCTCGTTCCATAGCAGAGGAGATCTCCCCAACTGTTGCTCTTAACCGTGTCGCTTTAATACATAAGTCTAGCAAATTTCCTTGCCCGGTCACGCTGCTTTGGTAAATCGCTTCGAGCGCACCCTCAACGGCCGCTTCATCGCGCTTGCTGCGAATATCGTCAAGTCGGGCAATCTGCGACTGCTTAACCGCTTCGTTATCTATTTCGAGAATTTCTACATCATCTTCATCGGCCAGCTGGTATTTATTAACGCCAACAATTACATCATCGCCGCGGTCAATACGTGCCTGTTTACGAGCAGCAGCTTCTTCAATACGCAGCTTGGGCATACCGGTTTCAATGGCTTTAGCCATTCCGCCTTGTTGTTCAACCTCTTCAATTAACTCCCAGGCGCGGTCGGCAATCTGCTGGGTTAATGATTCCATCATATAAGAACCGCCCCAGGGATCGACGACATTGGTGATACCGGTTTCTTCTTGAATAATTAACTGGGTATTTCGCGCAATACGCGAAGAGAATTTGGTAGGTAGTGCGATAGCTTCATCTAGAGCGTTAGTGTGCAACGATTGGGTACCACCAAATACCGCAGCCATAGCTTCTATGGTGGTGCGAACAACGTTGTTATACGGGTCTTGCTCGGTGAGCGACCAGCCCGAGGTTTGGCTGTGCGTGCGCAGCATTTTTGAGCGTTCGTTTTTAGGTTTAAACTCGCCAACAATTTTTGACCAGAGCAATCGCGCCGCACGCAGCTTGGCAATTTCCATATAGAAATTCATGCAGATGCCCCAGAAAAACGATAAGCGTCCGGCAAAGGCATCGATATCCAGACCTGCAGCAATTGCCGTGCGAATATATTCTTTACCGTCTGCCAGCGTATACGCGAGCTCCAGCGCGGCATCGGCACCGGCTTCTTGAATATGGTAACCAGAAATTGAAATGGTGTTGTACTTGGGCATATGCTCGGATGCGTAAGCAATAATATCGCCGATAATGCGCATAGAAGGTGCGGGTGGATAAATATAAGTATTACGCACCATAAATTCTTTAAGAATATCGTTTTGTACCGTGCCCGATAACTGCGCCTGGTCGACGCCTTGCTCTTCGGCAGCCACAATATAACCGGCAAGCACGGGTAGTACCGCACCGTTCATGGTCATTGAAACTGAGACTTTGTCGAGCGGAATACCGTCAAACAGGATTTTCATATCCTCGACAGAGTCAATGGCCACGCCGGCTTTGCCGACATCACCACTAACGCGAGGGTGGTCAGAATCGTAGCCACGGTGAGTGGCTAAATCAAATGCGACTGAAACGCCCTGCCCGCCAGCAGCCAGCGCCTGGCGATAAAAATTATTGGATTCTTCAGCGGTAGAAAAGCCGGCGTACTGACGAATAGTCCAGGGTCGACCGGCGTACATAGTTGCCTGCGGCCCACGAATAAATGGCTCAAAGCCTGGCATGGAGTCGGTAAACTGTAGCTTATCAAGATCATCCGCCGTGTATAAGGGTTGCAGGTCAATTCCCTCGGGGGTAGATGTCACCAAGTCATCCAGCGTTTTGTTCGCACGCGACAACTGCTTATTCGCAAGCTCTCGCCATTGTTCAACGGTTTTTCTAGGCGGATCAAACTTTGATGATGACATACTACTGTTTCTCTTGGTTTAATCGGTTATTAACAGCTGACTTTTAAATATTGGCCTGTAAAAATGCCTCAGTATAGCCACGTTTGCGCTTGGCAATATCTTCAGGCGCTTCAATGATAATTTCTTCGTCGGGCTTAATTTTAAATAACGGTTGACCCTTGGCAATAATCACGCCATCTTCGGCAACCAGTACTTTCTCAATGGTGCCGGCAAAGGTGGCTGTGACTTTGTTGAACATTTTCATTACTTCAACGATATATAACGTGTCACCGGCATTAAAGTGGTCGCCCTCTTTAACATAGACCTCCATACCCGGAGCTTCACGTGGATAGAACATACCGCCTGATACCGAAAGAATTTCATCAGATTTAGCCGCTGGTGGTGGCACCAGCACTTTTTGCATGGCTTTTTGTAAGGCCTCATCATGCAGGCTATCGGGTATAGCCATGCTTAAGTCATCGTTAACCTGCAAAGCGAAAAATTCAGTTTGTGCTGCGATATAAGGCAACACCGCCAGAATATTGAGCGCCGCCTGATAACCCGAGTGCGCCGCTTGGATAGCTGACCATTGCTCCTGGTCCACGCCTGCAGGTGCTTTATCTGCCTCGATAAGCGGCAACAGTTGATCAAAATCATCGGTGCCAAGCAAATTATCAAGCCGCTGATAAAACTGCAGCGCATCAAACAAAATCTTGAAATCATGATCCCAGATAATTTCTTGCGCCGGGCGTCCATCGCGATATTCCATATTTAAGTAATGGTATAAATCGTCGAGTAGAGATACCGGATTACAAAGCAACTCGACCTTGGCCGTTTCGCCACTGCCGTTAACAGAAAAATCGTGCTTATGCAGGCTTAGCCAGCCTGCCAGTGCATGCGGCTTGCTCAGCAGTATTTGTAAAGGTCGCAGCAATAACGATTGTTTAAGGTCTATCACTTTTGCAGTGGCCACCTGCAAAGTTTTATCGCCAGATAACGATGCCAGCGCACGTTTGCGAATAGATGCAAACGCATAACCCAAGTCGATATTGTTGGCTGCCTGTTTTAATTGGCCCACTGCGGTTAAATACGGCACGATAAATTTGGTGGTTGGCCGCGCCTGTACATTGCTGCCAATAAACCAGTTGGTTAAGCCGTAGTGAAATTCCAAATTGGTACAGAGATCTTCACCGACTAAGTCGGTGCGACGCAAAATTTCTGACAGCCGTTCAAAACTGTCGAGCCGGTCATCGCCATGAGTTAACAATAAGGCGATATTGCTGTCGTAGGCACCGGCCAGTTTATATTTCATAAACACATCGGTGTCGGGGTTATGCAACGAAATACCCTGGTCGTCGCGAATTTCACCCTCTATCGGTTCTGACCACCAACCAATTTCGCCTCCGGCATGTGGCTGTAATGCCGCATTGGTAGCATTAAGCCGTGCTTCTACCGATGTATTTTTCCGCACAAAACGCTCGGGCTTGGGTAGACGGCTGCCATGCCGTGCTAATAACACCATAGCCTCAACCAGCGATTCAACAATAAATGCATCAGAGGCATCGTCGGGGTTAACGAAGCGCATACCATAACAAAGCTCAGTCACCCTATGCTCAACCTGAATACGGGTATTCATTTCCATAAAAAAGTGACTGCCGCGATCGACAATACACTCAAAGGTTGATACCGAGTCTAAACCCACCGCCTGGCCAAAGGTGGCAGCTTCTTCTTCCATTGCAATTAAGGTTTGCAAGTCCTTTTCAAGCACCTCAACTTCTAGCTCAGTACCGCTACCCGAAGCCAGTGCATTTTTGGCATGTTCAATCGATTGGGAAATAGACTCTTGTGTTGACGAGACCTCTAACAGTTTTTGTTCATGCATTTGCAATGAGCAGTCGCGCGCACCTAAGGTAATACACCAGTCACCATTACCAATCACCTGGATTTCCTGGTGCCGCGTGGTTTCAATATTTAACTCTACCAGTACGTTTTTATTGTCGCCTGCGCCTGTGGTTTTTACTTCGTTAAGAATTTCCAACACAAGCTCGGGCGCTTTTGCTGCAGCCGCCGCCACTTTTTCTTGCTCAGAACCACTGTAAGCGCTAGGCGCAGCAAGAATACGCTGGCCTTTACCACCACCGCCGCCAATCGCCTTTAAGCGAATACGGTTAGATGGATAATTGCCATACATTTCAATCACAGACTTTTCAATTTGCGCCTGTAATTCTTCAATGGTGTAAATATCAATGCCAGCGTCATAGCTGGCTGCCAACACCAGATCGGCCTTGGCTTCGAGCGTTAATGCAGCATCGTCGAGCTGCTGTGCATCGACACTAAGCTGTTTGTCAATGACCAATTGTTGAAGCGCAGCAACATCGGGGTATTTTTCTAATAGTGCGAGTGCAGTGGCATTATCAATACCCGGGGTAACGCTTACACCATCTTTAAGGCCAGCCGAGTGCACCGTTTGCGAACAAGGGCCAATAAAGTTAAGCCCGGCAGCTTCCATCGATGCAACCATTTCTTCGTCTTCAGCCATAAAACCGTAGCCGGCGAAAATTGAGTTGTAACCGTTTTGCTTAGCAATTTTAATAATTTGTGCAATCCGCTGTGTGCGCTCTTCTTTGGATGCACCTGTGTAATCCGGCACCCGATGAATACGGTCGGGGTCTGTAAGCAAACGCAATTCGGGCGATAGTGCATTGGGGTAAACAATTGAGTCTTTTTCTGACAGCAAAATACCATAGTGCTCAATACCCATTTCGGTTAGCACATCCATGACTTCTTTGCGGATCGGGCCACGACATATGATCAGTGGGCGCATATCGGTGCAGGCAAAACTGCGCACCCAGGCCGAATCACTGTTGGCAAGTTGACGATCCTGATGAATCAACGGATTGTTCAAATAGTAATTAACTTTGCTCACACCTGTCCTCTAATCTCTTACTTTTACACCAGTACACGGTTTTTGTTTTTTGGTTCGCTATATCAGCACTTGGAGTAAATAAACCCTGCGCTGAGGGCCTCTTTACGCCATGCCATATGCGCTAAAGGCTTTCTAGTGAAACTCACGCTGTGGGCCGTGCATTGGCCCAGGCTCGTAATGGCGTAGATGAAAGTCCATATTTTCACCCAATACCTGGCGCAAATCACCGGGCATGGCAATTTGCGAAATTGAACCCAGACTTAGTGCTTCTCTAGGGTTCATCAATTCGCGCTCATAGCGCTGCGCCAGTAGTGCTTCTTGTTCTTTTACCCAGTTGGCAATAATCGATTGTGCTTCAGCGGCGGCGTCCGGCTCGGACTTGCCAGCATCAACCAAAGCCTGAGTTTGCTCAGCAATTTTATCAGCGACTGCGCCACGTATCCCTTTAAGCTCGGGCTTATAAACAAACTCAACACCGGCCGGCCCCATAACTGCCGCGCGCGTAGTCGGTAGTGCAACAACAAAATCCGCACCGGTGGGGTAGTTGTTAAATGATGCATAAGCACCACCGAAGGCGTTGCGGATAATCAGCAGAAAGCGTGGCGTGCGCAAATCGATAATAGCGTCGAGCATAGCACGGCCGGCTTGCACAATTCCGTTTTGCTCTTGTTCTTTACCTGGCAAAAATCCGGTGGTGTCCTCCATAAAGATCACTGGGATATTATAAAGGTTGCAAAAACGTATAAAGCGCGCATTTTTATAAGCAGCATCGATATCAATTTGCCCCGAGGATACCGCACTGTTGTTGGCCACAAAGCCAACCACATTACCACCTAAACGACCAAGTGCAGTAATGGTGTTGCGCGCGCGTCGCTCCTGGATTTCAAGGTAGTCGCCGTGGTCGCAAATTTGCTGAATCACAATGCTGATATCAAATGGCGTATTCATCCCGGTGGGCGAGTTAAATGCTTTCTTTAACAGAATATCGATATCCCAGGTTTTACGACTTAACGGGTCGGAGGTGGGCTGAAACGGTGCAGCCGTTTTATTATTGTTGGGTATGTAACGCAACAACTCTTTAACTTTTAGTAGTGCAGCGACTTCATCTTCAACCACAAAATCGGTCACACCCGATTGGCTATGGACATCGGGGCCACCTAATTCATCGGGCGTCACATCTTCACCCAGCACTGACTTAACCACACCCGGACCGGTTAGACCAAAAAAGGTATTGCGTGGCTGGATCATAAACGTACCCTGGCGCGGCAGGTAGGAGCCACCGCCCGCATTAAACCCAAACATACACATAATACTGGGCACCACACCATTGATTTTACGCAGCGCAGTAAACGCTTCAGCGTAACCATCGAGGCCGCCAACGCCTGCTGGCACATAAGCACCGGCACTATCGTTTAATCCAACTAATGGAATATTGCGCTTGCCAGCCAACTCAAATAACTGCGCCAACTTTTTACCATTGGTGGCATCCATCGAACCGGCGCGAACAGTAAAGTCATGGCCGTAAAGTGCTACGTCGCGACCATCGATATCGACAATGGCAGTCACCAGCGATGCACCGTCGAGATTTTCACCCCAGTTTTGAAACAGTATGGTGGGAGGTTTTGAACTAAGAACGCCGATGCGCTCCCAAATAGTCATACGATTTTTTAAATGCTGCTTTTGGGTGTTGATAACGCCAGCGGCATTAAAAGGGCGTTGAATAAGATCAAAACCCTCTTTTAATTTTTCTTCGTACAAGCCTGGCTCATAGGACGCCTGGCCGGGTACGGTAAATTCGATTTCTTGTGAGTCATCAAAAGGGTTGTCAAGCGAAGGTGGAATCGCATCAACTGTCATTGTCTCGTTCCTGGAATTAACTAACTAAAAATATTAAACCGCCCCTATGGCCATGGATAGTGGGCCATGGGTACCAGACGATGGATCGCAGGCGATAGATATTGAGATGCCCTGCCATAAACTTGCGCTTTTAAGCTCGGCGGGTAAAGCCGGCGGAGCAAGTTGAGCGAGCGGCTACCTACCTGCCCCAAAAATCGAAAGAACATTAATGGTATTAATAACTTATGTCAATTGGCCAAACCTGTCGCTTTGGCAAAGTTGGTCAAATCCCTATACACTATCGGGCTTTGAATTAACGCCCATAGGCTGCACTCAAAGCGGCGACGAATCGACTTTTTGCCATGACAACAAGGCCTTGCGCCAAGATATTTGATTTACCGTATTGCCCCGACAGCTGTGGGTATTTTGAGCGAATCCGTCATTTGGGCTTCGCTATTTTTTTAGATAGCAATGCCCAGCACAGCAGCGGCCGCTTTGACCTTATCACCGCGGCGCCAGCTGCACTGCTGGCTGACCCTCAACACTGCCATCAATGGGCGCAATTATCTGCCGATTTGCCCGCGGATTTATCAGGCCCGTTATCGTTTGAAGCCGCTGCACCCGAGCTAATTGCCGCCGATATTAACGCGATTAACACTGACGCCCGCGCACATACACTGCTTGGCGATGCGCTGCAGCGCTACACCAGCACCGGTGCCAGTCATAGCCAGGCACCGTTTGTCTCCGGCGTTATTGGCGTCTGTAGCTACGATTTTGGTATGCGGCTGAATAGCCTAACGCCCCATCACCGGAGTCAACACGCAGCTGAGCACCGCTGGCCAGAACTCTATTTGGGTATTTACCAATGGGCAATTGTGCAAGACCATCAGCAGCAGCAAGCCTGGTTGCTGGCCGACCCCAAGCAAGCTGACAAAACCACACAAGCATTGTTAAGTTTAGTCACCACTTCCCGTCACCCAACTACATCTAGCCTCGCGCCATTGCGATGTTTGGCGCCATGGCAGTCGAGTGCCAGTCAGTCGCAATACGCCGAATTGTTTTATCGGGCGATCGACTATATTAGGCAGGGTGATTGCTATCAGATCAACCTGGCCCAGCAAATGTCTGCACCTTACAGTGGCGATAGCTGGCTCGCCTACCAGCAATTGCGGGATATATCTCCCACACCTTTTGCAGCTTATATTGAGTTACCTCAACAACAGTTACTTAGCCTGTCACCCGAGCGTTTTATTCGGGTAGTGGACCGGCAGGTCACCACCCAACCCATTAAGGGCACGCGCAAGCGCAGCATGAGTCGGCA
Source organism: Pseudomonadales bacterium (assembly GCA_965659815.1). Classification (GTDB taxonomy): domain Bacteria; phylum Pseudomonadota; class Gammaproteobacteria; order Pseudomonadales; family UBA7434; genus UBA7434. Next base: position 15,744 of record CBFHXO010000033.1, read on the forward strand.
AGAAGACATTAAACTTGTGGCAGAGCTATCGGATTCAGCCAAAGACCGCGCCGAAAACCTGATGATTGTCGATTTAATGCGTAACGATTTGGGCAAGTGCTGCGAACAAGGCAGTATCGATGTGCCGGTGCTGTTTCAAATAGAATCGCACCCCAATGTTCATCATATGGTAAGTACCGTGACTGGCACACTGCCAGAACACACTGGCCAGCCTGCAGTCTATAGCGTACTTGAATTGCTGGCCAGCGCCCTACCCGGTGGCTCGGTTACTGGCGCACCCAAAAAGCGCGCCATGGAAATTATTGATGAGCTGGAAAGCTTTAACCGCTCAATTTACTGCGGTTCGGTCGTTTATATCAATAACGATGGCAATATGGATTCAAGCATTTTAATTCGTAGCCTGCTCTGCGAACAGGATTCAGCAGCTAATAGCGAACGCGACGCCCTTCGATGCGGCACTATTCGCTGCTGGGGCGGCGGCGGTATTGTTGCCGACTCAAAAGCCGAGCTTGAGTATGAAGAAAGCCTGCAAAAAATTCGCAATCTTTTGCAGGCCCTGGCCATTGATTAACGCAGCAACTCAAGCAGAAGATAAGCAACAGAGCGCTAAGCTAGCTGCAGAGACAACTTCTGAGACAGATTTTAGGCAAAGACTTAAAGCTTTATATCGCGCACACTGGCGTCCGCAAAGGCCTGCTTTAAATCGCTAAAAGTATCTACCGCTTTAAATTGTGGAAACTCATCTTTAACATTTTGCGGCGCATGAAACAATATGCCTACCTCTGCCTCACCGAGCATAGTGGTGTCGTTATAAGAATCGCCGGCGGCAATAACACGATAATTCAGCCCGTGAAAGGCTTTTACCGATTGCCGCTTTGGGTCTTTTTGGCGCAGGTGATAATTGACAATGGTGCCATGCTCGTCAGCTTCGAGTCGATGGCAAAACAAGGTTGGCCAACCCAGCTGCTTCATTAACGGCGCAGAAAATTCGTAAAAAGTATCGGAAAGAATAATGACCTGAAAGCGCTCACGTAGCCAATCAAGAAACTCGGCCGCACCATCTAACGGCGCCATGCCGGCAATAACGTCCTGAATATCGTGCAACTTAAGGCCATGCCGCTTAAGCAAATCGAGCCGCTGCTTCATCAATACGTCGTAATCGGGGATATCCCGTGTTGTCGCCTTTAATTCTTCAATGCCAGTACGATTGGCAAAGTCGATCCAAATTTCGGGTATTAAAACCCCTTCTAAATCCAGGCACGCTAATTCCACAACAACCTCTTGTTATTTTTTGATGGCGTATTAACGCCGATTAAGCAAATTTTATTGAGCTGACGATAAAAAATTAAACAGTTTTTTCAGCTGTTTTTCTAAGTTCGTTTATCTTAGCTCAATTTTGCAGATTACAACTCTATACCCACCTATTTAGTAAGTGGGCAACTCGATATTGGCGAACAGCTCTTCGATCTCGACCTTGCTACTGCGATTATAGGCCTGCTCAACGAGATCTTGAGTTAAGTGTGGCGCAAACATTTTAATAAAGTCAAACATATAACCACGTAAAAATGTACCGCGCCTAAAGCCAATTCTAGTGACACTGGCGGCAAATAAATGGCTGGCATCGAGTGCCACCAGGTCGCTATCGGCCTGCTCGTCGTACGCCATTTTTGCGACTATACCAATACCCAACCCTAATCGCACATAAGTTTTAATGACATCGGCATCGGCCGCAGTAAACACGACTTTGGGTGACAGGCCGTGATCGTAGAACGCATCATCGAGTTTTGAGCGACCAGTAAAGCCAAACACATAGGTGACAATGGGGTAATTGGCAACATCCTCAAGGCTTAAGCTTTCAATCTCAGTCAGTGGATGACCGCGCGGTACAACAATACAGCGGTTCCAACGGTAACAGGGCATCATGAGCAAATCGCTAAATAGCTCTAATGCTTCAGTGGCAATGGCAAAATCAACGGTGCCATCGGCGGCCAGCTCGGAAATTTGCATGGGTGTACCCTGGTGCATATGCAAAGACACCTCGGGGTACTTTTTAATAAATTTTTCAATCGGTGCCGGAAGCGCATAACGCGCCTGGGTATGGGTGGTGGCAATGGATAAACTGCCGCGCTTTTCGTCGCTAAATTCCTGCGCGACCTGCTTAATCGTCTCTACTTTGCGCAGAATCTCGCCAGCGGTTTTTAAAATTGCCTCGCCAGCGGGCGTTACGCGAGTTAAATGCTTACCGCTGCGGGCAAATATCTCTACCCCAAGCTCGTCTTCAAGCAGGCGAATTTGCTTGCTAATGCCCGGTTGCGAAGTGTAAAGGCTTTGTGCTGTTGCTGATACGTTTAAGTCGTGATGGGCTACTTCCCAGATGTAACGCAATTGTTGAAGTTTCATAATGAGTACATGCTTAAGTTGGTGGATTAAGTGGGTAGTTGAACAGCTAAAATCGTAATTCCTTATATCGGTTGATAACTATCAACACCGTGTCATGTTCTCTGTTACCGAAGGTGTTGCGCCCGTTGCCTGTTGTTTCGATCCATTATCTTTCCCTCCCTTGCCTTTCGATTCGCTGCACTTTGAATAGTCGCATTTCGAATAGTCGCAGTGGTACCGCCACGAGCGTGGGCGGTGTCGGTATTGTACACAAAAATAATTAATTAGGAATTGTCAATCGTTAAACAATTTACAGCCCGTGACGTATGCTGTGTCCGGGCGCATGAACAATCACAATGAACACATATATAGGGTTTATGCCGTCTCATCAATATTGGCAACGCCATGCGGCACATGGCCGGTGGCAATATGTTCGGCCGCTAAGTCACAGTGACCGCGCTGGTCGTCAAAAAATACATCGGCGCCATAGGCGCGCAAAAATTCAACCTTGGGCAGGCCACCTAAAAATAAAGATTCATCGATACGTATATGCCAAGCGCGCAGCGTGCGAATGACCCGCTCATGGGCCGGTGCAGACCGCGCAGTTACCAGCGCTGTACGAATGGGCGAATCATCGCCGGGAAATTCAGCTTGCAGCTTTTGCAATGCCGCTAAAAACGATTTAAACGGCCCGCCCGACAGTGGCTGCTTGGCAGCGGCGCGTTCGGTAGCGGTAAACGCCTCCAGCCCATCGGCTTTGTATATCTGTTCTGCTTCATCAGAAAATAATACCGCATCTCCGTCAAAAGCAAAGCGCAATTGGCCAAACGCCGGGGCGGCTGCAAGCGCGGTTGCCGCGGCAGCCTCAACTGATGATGAGGGTAGAAAGGTTGCCGCCGCCACACCATTGTCGAGCGCTGAGCGCACATCTTGCGCGTCGGTAGAAAGGAATAAATGACAGCCAAATGCCTGCACATAGCGATAAGGGCTTTCACCGCCACAAAACGCTGCCCGTGAAATCGATAGCCCGTAGTGCTCAATAGAGTTAAACACCCGCAAACCGGTATCGGCGCTATTGCGCGACAGCAAAATAATTTCAACTCGAGGTTCGCCGTTTAAGCGCTGGTTAATACTTAATAGCTTTTTCACCAGTGGAAACGCATCACCCGGTGCCAGCGGTTCTTCTTCATGGTCAATTTGGTACTGGGAGTATGCCGCCAGGCCCTGCTGCTCGTATACGCGATGGCTTTCTTCCATATCGAACATAGCGCGCGATGAAATCGCAATAACAAGTTTATCGCCTAGACTTGGTGCCATTACCTGTATCCTGTGTTGCTATTTTACAAACAGCGTCTCAAAAATTGCGAATAAAAAACCGCTCGACAGCGTCCCGTGAGAGCGCTTCAAAAGCGTACTGATGGAGCATCGGCATCGCTGCTGAGTATATGCCACAAAGTCGAAACTGAGAACAATTGTGCTATTTGAATCAGCCCCAAGGCGAAAAACCGCCATAAGTTAGTGAAATATTAAGACCTTATCGTGATATCCGCGAGAAAAGCTGTCATTCTCGACTAAATTCACAGCAGTAAAGGCAAGTAGCGGTAGCAACACTCCAAGGGCTGATCTACCAGCCGAGGTGACAACATAATGCTGATAAAGATAACATCGTCCAAACCGGTAAAGTCGAACAAAATCGACAGCTTAGCGCCATCAAGAGCGATATCAATAGCCACATCAAATCGTACGCCAATACCGCGGTGTGCAGAATGAATGAGCTGCAATTTCCGGTTGGCGCGACCACTGAATCATGGCTGAAAGCCAATGGTTTTGACCAAATAAGCCTTTCGCGGCTAATTGGCGGCAGTACCCGCAATCACTGCTATTTATTGAGCAATCATCGCAATGAAAAAATTGTTGCTAAGATCTCTTCATCGGGTAATGACGATGTCTTCGACAAAGAAGCCCATGGTCTATCGATGCTGGCTTCTACCCATTCCATTCGTATTCCACAGGTATTACATGTCACGCCGCAATGTCTGATTATGGAATATATCGAAGAGGCCAGACAAGCTAATAATTACTGGTCGACACTGGCCAGCCAGCTCGCTGCACTGCACCAATACCCACTGACTGGCCATAGTCAAAGCCAAAGTCAAAGCGAAAGTCAAAGCGAAAGCTTTGGCCTTGAACACGACAACTACTGCGGTGATAACCGCCAGGCCAACGGCTGGTACGAAGATGGCCACCAGTTTTTCTCTGACCAGCGGCTATTACACCAGGCGCGCCAGGCCTTTGATAATGGTTATTTAGAATCGCCCTGGGTCATTCATATTGAATCGATTTGCGAGCGGCTACCGGAGTTAATTCCGGCGCAACCTCCCTCGCTACTGCACGGCGATTTATGGTCGGGCAATATTCTCGGTGACGAGTATGGCCAGCCCACCTTAATTGACCCGGCGGTTTACTACGGTTGGCGCGAGGCCGATATTGCCATGACCTTGCTATTTGGCGGTTTGCCGCATGAGTTTTACCTAGCCTATGAAGAAGCCTGGCCTATGGAGCCGCGCTGGCGAAGCCGGGTGCCCCTTTACAATTTATACCATCTGTTAAATCACTTAAATATCTTTGGTATAAGTTACCTAGAGCAGGTCCAATCGACAATTGGGCGCTACGCCTAACATATTTCCCTTTTAGAATAGATCGCCAGCCCTTATGCTAGTGGAATGAGTTCAGCTATACCTGTTGCCCCGGTTTCTAGCACCGCTAAGACCGCTAATATCTCCGCAAGCGCGGGTCACACTACCTGCGCCCCGCCGGCTGCACTGCCTAAAAAATTGAGCCGTGCTACGGCGTTTATGCATTGCAGTGCACTTGAAGCCAACGCACAGCTCACACAAGCACTGGCACCCAACGCCCAATTGCTCGCCGTTATAAAAGCCAATGCTTACGGACATGGCATGCTGCGCAGCGCAGACATCTTATTTCATTATGTTTACGGTTTTGCTGTGGCCAATATGTATGAGGCGATTGAATTACGCCAGCATTTACAACAACGCTTTGCACTGCAGGGTCAGCACAAACCGGTGGTGGTTATGAGCGCAATCATTGATAGCCAAGCGCTGGCGGTTTGTCGTGAGTACCAGCTAACACCGGTAATTCACAGCATACCAAATAGCAAGCGCGAACAGGCAGCTATTAGCGACTTTGTGTCACAACATAACAGCTGGCTGAAAATCGATACCGGTATGCATCGCCTCGGTATCGAAGCAGATAGTATACCGAATGACTTAGCCGCCCTGCCGTTTTCTACCATTATGACGCATTACAGCCAGGCCCAGCAGCTTAGCGGTAAGCAAAACCAGCAACAGGTAATCTTATTTAACCAAGCTTTACGCGCCATAAATGGGCGCTCACAACATCAAACCTCCGCAATCACGCAATCGATATCTATTGCCAACTCCGCAGCGCTGCTGCGCCATTGCGACGCGCGCAAGTATAAACAATGGTATAGCGATCAATTCGACAACTACGACCAGCGGCAAGAGACTATTCGCCCTGGCATAATGCTTTATGGTGTCGACCCTTTAACTGAACAAAATAACACAAGCGCTCAGCTGCAACCTGTTATGACACTGGCTGCACCGGTAATATCAACCCGCAGCATTAGCGCCGGTGAAACCGTGGGCTACAACGGCACCTGGTACGCGCAGCGCGACAGTGTGATTGCCACCATTGCTATTGGCTATGGCGATGGCTACCCAAGACATGCGCCCAATGGCACAGCCGTTGTACTGCACGGCCAACGCGCTACACTGGCAGGTACGGTCTCAATGGATAGCATTTGTATTGACATTACCGATTTAAACAACCAGGGTATTGAGGTTCAACCGGGTGACTTGGCGCAGCTATGGGGCAAACAGCTGGCAGTAAATGAGATTGCCGCCAGCGCTCACACCATTGGCTATGAACTACTGACCGGTATTGCTGATCGGGTGAATAAAATCTACCTGTAAAAACCGCATAGTTAAGCGACAAATGAAAAAAAGGCCAGCCCATTGTCCCTGATTCGACTCGAAGATATCTCCATAGAGTTTGGCGATAACCCTTTGCTAAGGGATGCCAATATCGCTATAGAACCACAGGAGCGTATCTGCCTGGTTGGCCGCAACGGTGCCGGCAAAACCACCTTGCTGAATATTATTTCTGGTGCACTTGAAGCTGACCAGGGTCTGGTGCACAGGCAAGCCCACTTACGCGTTAGCCAGTTGCAGCAAAACCTTCCCGAAGCCATTGATACCACGGTTTTTGATGTCATTCGAGAAGGCTTAAATGAGCAGCTTGCGCTAATAGAGCAATACCAACAACTGGCCGATGATACCAAACCCAATCAGCAGCAGCTGCAAAGCTTAGAAAGTTTGCAGGCAGCAATTGATGCCTGCGGAGGCTGGAATTTAGACAAGCAGGTAGAAACCATTATTAGCCAGCTCGGCCTGCCCGCCGAGAAAACCCTGGCACAACTGTCGGGCGGTTGGCGACGCCGCGTTGCGCTGGGCAAAGCACTGGTGAGTAAGCCCGACTTGTTGTTACTCGATGAACCCACCAACCACCTCGATATTGCCACCATTGAATGGTTGGAACACACCATTAAGGGCTACCGAGGTAGCGTGGTCTTTATTACCCACGACCGCGAGTTTTTGCAAAAAATCGCCACCCGTATTATTGAAATTGACCGAGGCAAGTTAATTAGCTGGCCAGGGAGCTATAAAACCTTTTTACGTTTAAAAGAACAGGCGCTACAAGAAGAAGAAACCCAAAACGCCTTATTTGATAAACGACTGGCAGTAGAAGAAAGTTGGATACGTCAGGGCATTAAAGCGCGCCGCACCCGCAATGAAGGTCGGGTCCGTGCGTTAGAGGCCATGCGAAAAGAGCGTGCCAAGCGTATTAAGCGTCAGGGCAAAGCCAATATCCAACTTGAACAGGCTGAGCAGTCGGGCCGTAAAGTGTGCGAATTGCGTAGTGTTACACATGGCTACAATAATGAAACGCTAATCAATCACTTTAAATTAAAAATCATGCGCGGCGACCGCATTGGTTTAATTGGCAATAATGGTGTCGGCAAAAGTACTTTATTAAAAATTCTGCTGGGGCAAATACCACCCGATGCCGGTACGGTAAAGCTTGGCACCAATATTTCGTTGGGCTATTTTGACCAGGTGGCACGTGAGCTGGATGAAAATAAATCTATCGCAGAAAACGTGGGTTTAGGCCGTGATTTTATCTCCATTAACGGCAAAGACCGACACATCATCAGCTACCTGCAAAACTTTTTATTTTCGCCCAAGCGTGCCATGACGCCGGTTAAAGCGCTATCGGGCGGTGAGCGCAACCGCGTATCGCTAGCCAAGCTATTTACCACACCGTGTAATTTACTGGTATTGGATGAACCAACCAATGACCTCGATATTGAAATGCTGGAGGTATTGGAAGAAAAACTGGTCGAATACCAAGGCAGTTTGATTATTGTTAGCCACGATAGGGAGTTTTTAGACAATGTGGTGACCAGTATTTTAGTGTTTGAAGAAGATGGCTGTATTCAGGAATATGTGGGAGGTTATAGCGACTGGTTAAAGCGCGATAGAAAATTGCGGGTAAGCGATACGCCTACGGCTATAGCTGCTGTGGGCGCCGATGGCGTAATACCCCCTCCTGACAGCAAGACTAATAACAATACGAGCCCAGCCAAAACCAGTATCAAAAAGTTAAGTTATCAATTACAGCGTGAACTGGATCAGTTACCTGAGCTAATAGAATCGCTGGAGAGTAAAATTGCGGTATTGCAAAAGCAGCTCGAAGACCCTGCGTTTTACGATAACCCCTACCAGCAAACCCAGCCTGTGCTTAATGCATTAACTGAGCAACAACAAGCCTTAGAGGCCGCTACCGAGCGCTGGATCGAGCTGGATGAAATGCAGTCTGCATAAAGTCGTCGCCGCTTCATACGGCGTGCATCGCTGCCAATTAAACCATTTAGTAATGTTACCTACATTGTAAAGTCCTTTACTATTTTACCGTTAGTTTCACTGTTGTTTTGTTACTGCCGTATTGTCTTGGCAATTATTTAGGGCACACAATTATGAGCGTAGAGATATGTCCATTACCGAATGCGATTGGTGTCGAGGTTACTGGCCTCGATTTAGACCGACCAATAAGTGCTGACACTGCACAAACGCTAAACCACGCCTGGCAGGAAGCTGGCATTATGTTGTTTCGCGGTATAGGCACCACTCCTGAGCGGCAGCTGGCACTTAGCCGGGTATTTGGTGAATTAGAAATCCACCCAATTGAAAATATTCGTTTAGAGGGTTACCCCGAGCTTATTTGGCTGGCCAATAAAGATGCCACTACTGCGCCATTGTATTACTACGATGGTGTTGCCACTGTAAGTCGGATTCCCTGGCATAGCGACTTAGTATATACCACCACACCGAATCGCGGTGCTTTATTGCGTATGGTTGATATGCCAGCCCAGGGTGGACAAACTGGCTGGATCGATACGGCGGCGGCTTATGAAGGGCTGAGTGCAGAAACCAAAGCATTAATCGAAGACAAGGAGGGTTTATTTCAGTTTATTTTAAACCCTTGTGATATGCGTTTTGGCAAACTCAATGTCGAGCGCGCCAGTAGCGATAACGCAAAAGACGAGGCCAGCTTTTACCCGGACTTTCCTGATATTGCTCACCCTCTGGTTTGGACGCATCCACAAAGTGGCAAAAAATCGTTAAACGTTAGCCCGCTGCATTTGCGCGCGCTTGTGAAACGGGGTGAGTCGAAACCTGAATCAAGTGACGAGGCTAACGATCTGCTTAATCATTTAGTTGACCATACAACATCGGGTGCCTATAGCTATATTCATCAATGGGAGCCAAATGATATGGTGCTGTGGGATAACTGGCGCACGATGCATTGTGCGCTGGGGCACCCACCGGAGTTAAAGCGGATGGTGCATCGGACTACGATTAAGGGTGAGCATGCGTTTGGGCGGGTATTGACATAGGTCTTTGTGCCGCAGAGAGTGGCGTATATTGCGCTTCTTATTTATGGCTCCGGGCTTTAAATCAGAGGCAAGAAGATAACAGCTCCGCTCTTGACAACCATTTAACCGCTAGGAGCTGTTACCGGCGCCGCCTTCATTTGATAGCGCAGCCGCCAAGCCGGCAATTGTAAATTGCTTGCTGCTAAATCACTGCGATAATGTTGTTTGATGCCGTTCAACCACGCGGCATCGATAACACCGAACTCAAGACAAGCTTTTAAATATCCCTCCATACGAAAGCGCTCAGCAGGGCTAATGTCATGACCTTGCGCCAAGCGATTAAAGTAATCGGCCAGTAACTTTTCAATCCTCTTTGTTACTTGCATAAGCTGGTTTTGCCTCGCAACTGCCTGGTTTTCGACACATATAAAAAAACTCCCGCGAAGGAGCTTTTTTATATGTTTGTCGCAATGAGATTAAGCATGAAAAATACAATGCCTAACGAGCAGCCTGGTCCTGCGGCTTATTGCGACTAATAGTAATATGCTTGGTGCCGCCAGTGTGCGTGATACCACTGGTACCCACCGGAATTTCCTGGATCTTTTTACCCGACTCCAAAAATGCCTTTATCTGAGCGTCGATTCCCTCACTGCTATTTTCATCGGTGGACAGCATTTTTTTCGCTTCGGGCTTTTTCAACTCACTGGCAACAACCGTGGTTTTCGGGCGGGTAATAATCGTAGTGCCCGCTTCTACCGCAGCCTTGGTCGCAGCCGCCATCTTTTTCGCCGCCGTTTTGGCTGCTGCAGCCTTGACCGATACCTTTTTCGCACTGGCTTTTTTGGGTGCAGCCACTTTCACTGTCTTGGCCTTGGTCGCCGCTTTTTGAGCAGGCTGCGCTACCGCTTTTTTAGCCACTGCCTTTTTGAAAACGGTCTTTTTACCCGCCGCTTTTTTGGCTGCGGCTTTCTTTGCTGGCGCTTTTTTGCTCACCGCCTTTTTGGTTGCTGCTTTTTTAACCGTCGCCTTTTTGGCAGTGGCCGTTTTGGCCACCGCTTTTTTAGCGGTTTTCGCTTTAGTGGCAGCCTTTGCTTTTACCTTCGCTTTGGGCTTGACGGCTGGTTTCGCCT
>CBFHXO010000034.1:0-25746 GCA_965659815.1 Pseudomonadales bacterium
GCTTACGATGAAGTACTGCCATATAAACAGCCCATGCACCTGTATTACAAAATCAACATTTAGAAAAATCGGCCGGCCTTTTTTCCATAAACGCCGTCATTGCCTCTTGCGCCTCGGGTGAATTTAAGGCTTCACCAAAACCTTTCATCTCATGAACAATACGATCGCGCAATGGTTGTTCGGCCATCCGCATCAGTCGTTTGGCGTTACGCATGGCCTTTTTCGGCAGCGTGGCGATGCGCCGGGCATCGTCCATTACCGTTGTCATTAATGTCTCAGCTGCACAGAGCTCGCTAACCAGCCCACAGGCTTTGGCAGTTTGGGCGTCAATAGCCTCGCCGAATACCAGCATACGCGCAGCCTGCTGGTAACCCAGAAATTTTGGCATTAAAAGCGACGAGCCCGCCTCAGGCACTACTGCTAGGTTAATAAACGGTGTAGCAAAAGATGCAGTATCAACAGCATAAACTTTTTCGCAGTGCATTAGCATGGTAGTACCAACGCCAATCGCGCGGCCATTGACTGCAGCCAGTATAGGAATATCGGTGTCGGCCAACACCATGAGAAACTGCACCACGGGCGAATCTTCGCCATCGGGGGGTACGCTAAGAAAATCGTTAATATCATTGCCCGAAGTAAAAATATCTCCTGCTCCGGTAAATACCACAACCTTCACCGCGGCATCACTTTCAGCGCGCACGATAGCCTCGGTGGCGGCCCTATACATAGATTGGGTTAAGGCATTTTTCTTTTCCGGCCGATTAAAACAAACGCTAAGCACCCCGGAATCTAACTCAACTATTGCTTCTTGATTCATTTAAGACTCTTTCTATTCATTGTTGCAAAGTTTCCACTATGGCCTGACTAAATCAGTTCAGCCAATGGATAAACCCGCGCAGGAAATTCGGGCAAAAATCGCTGTGCTTTTACCAACCGGCCCAGCATACCACCTTCAAAGTGATCACAGGTGTTTAACCAGTTGGGATATTTCTCGCCAGGGTCTCTATTCGCCACCACTATCTTAACCGAACCGTCGGGTTCGTAGTAAGCTGTATGCTTATTAATACAGACATTAAAAAAGCGATAGTCCAAGGATTCCATCCAGGCATTGGATAGCTGGAAGTTCCAGGTTTGGCAGTCGGGAATATCCTGTAGGTGAATTAGCAGCGCTTCATCTTCGGCCAGCCGCCAGCGACTTTGGTAATAGCGGATATCAGGGTCGCCCCCGGAATTAATACAACGCAGCTGGTCATCGTCGGGCAAGTCATTTATATGCTCGGCGAAAATTGTCATCCAGTCATTAGTCCACTGCGCTGTGCTATTCACAAAAGTCAGTGCGCGCTGCAACGCCGGCTCAAAGTCGACAACCGAGGGGGTGTTGTTGCGCGATTTCGGCGTTAGACATTCAATATTAAATGCGGCCGGAACCTCTTTGCTGCGCTCGCCAAAAGTCTGCCTAACAATTAATTGCTGTGTCGAGGCCTGCATTGCCAGCCAGTTTTTCTGCTGCGATTTAGATGAAACCAATACTTCAAAGTCACCATTGCCATCAAACTGCATATCACCCGACTCAATAGTACCGGTATCTTTCATGCCCGCTATACTGGTGGCGCTGGCTTTTGAATTAATACTAAACCAATCGACGCTACCGCGATTACCATAAATGCGATAATCATTAGCGCCACTGACCACACAATTAAAATAAATATTGTCGGGGTTATCGTTACCCATTTTCTTAGTTTCATCGGCCAACCGATAAAACGCGGGAAAATCGGGGTTGGAATAATCAAAGCCCATTTCCAAACCGGCGCGTAACCAGTGGGTTATTGCACGGTAGCCCAGCGCACGATTGAAAGCATCTTGTGGGCAAGCCTGCTGGGCAAGCAGCTGGCCCGACAGCTTAAGTTGGTCACAAAAATCGTTCCAGGCATCGCCATTCAGAATACGCTGTTCGGCCAATAATTGATCGTCTCGGCAATTGCTCATATCAAGTCCCCAATTTTAATCACGTTGATCTGAATGAAGCTGATCGTATTAAAGCTAACTGACGTGGCGAGTACGATAGTCGCCAAACAAATCGGCAAGGTACTGCTCGGTAAAGCCAAACTCCTCAAGCGTATATTCATGCGGTGGCCGTGCATCCCTGGGATTATCGCGCTGCCACTGCGCCATAGCGGCGCGGGCAGTATCGGTTAATGTCATACCCATTGCCTGATAAATCGCATCGATAACCTGCTCCGGCCTCTTTGCAGTATCGCGGTAATCGACATCGATAAAGCGCTCCGGATACCGGTCGCGAACTGCCAGGGTTTTACGCATACCGTTGGCAAATTTCTCACTCCAGTGCCGTGCCAGCTCTGGCAGATCAACGCAATCGGAACCCAGACCAAACAGATAGCGATTAAAGCTAACCAAAGATGGAATAGTTTGCAGCGGGTCTCTATGTGTTTGAATAATGGTGGCATTCGGAAATATAGACAGCAGAATATCCATATGGTGTAAATGGTGTGGCGTTTTTAGTAGCCAGCGCGTTGCCGTGGCACCGGTTTTTTTCTTTTGCCATTGCAGCAACTTTAGCATGCGTTCAAGGTATTCGTAACCCGGCCGGTTATCGTGTTCATCTAACCATTTTGCATAGCTTGGCACATGGTAATAGGCTTCGGGTACCGTGCTAAAAAATGAATTCTCCAGCATCATAACCTCTTCTTCGGCTCCCCTGGCCTGCCATGGATGCACGCTGGCGAGCTCTGGACTGCCTTCAAGAATCATTTTGATTTCTTGCTCTATTGCCTCAATTCGCGGGTCTTCGCCACTAAAGTCCCAATCTGGTGGCGCTGAAGGAAAACGCGACTCATAAAAGGTGGGAAATAAAAACTGCGGGTCGCTGCTCATCACCCTGTGCAGCATCGTGGTTCCTGTGCGCGGTAAACCTACAATAACCGCCGCAACATCAATGGGCTCGTTATTTATTTCGGGGTGTTTTTTATAACTGGCCTCAACATTAAGCCGTGTAACCAGATTAGACAGCAACCGCTGCTCTGCGCCTATTAACCCCGCCTTAGTCAACTGCGCTTCGGTATTAATGGCCGCCACCAATACTGCCAGCGGCGCTTTAAACTGCGGGTCACCAAAATCGCTATAGCCGGTTAGTTGCTTTGCCTGCGCCATTAGGGAATCACTATCAAGCATTAAAATAACACCTCGCAATCACTAAAAAAACACCTCGACATTTGCTAAACTTGACGCGCTCTTTGAACCAATACGCTTGTAGCGTCTGAGCTTGCGTTTTTCGCCACACCAAACCTTGCTTGCCGTTTTATGCCAACTTACTTACACTGAGCTAAAGAGTATATCGCAATCGCGGCGCGACAATATTATTTTTATTGCTAGCGAGCTAAATGAATAAATCGCAATTAAACGGAAACTTATAATAAACAGCAAGACCAGGTAATCGAATAACCCATGACCTTAAGTATGTTCCATATTTTTCTATTGTTAGTGGGGTTTTTTATCGGCATGTATTTTTACGCTGGCGTTGCCGTGCGTGAAATTGCGCTAGCCGCAGCGCGGGCGCACTGCAATGAGATGAACGTGCAACTGCTGGATCAAAGTGTGGGCATCCATAGAGTCTGGCTAAAACGCGGTGGCGATAACAAAATACATATCTGGCGCAATTACCAATTTGAATTTACGTCTACTGGCAATGAACGTTATAAAGGTCATATTATTACTTTAGGAAAAGTAGTAGAGTCGACTCAGCTACAAGCACATAAACTACCGGGCTCGCCCGAAGAATAAGGTCAACGCTAACACTGGATTTGCGGAACCTCGAATGAACTCAAAAACCACTGCCAATACGATGCAGCAAATACATTTACAACTGGACTCGCCACAGGATGTGCTAATGGAAACGGATGCGCTTATCCAAGGTCAAGCCGCATTAGCGCCAGCAATTTTACAGCAGATATGCCCCGACAGTCAGCGAGTAGCCAGCGCAATATCCGACTATAAGCTGGTGCGATCACGACGCCGCACACTGGGTATTACTGTGCATAGAGCGGTGGTCGAAGTGCGCGCGCCACTGAGAATGCCCAAATACTGGATTAATGAATTTATTTCCGAAAAGCAACAGTGGATTGAAGCGCAGCTTGTCCAGCAACAGGCCCAGCTGAAAAATATTTATCGCATTATCGACGGCAATGAAATACCGATATTAGGCAAACCGACAACCATTAGACTGCTTGTCAATAATGATGAGAACGGCTCCGCGATAAAACGCCAACGTACAGTGTATAATGACTCCATACTCTCGCTTTATTTTGCGCAAGACGTCAACAGCGATACAACGCAAAGTGCGCACGAATGTGAACGTATTGCCACACAACTGTTTTTAAGGTGGATAAAAAAGCAAGCCGCCGATTATATGTCGTTAGCTACCAGACAACTGGCAGACACGATGGGGCTGAGCGATCGCCTAAGCGAGGTTAAATATCGTCGGACTTCCAGCAAGTGGGGGCACTGCACCAGCGAGGGTGTGATTCAGTATAATCCGTTAATTGCTGCTGCGCCGCTTTATGTGGTTGACTACATCATCGCGCACGAAGTATGCCATTTAAGGCATGCCAATCATTCCAGGCGTTATTGGAATTTGGTCGACCAGGTATGTAAACAGCGGGAACAAGCTGAAAACTGGCTCAGCACGCAGGGCTATAAGTTAGCGATCGAAGCAAGCTAAAACTTAAAAGCTTTACAGAAAAATCGCGGCAGAGATCGAAAAACAAAAAACCGCAGCTAAAACGCTGTAAACATTCTCTTTAAATGACAGAGTGAATGCTCTCGACTAGTCAGGACTAACAGCCTTTAACTGTAGACAATTTAAACAAGAGTAGGCGAAAACACTACGCCTCTGTGATGCGAGTCGCATAACCGCTACGGTCAGCCGTTTTTGCTGCAGTGTTGGTTTAGGTAAACATCGCGCGGATATCTGGCCCGCCACCCACAGTCACTCCGCCATCGGCAGCGATTGCCTGGCCGGTAATAAACGCCGCTTCATCAGAAAGTAAAAACGCTGCTGTTTCACCAATATCCTGAGGCTGACCAACTTTATTGATAGGGCTTAGATCGAGATAAACCTTACGCCCTTTTTCGTCGCCCGCCAGCAATTCCGTCATCGGCGTTTCAACCAGGCCAGGCTGGATTGAATTAACGCGAATATTAAACTCTCCCAGCTCCACCGCCGCGCAGCGGGTAAGCATATCGACGCCAGCCTTTACCATACAATAGGTGCTCATTAGCGGATGCACGGAAATACCCGCAATCGAGCTAATGTTCACGATGCTGCCACCGCCGTTATCGCGCATGGCTTTGCCTTGGGCCTGAATCGCATAAATTGTGCCGTTGACGTTAGTTCTTATACAGGCATCAATTTGACCATCGTCGAGATCGAGAATTGTGCCTCCAACACCAACACCGGCGCTATTGACTGCGTAGTCGAGCTTGCCAAACTTTTCTAAGGTAGCGGCAATGGCTGCATCCATTTGTGCGCGTTCACCAACATCACAGACCACATAGGCGGCGTTATTGCCCAGTTGTTTTACTGCGTCTTGCAAAGTCTCTTCGCGGCGGGCGCAAATCATCACTTTTGCTCCGCGCTTTACTAACGCCTCTGCGCAGGCGTAACCAATGCCGGTAGCGCCAGCAGAAACAAAGGCCACTTTATTTTTGAAGTCAGTCATTTTAATCTCTTTTGTATAGCGTGAGTGAAGCAACTAGCTAATTGCATCCAAGGGCTGATTACCAGCCTTCAAGTTTGTGTACGTAGTTCCAAATATAGTTGGGTGCTAAGCGTCGCATAATATAGCCCATTTTGGTTCCCTTACCTGGAAACACCCAGAACTGTCCTTTAACCAGTGCGGCTTCGACCTCGTCAATAACTTGTTGTGGGGTAAGTTCTTTGCCCTCTTGCTCAACCATTAATTTTGGCCAGGCGGTTTCTTTCCCCTGGTTTAATAATGGTGTCGCGACTGGAGGTGGGCAGATACACGCAAACTTCACGCCGGAGTTGCGATTTTCATGGTAGACCACCTCGGTGAGCATAGCGACTGCAGCTTTGGTCGCATTGTAGGCGCCCATAAGTAAACCGGGGGTAATACCGGCCATGGAAGCGAAGCTGACAAAGTCACCACTGCCGCGTTCGACCATACCCGGTAGTATGGCTTTGGTGATATTGACGAAGCCGCCGTAGTTGATATCCATCAGTTTGTGTATCACTGCCGGTTCCTGATCGAGGATTTTACCGAACGGCATAATGGCTGCGCAATTATACATACGGTCGATGGGGCCATAAGTTTGCTCGATAGATTTGACTGCGGTATCGACTTGTTCGAATTGGGTTATATCAACGGTATAGGGGTGGATGTTATCGAAGCCTTGTGCAGTTTCGTTCATGCCAGCTTCGTTAACATCGAGAATGGCGACGATGGCACCGGTTTTTGCGAAGTTTTGCGCAGCTACGCGGCCCATGCCGCTGCCGCCGCCGGTGATGACGGCTACTTTTCCTGAATATGCCATGGTGTTGGTCCTGCCAGTTGAGTGTGGGGAGATTTTAGTGATGCACGGGAAACGCATATTAGCGGAAATGAGGGGTGGAGCGGTCGTACAAATCCGCGCAATCGGATTGACGAAATGGGGCAGGATAAAACTGGCCCTATGAAAAACAACGCTCTCCAGCCTCTCAGAAGGCTCACGGATAAACTCAAATACCCAAAACCCTAACCGGCACACCATTCAACGCTGCATTACCACTGACTCTATCAACAAACTTCTCATCAGTAATATCATTACAACTCACCCCTGCCTGCTCCACCGCCACCCCAAGCTGCACACCCCTTCTCTGATGCCCCCAACCATGCGGTAAACTCACCACACCTGGCATCACCTCGTCACTGGCCAGCACCTCAGTCACCACCCTGCCCGCTTTCGATTGAATAGCAACCTGACTGCCACTTTGTAAGTTTCGCGCGGCTAAATCATCGGAGTGCATCAGCAACTGCCAGCGTGGCTTGCCTTTTACCAGCCGATGATAATTGTGCATCCAGGAATTATTGCTACGAATATGACGACGACCGATTAACAATAAATCGTTCAGGTTAGCTTTTTGGGTTAATAAACGCTGCAAATCCTCTAATAAAAAATCGGCAACCAGTTGGATTTTTCCCGACTCGGTACATAAACGCTCTGGCAAACCCGGCAACAACGGCCCTAAATCAATACCATGATTCGCTTGCTTAATAGCATCTAGGGTTAGCGGTGTTTTGCTGGCACCGCCATAGAGGCCAAACTGAACACCAAAATCAATTATCTGATCTGGTGAGGGCAATGCCTGCAGTTCGTTACCTTTTAATTTGGCAATTCGCGTTGCCAGCGCATTCAATATTTCCCAGTCGTGCTGGGTATTGTCGCCGGGCTCAAATACCGGTTTGTTAAACCGCACAGTGTTATGTATCGCAAAACGCAAAAATGCAATATCGTAGTGGTCGTGCTCAAGGGCACTGGTTGGCGGCAAGATAATATCGGCATGGCGGGTGGTTTCGTTAATATAAAAATCAATCGATACCATAAAATCGAGTTGCTCAAATGCGATATCGAGCTGTTGACCATTCGGTGAGGACAACACCGGGTTACCGGCAATGGTTACCATCGCTTTAATTTGCCCCTCGCCTTCGGTCAGTATTTCTTCGGCCATCGTTACCGCAGGAAACTCGCCACCAAATTCTGGTAGGCCACTCACACGACTATGCCAAAGCGCAAAATGCCCTGCACCTGACTCACCCGGCTTAATATAGCCAAACGCCGGTGAGGTAAACATTGCCCCGCCCTCGGTATCGAGCGAGCCGGTTAAAATATTAATTAGCTGAATCGCCCACTGGCAGAGCGTACCAAATGCCTGTACCGAAACCCCCATACGGCCATAGCAAACAGCGCCTTTGATACTAGCCATATCTCTGGCCATCTGACGAATTTGCTCAGCGGCGATACCGCTTTGTGCTTCTGCCAGCTCGGGCGTAAAAGGCTTACATGCGCTGGTGACCTGGCTTAATCCATCCAGATGATTTGTTAGATGACCAGTGTTCACCAGATTTTCGTCAAACAGCGTATTCAGCATTGCCATTAGCACATAAGCATCGGTACCTGGGCGAACAAATAAATGCTGATCGGCAATTTCTGCCGTTTCTGAGCGGCGCGGGTCAATGACAATAAAACGCCCTCCGCGCTGTTGAATGGCCTGCAAACGCTTTTTAACATCGGGCACTGTCATGATGCTGCCATTTGATGCCAACGGGTTGCCACCAAAAATCAACATGTAGTTGGTACGGTTAATGTCGGGCACCGGTATCAATTGCTGATGGCCGTACATAATATAAGACGTTAGGTGGTGAGGCAGCTGATCTAGTGAAGTGGCAGAAAAATTGTTTTTGGTTTTCACCGCTTTGCGTAAGATACCACCGTGAGTCATATTGCCATAGTTGTGCACATTGGGGTTACCCGCATAAAAGGCAACCGCGTTGGCACCATGGTTGTGCTGCGTCGCCACCAACTTTTCAGCAACCAGGTCGTAGGCGTCACTCCAGCTAATAGGCTCCCATTTATCTCCTACTCGCCTAACTGGCTGTCGCAGACGATCGGGATCGAAGTGCATATCTTCTAACGCTGTCGCTTTGGGGCAAATATAGCCACGGCTTAAGGGGTCGTTTTTATCGCCCTTTATTGAGAGAATTTGCTCGCCTTGGGTTTTAATTTCAAGACCACAAATCGCTTCGCAAAGGTGGCAGGCGCGATAGTGGGTTTGGATTTCACTAGACATTATTATTCCCCAACTTCAAACCATGACCCTTAGTGCCAGTTATTGTTAGCGCATTGTACACAGGAATAGTGGCTTGGGTAATTCACGCAATAAAATAACGAAAGTTAACCCCATCAATGCACACTTCCCGTTAGACTAACAGCAGTATTTTTAACCATCGAACAACTACTATGCCAGAACAAAAAAAGAATAACCTTCACAACCAGGACGCACTGGTCGCCTATTACGCCTCCAGCGAAATTGCGCCCGCTGCCAACCCTTACTGGGCCGCCAGGCGAGCGCTTGCTAAGAAGCTGGAACAGCTACAATTACAAATTCAGACATCAGAAACCACCATTGAAGAGTTGAATCGTATTGGTGACGCAGTAGAAGCACAAACCCAAACCCTGATCGACAACCCCAAGCGCTACGGCCGCACCGAATGGACCGCCGACGATAGATTTGGCAGCTGGGGTATGCTGCAATGCGAAGCCACGCCTATTATTGGCCCCAGCAACCCTATTAGCCCCGAATTAAGTATCTGGTTTGAGGCCGATGGCGACGCGATGAAAGCCTTTGCCCATGTGACATTTAACTGGTGTTACGAAGGCTCAGATAATATCTGCCACGGTGGCTGGGTTGCCGCGGTGTTCGATGAGTTTTTAGGGACTTCACAAATTCTTTCGGGTAAAACCGGTATGACCGGGTACTTAACCACGCGCTATCATAGCCCTACCCCGCTTAACCAGCAGCTGCTGATGACGGCAAGGGTTGATAAAGTAGAAGATAAAAAGGTAACCATGGTGGGCGAACTGCATGCCGGTGAGCGCCTTTGCGCCAGTTGCGAAGGCCTGTTTATTATTCCGAATAAAAAACGCGGTGTGAGCGCAGCGTTTGGCGAAACCGACGCGGTAGTCTCACATGCCGGTTCTAGCGGTAACACTAGCGGTAACAACAGCAATTCAAATTAGTCATCCGCATGACCGAACTGAGTGACCGATAACATTGCACTCACCACCAACAACAGGCCAATACCTGTAATAAATATAGCGTCGTAGCTGCCAAACACCGAACTGAGCAAACCGGCCAACGGAATGGCCGAGAGCGAAAACGGCAAGCCAGTTAACCCGTAAATACCAATTACCCTACCTGCAATATGGCGGCCAAAGCGCGAACCCGCCGAAGTAGGCTGCATCGGCATAAACGCACCTACACCCAAACCTACCATGGCCGCAGCACAAAGGCTGACAATATAACCGGGGTGCATCAGGTAAATAGCAAAACCAGCAATAATCATGCACTGCACCGCCAGCAAAACGAATTTAGGCCCTATTCTATCGGCAATAGCCCCGGCACTAATGCTGCCGACAATACTGGCCATCGCAATCGCCGACAAGGCATAAGCCGCTTGCAGCTTTTCAATACCGTTAGATTCCAGCAGTGGCACGATATAAGTACCGTTGGCCAGCGACACCATGGTTATAACTCCGTAAGAGATCGCCATAAACCACAAATCACGCGAGCCCAATGCCGCTTTAAAAGCAGCGTCGTTAGCTGCAGTATCGCCCTCCTCTTCAACCGCGGCATTGGCAGCATCGCCATCGGGATGCTGACCAAGCTCCTCAGGCGTTCGGGTTACGCCAAACAAAATCACCACAAAGGCAATAGCACCCAATATATAAGAGAGCATTTGCAGTGCGTAACGCCAGTCATTTTCTACACTACCGTGCGCCATCAACCAGGCGGCGGCTGGTGGAATCCATAAACCGCCAATAGCAAGACCCACTGCAACTGTAGCCAACGCCGAAGCGCGCCGCTCGATAAACCAGTTAGTGATAATGCCATTACTGGGCACCATACCGTGAATCACAATACCCACCGAGGTAATCAGCATGCCCAGTGCCAGCAAACCACCGCTATTGACGCGTGTCATAATCGCGATGCCACCCACCATCATAACCACACCAGCAAGCATTACCGGTTTTATTGGCCCGTTATCGGCAAGCTTACCCATAATCGGCGCGGTTAAGCCCACCGATAGCATGAAAATCGACATACCAATACCTATGGTAGCAATATCCATACTAAAATCTTGCGCAACGGGTTCCAGCATTACACCAAACGCATTGGTCAGCGCCATACCCAAAGAACAAATTAACGCAAGCGAAAAGCAAACGCGCCAGCCACTAAACTGATTTACGGTATTGTTCAATTCGAATTTTCCCGATTAATTTTTATTATTAGCCACCTATTTTCATCACGGTTCTAATCTCTCTACCGTGATGCAAATCATCAAAGGCTTCATTAATTTCTTCCAATGGGCGCATTCGACCTACCATCGAATCTAAATCTAACTGCTCGCTCTGGTAGAACTTCATCATACGTGGAATATCATAAGGCGAATTGCACGACCCCAATAAGCAGCCGCAAAGCTTTTTCTCCATGGAGGTAAAAATAACCACGTTGTCGAGCTTAATACCCTGCTCAATTGGCGGCGCGCCCACACAAACTGTCATACCCCCTGCACGGCTGGCGTTCACGCCCAGCTCAATAAGACTTGCCAAACCGGCAGTTTCAAACGCGTAGTCAACACCAATACCGTCGGTGAGCAACATCGCCTGCGCCTGCACGTCCTCTGAAGTAGGATCAATGGTATGCGTCGCCCCCAGCTTCATTGCAAGTTCACGACGCTCTGCCAGCGGGTCCGAAACAATAATCTTACTGGCTGATGCCAGCTTGGCACCTTGTACGGTTGCAAGACCAATACCACCCAGACCTAACACCAGTACCGTGGCGCCGGTTTCGACCTTGGCGGTATTCAACACAGCACCCACTCCGGTTTGCATTGCACAACCCACCACACAGGCAATATTCAGCGGTATATCGTTGGGTATTTTTATTGCACCCGAAGCCGGCGCAACGACTTGTTCGGCCAATGCCCCCACACCAACACCACGCAAAATTTCGTTGCCTTTTTGACTTAAACCGGTTGTACCGTCGGGCAATCGATTGGTTGCGATACTGTGGCCATTAGTACACAGCGAATGATCGCCACGCTGACAGTAGTAGCAGCTTCCACAAGGGGGCACTGGCGTAAGAATGACATGGTCGCCAACGGCAAGGTGATGAACCCCTTCGCCTACCGACTCAACAACACCTGCGGCCTCATGACCAACAATAATCGGACCGGGAATAGGCCCCATAGCACCGGATATCACACTGTAGTCGGAGTGGCATAGACTGCAATAGGCGACATTAACCCGCACCTCGCCAGCACGTGGTTCAATAATATCGATATCGGTTTCAATTTTTATGGGCTGGTCGTTTTCGTATAACACTGCCGCTTTCATTATTAATTCCTATTTGAAAATATGCTATGGGGGCCAGCTAGTGTGGAACGCATGAAATCCACACTCGCCTGCGATGGTGCCAAGTTTAAAATCGTCTACTAAAAACCAAAGCGCGCTATATATTTTTCAAAGCGTTTGCGCTCACCCGCTTCTGTTAAATGGTAATCGTCGAGACTGTAATCATGCTTGCCATGTTTGCCACGAGGGTTGTCGTCGAGATACTGCTGCATACGCCGCTCCAAATCATCCGGCGGCGTAAGGCCAAAACGCTGGTAAATACCAAAAACAGTTTCAAATGGCTGCGCCGCAATATCATCAAAATAAATATCATAAATCTGGTCTTCATATTGCGCTAACGCTGCGCGATCGCGCAGACCAATTTCCAGCAATTGATTCCAGCTAGTGGCCTGCTCTTCGCCAAACAGCTCCGGAATATGACCCTTATCGGTAAACATGCCCGAAAGCGTCCAGGCAAAGCTGGCAACCGAGCCTATAACATCCACCGGGTTGCGATGGGTAAACACAATTTGCGCATCGGGAAACAATTTAAAAATACTCGGTAAGGAGCTAAGATGCCCAGGCGTTTTTAGCAACCAGCGCTGAATTTTGGGGCGCGTATCCGGCTCGGTCGCCTGTAGCATTTGCAAAAACCGCTTATTAAAACGCATGGCAGGTTCAGGGTCAGCCTGCATTAACCATTTGCGATAGCTAGGCACGTACCAGGTCAAAGTAAGCGTAATGCCGTGCATCATTTTATGCATGGTAGCCAAACACTCCTGCGGCATCGTAGCATCCATTTTATGGATCGCTCTAAAACCCGGCGCCATTTTATATTGCAGCTCGAGCTGTTTGGCAGTCTCTTCGATGCGAGGGTCATCATCATAGTGGTCGGGATGTGGTCTGGGCAGTGGTGTATTTACCTCCCAAAACAACGGCGAGCGATTGCCGGGGTCGGTTGCCAATAAACCATGCATCGCTGACGTACCTGTGCGTGGCAAACCAACAATAAACAGCGGCTTTTCTATTACTTCATTTTCTTCTTCGGGGTGCTTGTCAAACCAGTCGTTTAGCTCAACATAACTGCTGATTAAACCGGTTAGCATACCCCGCGCACCCAGTCGACCAATGGTGTTTAGCTGCGCTTCGTTATTAATCGCATCAATTAATACCTCAAGCCCACCAGCATCCCAGCCTTTGGGTGGCCTGGGCAAGCCGGTTTTTTTCTCTACCCGCTTTAATATATCGTCGGCATCGAGCTTTGGGCGAATACCGACTTTGTCGAATAGCGCACCGATACCGTTAATAGCGCGAATCGAAAACGGACGGTAGGGTTGGTTACGGCTCATAGATAGATCTCTTTAAAATAGTTTTAAGCGCCTTATTCAGGAATGGCTACCTGCAAACCACCCACAGGCTGAACCTGTTCAAAACCATCGGGCATAAAAAAGTTGGTGATTTTCGATAAGGGTGCAAACCCTGATGTCATCGAACCACCCATTGGGCTCATAATAATGCCATTGGCTAGCACCGGCGTAGTATTGGAAGAGTCATCGGGCATACTCACCACATTTCTAAACGCCACACCGGTATCTTTATTAAAAGCAACCACATGGTTTTGCACGGGCACAACCAGGGTGCGCCCTACCCAGAATTTATAACCATAGGCAACCGGCACCAGTATCGCGTCCTCTGTGACGGTGGGAATACCATTCCCACTGGCCTGCGGTGCACCCAGCAGCCAGTTCGATGGCAAGGTTTGCTGGGCCAGTGCTGAGGCATCGGACTCCCATTTTACATCGCCAGTATCGCCATCTAACGCCATCATTGTGGGGTGAGGCCAGGCTTGCAATACAATCACTGTACCGTCCATATCTACCACGGCAGAGCCAGCGGTAGCATGGGTTTTAGCCTTCCAAACAATAGCGCCAGAGTGAGCATCAACACTGTAAACGTAGCCCTCTTCATCACTGACGTACACAAAGTTATCATCATTCGACATGGCCGGGCTGGACCCACTGCCAATCCCAAAATCAGTTGAGAAAGCAATAACAACCTGAATACCTTTATCGCTTTCAATAAGGTCCAGGCCATAGAGTCTTCCCAACGCGGGCTTAGTCGATGTAGCGGCAACAAATACTCTACCGGTTTTCTGGCTCACAGCTGGCGTATTCATCGAACGCATTTCACCGCCGAATAATAACTGCCAACTCCAGTCTTTAATTGAATCGTCCATCATGCCGTTAGCCCACATACTGGCAGGTTGTGAAACAGCCGTGGAGCGCGGTGATAACAAACCCGGCAGTCGCATTGGCTGGTTAAGTTCAGCGCCGGTGGCTCTATCCCAAATCACC
The DNA here is from genome assembly GCA_965659815.1 of Pseudomonadales bacterium. Lineage (GTDB taxonomy): Bacteria > Pseudomonadota > Gammaproteobacteria > Pseudomonadales > UBA7434 > UBA7434. The sequence continues at coordinate 14,544 of CBFHXO010000034.1, forward strand.
ACATCACCGAAATTCGTCACACCTAACACATCACCTTGAGTGGTAAATATCGGTGTGGTTAAAGCATTAATAGGCAAATCAGGCTCAGGCTGCCAATCGCCTTGTTGCGCGGGCGGCAATGGCACAACCCACTTTTGCTTACCATTGGGATCAAAGGCAAACATCTGATTGCAGTCGCCCAAATACAAATCACCATCGGCATCGACAATAACATTGGAAAGTACCGCGCAGGGGTCTATCCCTTCGCTGGCACTGGTCCACGGTGCCGCTCGCCACAGCAATTCACCACCGATCGAATACGCATATAAATTGCTTTTGCCTTTTTGCAAACCAGAGGTTTGATAAAAACGCTGGCCATCGGGACTTACCGATGGAGCAATCATGAGCGCTACACCCTCCAACGCCCGCCAGCTACGATAGCTTTTGTGCAATGTAGCACCACGCGCCTGGTCACGGTTGCCTGGCCCCTGGTGCAGTGTTGACCAACCGCCTGCCGAGTAAGACAAACCTGGCTGCAAAGCCAATGCTTCTGCCATTAACCGGGTACTGCTTAACAATAAACCAACCAACATTGCCACAATGAAACATTGATACGTTTTTATTACCTTACTCATTAATTTTTTTACTCGAGTTATTGATTGGGCGGTTTGCATTTAGCGACTACAAGAAATTTTAATGCGCGATCATATGCGCTAATCGACTAACAAACATTAACCAAATACCGCAACAGCGTCAGCCACTAATATCAAAATCTGTTTCGGCGCATTTATAAAATACCTTCTTCAAATGCCGCTACCAAAGACCTTTAGGCTAAACCCAAAGACTTTAAGTAGTCTTGTAAAGCCAGGCCGGTACCCATATTCCATGGCTTGATTTCATGCTTCTCCATGAGCTTGTAGGCATCGAGCTCTTCATTTAGTTTTATCTCGCCACTGGCGATCAGATGGTAGGCAATAATCACCTGGTTCATTTGCTCAAAGCCATAGGCACCAACCAAACTATGGCTTTGCACATCGAGGTTAAGCTCTTCTTTGGTTTCACGAATCATTGCTTCTGCCGGGTCTTCACCTTTTTCTAAAAAACCAGTGATAACCGAGAAAAACTCTTTCGGCCAAGCCACATTGTGCGCCATCACTATTTTTCCATCATACTCGACAATGCCCGCGACAACCGGTGTTGGGTTACCCCAGACTATATAGCTGCAATCATCAGCAACACAGGCCAGGCGCGCCACTTCGTCAATCATCTGCTCACGCATATCTGCTTTACATTCAGGACAGTACTTCACACAAAGTTCCTCAGTTTATTTGTCGTTAAACGTATCGCACAGCGCCGCCGTCAATACGAATATTCTCACCATTAATAAAATCGGCCCGCGGGCTGGCAATAAATGTAACAAGGTCTGCGACTTCTTCACGCGTCGCAATCCGACCACAGGGGTTGGGGTACTCACTGCTGGCCACCTGCCTAGCAATCGTATCCCAGTCATCGCCCCAGCCCTTCCTTTTTGCCATAGCACGGTAACCAGCTTCGACTTCATCGGTTTTAATTAAACCCGGCGATACCGTATTAACAGTAATACCCGTATTGGCCAATTCGTTAGCGAGTCCAACCATGAGCGTTGCCAATGCGCCTTTTGACGCGTAGTAATGCGGCATAATACTATTGGGCTGATGACTGCCAATGGTACCGAGTTGAATAATTCGCCCCCAATGCTTTGCCTTCATACCTTCAATAAAACCTTGCACCATTCGTGTGACAGATAACACATTGGTTTGATACATAGCTAAAAAATCTTCTTCGCCAACATCACCCCAGCGGCCACGCGTTCCAGTGCCATAGTTATTAACCAGGATATCGGGCACACCAATACTCGCCAAGGTTTGCTCTATCACCTGCGCTGCACCTAAATCGGTTCGAATATCACCGCAGACATAAACCGTTTTATCATTGACCTGGCTGTCGACTGATTGACGTTCAACTTCCTGAGAATTCATTTTCCGAGAAGTTATCGCCTGAGAATCAACCGTCGGAGAACCAACCGTCTGAGAACCAAAGGCATCGGCGTCATTACTGTGCAAGGCAACGCGCACACCTTCAGATATAAGTGTTTGAGCAATGACCTGACCGGTACCTCGATTAGCGCCAGTGACAAGTGCCGTTTTGCCCGACAGATGTAAATCCATAAATCACCTTTTTGACCTTATTGCCGCCAGTTAACAACCGTGATGCTTACGCCAATCGCTGGGTGACATATTGACCCAACTCTTAAACGCGCGACGAAAAGAAGTGTCGTCACTAAAACCCAACTGCCGCGAGATATGCTCAATGCTCATTTCCTTGCGCAACAAATAACGCTTGGCCATTTCCAGCAAACAAGCTTCTCGTAATTCGCGGTAGGAAGTACCCGACTGTTTTAAGCGACGCCGTAGTGTCGACTCCGGTACAGACAAGGTGTTAGTCATTTCTGCGAGCGTTGGAATTGACGACATTTGCTGAATCGCCGCAGTAATTAACGCCTCGATTTGCCGAATTAAACTGTTGTCTTTAGAGCCAAATACATCACAGGGAAAGGTTTCAATAAATGCTGGCAGCTCGCGATTAATACGCACAACTGGCTGTTTGAGAAAAGTAATGGGAAACTCCATCGAGTAGAGCTCTTCGCCGGCCAATACCGGTGCATTAAATAAGCGCAAAAACGGTAGCAGGTCATCGCGTTGCGCAGGCCCGATATTCACACGGATCAGTGGAAGCTCAACACCAATTAACCACTGAAACAATTCATAAAAAGCGTATAGCCCAGTGATGTCCACCAAATGGCTGACTGGTGAGTCGTGCTCACGCAAAGTATCGAGTGAAAACTTCACCACGTCATCTTGTACAACGATCGACTGCTTTCCATTGCGCGGCTGCAGCATCTCGCTAAACTCAATAACCAGCCGAATGGCCTCTTCGAGATCAAGCGCAGAAATAACGCATCGACATAACATCCGAATCTCGCGATTGCGAACCGGTGGTCGCTTAACTCCCTCTGCAATTGCGAATTCAAGCGTTTTTACTGACTCAAGATACCAATGATTAAATTCCCGAGTGGTTTTAGGTAGCGGAATGCCAAGGTCGACATCGGCCTCACGCAGGGCGCTGCTCAATATCTCAATGAGTGGCGACAACGACGATTTGTCGGCGCGGGCAGTGCTGGCTTTGGAGATATCCATCACCGCGGGGTGAAGCTACATTTAGACCGCAGCATCCAATGCGGCGAATCGGCCATACAACCGGCTTGTTTGAACGTTATTGTCATGATTAATGGACACTCCCACTCTTTAACGCAGGGTCGAATGCTAGCAGAATAAGTGGGTCAACGTGCATTAAATAGATGTTGTAAAGCTATTTTTGGCTAAGCGCACTGCACCGCTGAAGGCTCGGGGCGCACGGCTCATTTTTGAATGAATATGTCTTGTAAATGAGGCACTGGCCTTGACGCCGGAGATGGGTAAACGCGGGTTCAAAACCCGACAATTGTGATGACGACAAGGTAAAAACGCATGATTAAAAGTGATATTGATACTCGTCTGGCGTTATTGGAACTGGAAGATACCTTTGCAAAGTCCTGGGACAGCGGCGATGCAGAGCGCCACGCCAGCCTATATACCGACAACGGCATACTGGAAATGGAGGCCGCAGGCCCACTGCCTGCCAACACCATACACGGCCGCAAAACACTGGGTGACTTCTGCCTAAAAAACAGCCGCAACTACCCAGGCTTACATATGCTGGATATCAGCTCTTTTGACTTACGGCGCCGCGGCAATATCGCCACCGGCAGTGTTAAATTTGAGTTTTGCTTTTTTGCCGATGACACCAGCTGCGATCAAAACGCGAGTAACGACGAGCTTGCAATGCAGCCGCAAGATAGCCTGCAACATGTTACCGGCATTTACCACACCACCTATATCTACAGCAAAAAGCAGTGGCATATTCAGCGTCGTAGCATGAGTAAAATTGAACAAAGCGATAACGGCGTTTATAACATCCCATCGCTAGGTTAGGCTCGTTATAAAAGGCAGGCCTTAAAACAGCACCTTACCAAAAGGAATGTTGCCAATATCAGCCAGATACATTTATGATTACAGTGTTAAATCATAATAAAAGGCAAGCACAATGACGGCAACCGGGCAAAAGTATGCAATAGACGAAGCCTATCTGGATTTTCCGGATATGAGTTTTTCAACCAGCTTATGGAAGCTGCGCCTAACCAATCTGTTTATCTTGGCGACTCGATTGCGCTACAAATGGGATGCCGCACTCAATATCATTAATCATAAGATTGATGGCCCCGATGGCAATAAAGTCAAAGTTATTGAAATTGCCCGTAAAGATATTGACGAAAACGCCCCAGCGCTGGTTTATTTTCATGGTGGCGCATTTTTTCTTACCTACGCGGCACTGCATTTAGACAACGCGCAAATGTACGCCAAAGAAGCCAACTGCAAAGTTTTTATGGTTGACTATCGCTTGTCTACTAAAGCGGCATTTCCGGCTGCGCTAAACGATTCACAGGCAGCGGTTGAATGGGCATTTGAAAACGCGGCATCACTGGGTATAGATAAAGAAAAGATTATTGTTATCGGTGATAGTGCCGGTGGCGGCCTGGCCGCATCCTGCGCGCAGATGACTCACGACAGGAATAAAACCCGGTCAGAGAAAATTAATTTGCTGGCGCAGTTTCTGCTCTACCCGGTTTGCGATTGTGAAACCAAAACCGAAAGCGCAAAGAACTTTGTCGATACCCCGCTATGGACCACCAACAACAATAAGGTGATGTGGGATGTCTACCTGCGCGATAGCGATTATAAAAAAGGGGTACCTGGCGCCAGTATTCCCGAATACGCATCACCCATTCATCGCATGGATTTCACTGGTCTGCCCCCAGCCTATATAGAACCTACCGAGTTTGACCCACTTCGTGATGAAGCGGTTAACTATGCAAGTGCGTTAGAAGCAGCTGGTGTGGATGTCACATTGGTTGAAGCCAAGGCCGCCGTTCATGGTTATGAATTTGTCGACTGCGAAACAACCAGAAAGTACCGTCAGATTCGCATGGCAGAATTAAAGAAAGTGTTAGCCGGTTAAACCAGCGGCTAACCAAAGTGCACGCTTAACGATGTCAGGCAAGAGCGCCTGACACCAGCCTTTCCAATCGACTATTTGAGTCTGTTTATGAGTAATTCCTCTTCATCCGCCGCTTCTGACCAATGGCAAAATCAAGTCGCAGTTGTTACCGGTGCCGGTAGCGGAATTGGCGCGGCACTAGCAACGCATTGTGCGCAACAGGGCATGCAGGTTATCGCAGCTGATATTGATGCACCTGGCCTTGCCGAATTAGAAGCAAACATCCAGGCAATTAATGGCAAGGTACAAACGCGCAACGTTGATGTGCGCAGTGAACAGGCGGTCGCGCAGTTGGCAGACGATTGTTTTTCACAATACCAGCAAGTTAATCTGCTATTTAATAATGCCGGCGTGCTGGTTGATGGCAAAAGCTGGGAGCGCTCGGTGAGAGACTGGCGCTGGAATTTTGATGTCAATGTAATGGGTGTCATTCATGGCATTCATAGCTTTGTCCCTAAAATGCTTGCGCAAAACAGTCCTGGCAAAATTATCAACACCGCATCTATTGGCGGCTTGCTCGCAGGAGGCAGCTTTCTCGCGCCTTACCAGGCTACCAAGCACGCAGTCGTTGCTATTACCGAGTCGCTTTATGCCGAACTTGCGATGGAGGCGGCACCGGTTTCCGCAGCGTGTTTATGCCCAGGTGATACGGCCACTGGCATTTGGGAGTCCGACCGCTTGCGACCCGAAGAGGAGCATAATCATTTAGCCAGCCAGGCCGAACAGCTGATGCATAATTTTGTCGCCGATATGTGCGCTAATGGTTTTACTCCGCAGCAAATTGCCGAAAAAACCTTTGAAGCCATTGAGCAAGATCGCTTCTGGATATTTCCACAACCCGAGTTTAAGGCCTTATTTCAGCCTCGTGTGGATGCCATTATCAATGAAACCGCCCCACCGCTGCCGCAAGAACTCATGGATAGTTTTGCGCAAAAACAATAGCGATGTTGGCTGCCACCCAAGGGTAATTTTTTCATGAGCTTTCCTCCGTTTAACGAGTCAGACCAGGCAATCGCGCAAGCATTGGCATCGGCCAGCGTTCCAACGCTAATGGCAGCCATGATGTTAATCAGTGGTGATTACAGCTTGATGGATGGCCCCATAAAACCTGGCCAGGGTGTATTGGGTGAAGTCCAGGGTTTTATGAGTGAAGATGATAAAGCTGCTGTTCGCGCGCAGGCCTTAAAGGTATTGCAACGCTACCGCGATAGCAATTATCAGCTACCCACACTACCCGACAACGAGACACTGTATCGCATGATGTGCTTTGTTGCCGGCGCCGAGCTACCCAGAGATAGCGTGGCGATGATGCTGGAAGAGCTGGCGCTGGGCGACCCTGACCCGCGAGCGGCAAAGCCCAGTGCAAATGTCGACAACACCCATCGTGTCATTATTATTGGCGGTGGCATGTCAGGTATTCTCGCCGCGATTCGACTGCAGCAGGCCAATATTGCTTACACGCTGCTGGAAAAAAACGATGACAATGGCGGCACCTGGTATGAAAACAACTACCCGGGTGCACGTGTTGATATTCCCGCACATATTTACTGCTACACCTTTGAGCCCAGTAACAGCTGGACCCAATTCTACCCCAAGCAACACGAACTAAAAAATTACTTCGACCACTGCGTAGATAAGTACCGGCTAGCCGGCAATATTCGCTATCAAACTGAGGTCAACAGCTGCCGCTGGGACGATAAAAACCAGCAATGGCTGGTTAACGTGGTTAACTCAGCCACTGGCGAGTCGGAGACACTGAGTGCCAATAGTGTTATTAGTGCCGTTGGGCAGTTAAATCGGCCGATGATTCCGGCGATCGAAGGGGCTGACACTTTTGCTGGCCCACAATTTCATAGTGCGGCATTTGAGCATCAGCATGAGCTGAAGGGCAAAAATATCGCGGTTATCGGCAGTGGTGCCAGTGCGTTTCAGCTGGTTCCTGAACTTGCCAAAGTTGCGGGGTCGATGAAAGTATTTCAGCGCTCGCCAGCGTGGATGTTTCCCAACCCGGGTTACCACGACGATATTGATAGCGGCACGCAATGGCTGCTGGAATATGTACCCTATTACGCACGCTTTTATCGCTTCTTATTATTCTGGATTTCCGCCGATGCCTTGCTGCCGACTTTAGTCAAAGATGACAGCTGGCCACATCAAGACCGCTCGGTTAACGCGATTAATGATATGTATCGCGAGAATGCCACCGACTGGATTAAAAGCCAGGTCAGCGACGATCAACTCATCGCAAAGGTATTACCCACCTACCCACCTTTTGTAAAACGTATTTTGCAAGACAATGGTAGCTGGTTAGCCGCGCTGCAGCGAGATAATGTCGAACTGATTACCGACGGTATCACCTCGATAGACAGCAATGGTATTCACTATCAAACAGCCAACGGAACAGCGTATAGCGACGTCGATATTATTATTTACGCTACCGGATTTCATGCCAATAAATGGCTATACCCGATGGATATTATTGGCCGCGACAATACGGCGCTTAACGATGTGTGGGGCGATGACCCTAAAGCTTACTTAGGTATTACCGTGCCGCAGCTGCCCAATTTTTATTGCATGTATGGCCCCAATACCAACCTGGCGCATGCGGGCACCTTGTTTTTTAATTCCGAGTGCCAAATTCGCTATATTGTCGGATGTATACAATCATTAATCGAACAACAGGGCTTAGCAATAGAAGTAAAATCCGAGGTCAATAAAACATATAACGAGAAAGTACAAAAGGAATTCGAACAATTGGTATGGACGCACGAAGGTACTGGCAGTTGGTATAAAAACAGCGAGGGTAATATCACGACCAACTCACCCTGGCGACTCGCCGATTACTGGCGGTGGACACTACACCCCGACCTCGATGAATACCATATCAATTAACTGACGGTTTGAGATAGCCATGATGAAATTTTTCAAAATCATTGGTATTGGCTTATTGTTTTTTCTGGTACTGGCAGCACTACTTATTGCTGCGGCACTAAAACCGCTACCAGCCAGAGAAGCCCTCGGTACCGCGCAGCTCACGCAAAATAACAACAAGCATATTGAGTACTACCGGAGCGGCGAAGGCCCAACATTGGTTTTACTGCCAAGCTTTGCACGCACTGCCAGCGATTTCAATGAGCTTGCAACCGCGTTAAATGCCGCTGGCTACCGAACGCTGGCGATCGAACCCGGCGGGGCTGGCAATAGCGATTGGCCAGGCATGAGCGTCAAACTGGATTTCTATGCTCATGCTATCAAAAAGGTATTGAAAGTAGAGCAACTTGACCAGGCGGTAGTATTAATCGGTCATGCGTTTGGCAATCGTATTGCGCGTAGCTTTGCCAGCGTTTACCCCGAACAAACCCATGCGTTAGTATTGCTTGCGGCTGGCGGTCGAGAGCCAACCCCACTAGACGTGAGCAAGGCCATTCAAACCACGCTATTTGGCTTTAGCAACAGTAAGCGCGCAAGTGCTGTGCAAAATGCTTTTTTTGCAGCAGACAATATCGCACCCGATTACTGGATTAACGGCTGGTATCCATTGGCAGGGCTGGCACAAGCCAACGCCACGGCAACTACGGCCTTTGAACAATGGGGTAACGCTGGCACTAGCCCTATGCTGGTATTACAGGCCTTGCAGGATAAAGCCGCACCAGCCTCAAGCTCAGGGCGAAAGTTATTGGCTGACTTTCCTGACCGCGTAGACTATCGCGAAGTTGATAATGCCGGCCATGCTTTTTTACCTGAACAGCACGACTGGATTGTTGAAAATATTCTTGATTACCTTAGGGGTATAGAATATTGATGTTTTTTTTGATCGGGTAAAAGTCTGTGATAGTTATTTTGTACCGATACCAAAAACGAAGCTCACATCCTTGTGGGTCCAGGCGACTCCTGTCGCCTGATGTTTTTGATATCGGTACAAAATAACTATCACAGACTTTATACGGCGCCACATTTATACATCCGAATACTTAATAACATCACTATTCTTATACAGACGAAGCTGGCAAAGTATAAAGAGGTGAGGGTCTATTTGTGCAGACTATGGATAAAACCTCGCGCGACAGGAGTCGCGCGGACCCACAGGACGTTAGCTTCGTTTTATCCATAGTCTGCACAAATAGACCCTCACCTCCCTCAACTACAAATACAAATACAAATACAAAAAATGAAAAAGAAAAAGCAACCCAAAACAAACGACAGTCACCGCAAGTTTTAATCACTATTAAATTCAAAAATGAAAAAATCACTTTACTTACTTATATTTATTAATTTTGCCGCTTCTGTGCTGGCCAATACGCAACCGTCTTTAGTTACGCAAGAAAGAATCAACAACCCAAACGCGGAGCCACACAACTGGTTAACCCACGGTCGCGATTATGCTGAGCAACGTTATAGCCCGCTAAAAAAAATTAACGAAAACACCGTAAGCGAGCTTGGTTTAGCTTGGCATAAAGATATGCTTTACAACCGCGGCCTTGAAGCAACACCGATTATTATCGATGGTGTCATGTATGTTTCGGGTTTATGGAGCACCGTTTATGCGCTTGATGCTACCACGGGGGAACAGCTATGGTTTTACGACTCGCGAGTACCGCGCGATACCACGGCCAGAAAAATGTGCTGCGATGCTGTGAGCCGTGGTGTTGCGGTTTGGGGCGATAACGTTTATCTCGCCACACTCGACGGCAGGCTTATTGCGCTAAAAGCGGATAGCGGTGAGCTGGTATGGTCAACCCAAACCGTTGACAGCTCTCAACCCTATACCATTACCGGCGCGCCGCGTATTGTTAAAGGCAATGTGTTAATCGGCAATAGCGGTGCTGAGTACGGTGTGCGCGGCTATGTCTCAGCCTATGACGCTAATACCGGTGAATTGAACTGGCGTTTTTATACCGTTCCCGGCAACCCTGAATTAGGTTTTGAAAACGATGCCATGGCAATGGCGGCAAAAACCTGGACCGGCGAGTGGTGGAAACTCGGTGGAGGTGGCACGGTGTGGGACTCCATGGCCTACGATGCCGAGCTGGATTTGCTTTATATTGGTGTCGGTAACGGCACCCCCTGGAACCGCCGCTTGCGCAGCCCTGACGGCGGCGACAATTTATTTTTATCGTCTATTGTTGCGTTGCGACCTAGCACCGGCGAATACGTTTGGCACTACCAGGTGGTTCCTGCCGAAACCTGGGACTACACAGCTACCCAGCATATGATATTGGCCGATATTAAAATTGATGGCCAGCTGCGCAAGGTGTTAATGCAGGCACCGAAAAGCGGTTTTTTTATGGTGATTGATCGTCGCAATGGCAAATTAATTTCGGCCGAGCCCTTTGCCAATGTCACCTGGGCCAGCCACTATGACTTAACCACTGGCAGGCCGGTTGAAGTAAAAGGACAGGACTATGCAGAGAAACCAACCTTAGTGCGACCTAACAGTGGTGGTGCGCACAACTGGCAGCCAATGTCTTATAGCCCCGATACGGGGCTGGTGTATGTGCCTACCATGGATTCGCCAATGACGTATTCCGGTCTTAAAGAACTAACCATAGAACCGGGGTTGCGCAACCGCGGCGTTGATACCAGCGAAGCACCACCGGGTGATGCACTATTTCATAAGATCCTTATCGATAAAATATCATCAGGATTTTTATTGGCCTGGAATCCTGTTACACAAAGTGCCGCATGGAAAGTTGATTTAGACTCGTATTGGAACGGTGGCGTTTTAAGTACTGCAGGCAATCTGGTTTTTCACGGTACTGGGCAGCGACTATTTGGTGTTTATCGCGCCGATACGGGCGAGCGGCTTTGGTCGTTTGAAACGCAAAACGGTATTATCGCAGCGCCGGTAAGCTACGAGGTTAATGGTGAGCAGTTTGTTACCGTGTTAGCGGGTAGTGGTGGTGCTTACGATTTAATGAGCGGTAATAAACCTCCGCCAGGTGCGAGTAACAGTCGCATACTTACATTTAAACTTGGTGGTAAAGACCAATTGCCAGTGATTCCCGAACCAGCGGAGATACCCGCCCCACCC
>CBFHXO010000035.1:0-24981 GCA_965659815.1 Pseudomonadales bacterium
GCAAAATACCCGTAAACAGTTTCTGTCAATGAGTATGGGTGGTACCGTAGGCAATCTTATTTTTCTCGCCCTTGGTATTGTTCTGTATCCCGCTTGATAGTGCTGGTCGTACCATGCTGCTGGCAGTAGGTATTGGCATGATGGTGTATGTATCAGTGATTGAATTTCCGGTTATTCGCCTTGCCAGCGGCGGCAAAACTGCCATGGAGGCTTTGATAGAGCACTTTGGTAAAGGCCCGGCAATTTTAAATATGGCAACCATGTACGGTGTGCTTGCCGCTTTAATTAGCTGGTTTTTACTGAGCTGATTAAACGTTCGGCTAACCATCGTTATCGCATTATTATTTAATAAATTTGCAGTAGAGAGTGAAGCATGTCAATAGAAGATAAAACCAAACCCACCAAGATTCGTCGTTTTGAGGATGTGAGCGAATGGCATAAAACCATGGATATTGCCGTGATCGGTTTTGGCGGCGCAGGCGCATGTGCGGCAATCGAAGCTAAAGACGCCGGTGCTGATGTCACCATTTTTGAATTATCAAGCGCTTCAGGCGGCTCGACAGCAATGTCCAGCGCCGAAATCTATATGGGCGGTAATGGCGGCACGCGGGTGCAAAAGGCCTGTGGCTACGACGATAGCACCGAGAATATGTACAACTACTTAAAGTACTGCCAGGGACCGCAGGGCGATGACGCAAAAATTCGCGCGTACTGTGAAGGTAGTCTCGACCATTTTAACTGGCTGGTTGAAGCCGGTGTGCCATTTAAAGACACCGAATTCAAAGAGCGTGCCATTATGGTGACTAGTGACGATGGCTTGCTGTATACCGGTAACGAAAAAGTCTGGCCGTATAATGAATTGGCTGCCCCGGTACCGCGTGGCCATAACCTCTACGTCGATGGCGATAACGGCGGCCCGCTGTTTATGAAAATCATGACCGAGAACGTCGAGAAGCGGAATATTAATGTTGAATATGAAAGCCGTGCGCTCACATTGATTCAGGACGAAGCCGGTGTAGTGCAAGGCATTGTGATTCGTCAAAACCAGCAAGAGCTAAATGTCCGCACCCGCAAGGGGGTGATTCTGTGCGCCGGTGGCTTTGTCATGAACGAAGATATGTTAAAGCGCTACGCGCCACAGCTGACCCGTTGTAATGCGCCGGTGGGCAACCCGGGTGATGATGGCGCGGGTATCCTAATGGGTTTGGGTGCCGGCGGCGCTGCAATTAATATGCACGAGGGCTTAACAACATTGGCGTTTTACCCGCCAGCAACCTTAACCAAGGGTATTTTTGTTAACGCCCAGGGCCAGCGATTTATTAATGAAGACTGCTATCACAGCCGGGTAGGTAACTACTGCCTGAAACAGCCGGGTGATCGTATTTACCTGGTGTTTAATGCGGACGATATTGGCGACTACCAACAAGGTAATTATATGTTTGCCGATATTGCCGGTACCGGCGAAACCGTTGCAGAGCTTGAGGAAGAATTGGGTTTGCCCGAGTTGTCATTACAGCAAACCATTGAGTTTTATAATACCTATGCGGCCAAAGGCGAAGACCCCAAGTTTCATAAAATACCGCAGTGGTTGCAGCCAATTGAACCACCCTACGCTGCACTCGATTGCACGCCGGGCCGCGGCGCGTTTTATTCCATGTTCACGCTCGGTGGTTTAGACACACTACCGTCGGGCGAAGTACTTACCGGTGAGCGCGAAGTGATTAAAGGTTTATATGCGGCAGGGCGCACCACCGCAGGTATGCCGCGCACCGGTGACGGTTACGCTAGTGGCATGTCGGTGGGTGATGTGACCTTTTTCGGCCGCTGGGCAGGGCGTACTGTTGCTGCAGCCGATAACCTGGCATAGCGTAACAGTTAGTCACTGTATTGGCTCTTCGATACGGACCAGGCAAATGCAATATCCGGCAAGCGCACACCTTTTGCAGTTACTGCTTGCAGTGGTGGTATTGTTGGCGGCTGCGAGTTGTGCAGTCGCTCCCAAATCGTCTAACGGTTTTGCTGTGCAGAGGCCTGGTCAAGCCATTACGCAGACGCCTAATAGCCAGGCACAGGTAACGCGTCAGGCAATAGGTCTTGAGTGTGCCCAGCGCTTTGCGCAGGTGCAGGCGCTTATAGAGGCCAGGCAAATGGAGCAGGCGGAGTCGTTACTGTTAGATGCGCAAACGCATCACTGTAGTACCGACTATGAGGCCGCTCAACTTTGGCGCTTGCTCGGCTATGTGCACTCAGCTCAGCGCGATTACCCGCAAGCCGCTCAGGCCTATGAGCAGGCGGTGCAATCAAAGCATCTCGATATTGTGGCGCGTTCGCAGTCTTTATATACACTCTCGCAAATCCGTTTTATAGAGCGCAACTATCAGGCCGTTATTGCTGATATAGATGCAGGGCGAGCGGCGGGTTTGCTTATTGATATTAAGCTTGAGTCATTGCTTGTTAAAAGTCTGTATCGGGTGAATCGCATTGACGATGCGCTTGTGGTTTTGGAGCGCTTGTTTAATGATAGCCAGCTCTCGGGTAAGCAGTTTAAGGAGGCTTCGCTGGCGCAGTTATGGACGCTCTATTATCAACGCGAAGACTACGACCAGGCGCTGGCCGTTAGCCGGTTGCTTGTTAATGCTTACCCGAAAAACAAGTACTGGCAACAGGTTACACTATTGTGCAATCAGCCACGTGCACCAAAACACTGCAATTCCAGTGACCCTGAATGGCGTCTATTTATGAGTAAAATGCCCTAACACTTTCTATTTGCTGCGATTTTCTTACAATAAAAGCTATATCAATAGCCTCTTCAGCGATACACTACTAACGTCATACCCTGCGGCGACAGCTGTTAGAAAAACACAGGAGCGCCCATGCGCCAGTTATCAGGTTTAGATGCATCATTCCTCTATTTAGAAACGCCCAATGCACCTATGCATATCTCGGGCCTGGCCATTTACGACCCCTCAACAGCGCCCGGCGGTGAGGTTCGCTTTAAACAAATTCTAGAAAACGTGGAGTCTCGCGTAGCTGAAGTGCCATCCATGACCGATCGGCTGGTTAACGTACCGTTTCAGCTCGATCACCCCTATTGGAAAGCCGACGGCCAGTTTGATAGTGAATTTCATATTCGCCATATGGCCTTACCTGCGCCCGGCGATTGGCGTCAGTTATGTATTTTGGTATCGCGTTTGCACTCGCTGCCATTAGACCGCAGTAAGCCGCTGTGGGAAATGTATGTGATTGGTGGCCTCGATAATATCGACCGATTGCCTAAAGGTTGTTTTGCGGTGTTTACCAAAGTGCACCATGCAGCTATTGATGGCCACTCAGGTGTAGAGCTTAACGCGGTGGCTCATGACTTATCTGCCGATTATAAGCGACCCTCGGCACCAGTGGTGTATAAGGTCGACAATGACCCCAGTGGTATAGAGCTACTTATTAGAGCGCAAATCAATAATATCAAACAGCCATTTCGATTTTTAAGCGTCGCACGTAACACGATGCCAGGCATGCGTAAGGCTATTGCCGGGATGCGCAGCGGTAAGCTTGAGCGTGTGACTAAAATACCGCGTACACGATTCAATACCAATGTGTCACCGCATCGGGTATTTGATGCTGAGTTTATGGATTTTGAAGATATTCGTGCAATTAAAGACAGCTGTAAGCCTGCCACGGTTAATGATGTCGCTCTATCGATTATTGGTGGAGCACTGCGTAAGTACTTGCAGGCAAAAAATGAACTACCCGATAGTTCGCTGGTGGCAATGGCGCCGGTGAATATCCGCACCGAAGACAAGCTCGGTACCGGTGGTAATCAGGTATCGCAAATGACAGTGATGCTGCGCAGCGATATAGAAGATCCGTTAGAGCGATTAATGGCCGTTAGCGACGGCACGCGCAGTGCCAAAGAGCTGACCCAGGCCATTGGTGCAAAAACCATGACGGACCTCACTCAGTTTATACCTTCGGCGCTGACCGCGTCGGCAGCGCGACTGGCTAGCAGTTGGGGCTTGGCCAATAGGGTAAAACCGGCTTACAACTGTGTGGTAACCAATGTGCCGGGCCCACAAATTCCACTGTATTTTACCGGGGCAAAAATGCTGGTGTCATCAGGCACCGGCCCTGCGATTGATAGCATGGGCTTATTCAATGCCATTACCACTTATTGCGGCCGCATGTGTATCAGTTTTACCGCCTGTAGAGAAATGATACCCGACCCCGCTTTTTATTCTCAATGCATTCGCGATGCGTTTGAAGAGCTTAAAAGCGCGGCTCTCGATGAAAAAACTCGCCAGGCATTAAGAGCGACCAAAAAGAAAAATGCGCGTGATGAAAACCTCGCACCTAAGCGCAAACGAAAAGCCAAGCCCAAAGCTAAGGCTAAAGCAAAGAAAAAGGCGGTACCTGTAAAGGTTAAAGCAGAAACAAAAACAAAAGCTAAAACAAAAACGAAGGCCAAAGCCAGTTAGCCAATAGCCAGAATCAATAACACTAAAAATACCACAGTCAGGGTTACTGTTATGAGTCGTAAAATTACCCGGCGTGCAATTGCGACGCCGCCAGGCGTGTTAACAGCCGCTGAACTGCCGAGAACCATTGGCGAAATTGTTGCTACACGGGTATTGCGACGCAGTTTAAATAAATTGCCAACGGGTGATGGACACGGTGTTTTGGTTATACCGGGCTTTTTAAGCGATGATTTTTTTAGTGCCCCCTTGCTGGCGCATTTAAACCGTTTGGGTTACAACGCTATTGGTTGGTCGCAAGGTACTAATCTTGGTCCGGGTAAAGTCCAGGTCGAATCTGTTGCCGAGCTGGTGAGTCAATTTGCCGACCGTAGTGGCGATAAAATCAGTATTGTTGGCCATAGTCTGGGCGGCATTTATGCGCGCGAAATCGCTAAACTGGTGCCCGATGTCGTGCGACAAACCATCACTATGGGTAGCCCTTTTGCAGTAGAGCAGGAGCCTAGGAACTTTGCTGGTAAATGGTTTCGACGTTTTAATCCTGATCTTGAACAGTTAAAACAAACCTATCAATATGCGGCGCCGCCGCCGCAACCCACTAGTGCTATTTATACCCGTCTCGATGGTGTGGTCGGCTGGGGCTTGTCAGTGCAGCAGGATGGTCACGCCCATTGCGAGAATATCGAAGTACGTGGCAGCCACTGCGGTTTAATCCACAATGCTTCGGTATGGTATGTTTTGGCCGATCGACTGTCGCAGCAGTGTGGCCAGTGGCAGCCGTTTAGTCGCGAAGGTTGGCGCGAGCTGGTTTATCCCACGGCATTTGCCGGTTAAACCATTTCATCGATCATTATTAATGACTGAAAAAACGCTAATAGCCAACGGGCTTCATCTGGCTTACGACGAATTTGGCTGTGCTGATCACCCGGTTATGTTGTTGGTAATGGGCTTAGGTACACAAATGATTGGCTGGCCTGAGCCATTTTGCGAATCGCTAGCGGCTAAGGGGTATAGAGTCATTCGCTTTGATAATCGCGATATTGGCTTATCCGAAAAAATCGATGCAGAACTGCCAAACTTGTTTAAGTTAGTGATGATGGACAAGCTTGGCCTACCCAATAAAGCACCGTACACACTGTACGATATGGCGCAAGACACCGTTGGTTTGTTAGATGCACTGGATATTCGCCAAGCCCATCTCGTCGGTGCATCGATGGGAGCAATGATATGCCAAATTGTTGCTGGCAAATATCCACAGCGGGCGTTAAGCCTCAGTTCGATCATGTCGACTAGCGGTGCAAAGTCATTGCCAGGGGCTTCTGCACGCGTAACCTGGCATATGCTAACGCGGCCCAAAGCACAAAATGAGCAAGCCATTGTTGAGCATGGTATGCGTACCTGGCAGCTAATTGGTAGCCTCGCATACCCACCTGAGCCTTCGGTACTCGCCGAAAGAATTCTGCGCGGTATTCGACGCAGCTATCATCCACCCGGTTACGTGCGCCAGGCGGCGGCGATACTGGCCAGTGGTGATCGTGTAAATTTATTAAAGTCACTGGCGTTACCCACGTTGGTTATTCATGGCAAGGCCGATCTATTAGTGCCAGTGGCCTGTGGTATCGATACGGCACGACATGTTAGCGGTGCCAGATTAGAACTGATTGAGGGAATGGGGCACGATTTGCCCGTTGAGCTGTATTCGCGAGTCATTAATTTAATAAGCGAAACTGCCAGCGCAGCTTAAGCTATTATACTTGTCGTTTTGTGTTTAACCACGCAGCGGTAAATCAATAATTTCAATTACATTACCGGCCGGGTCTTTAATTACCAGCCTGTTAATATCATCCATGCCTTTGCCGGGGCCAAAGACGATATCGATATTTTCGCTTGCCAGTTTTTGCGTAAAGCCATTAAAGTCATTGGTCGATACTGCAAAGTGTGGCCCGGTTGGCGAACCCGATTGAATCATATTTTTATCTTCAACCACATGCAGTTCGCAATTACCTAACAAGTACCACACGCTGGCAAAGTTTTTGGCCACAAACTCCGGCCTTGGCAGTTCTTCCAGGCCTAAAACATGCGCGTAAAAATATTTGGCTTTGTCGAGGTCATCGACATTAATTGCCAGGTGATTACAGCCAATCACTTTGCTGTGAGCATTGGGTTTTGTTGTTGATGACGTAGTTGATGACATGGTTGAGTCTATTTGTATTTAAAAAATCCGGTGGCTACTGTGGTGCGGGTAAGTCTAATAATTCAGCCAATATTTGTGTGACCGCGTTATTGCGTTCAAGCGCATCGCCCAGCTCTTCGGGAAAGGTGCCGTAAAAAACCTGCTGCTGCATAATACGAATCATCACACAGGCAAAGCGAAAACCGGCAAACACCTGGTAGTACTTTAAGTGTTTTACCGGTTGACCCATACACTGTTCATAAAAGGCCACGGTTTCTTCATCGTTCATAATGCCTTCAGGTCTGTCACCGGCGATTTCGGGGTTGCCGTTGCCGCGTTGCAGCGACCAGTCGACAAATAACCACCAGGCTAAATCGGCCTCGGGGTTGCCAACCGCAATCATCTCCCAGTCGAGTACCGCGCAAACATCAGTGCCGCTATACATCATATTGCCAAAGCGTGAGTCGCCCCAAATAATGGCGTCGCGTTCGTCGCTGGGCATATTGTCTTTTAGCCACTGTAGCGCATACTCGGCCACGGGTTGCGGTTTGCCGCGGGCCGCCCAGGTAAAATAGTCTTCGTAATATTTTAAGTGCTGCGCGATTGCCGACTGGTTTGGGTCCTGCCAGGCTAAAAAGCCAAGCCCTGCGGCTTTATAGTCGAGCTTGTGTAGCTCGGCCATTTGGGCGATACCGTTTTTCCACATTTCTCCGCGTTCAGCCGGTATGGCATCTTTAACAAAGCCCTGCATATGGTAGGGCGGGTTGTCTGAAGGTACTTGGCCTTCAAGGTAGGCCATGACATAAAAAGTTTCGCCAATAATCGACTTGTCATACTCCTTCCATAGGCAGTGTGGCACCGGAATATCGGTGTGTTGTTCCAGCGCCTTCATAACGTCGAACTGCCGGGGAATATCGTAAAAAGGAAAAACCGGAAAACCCGAAGGACTAATACGCAGCACTATTTTCTGCCCGTGCTGACTACCGTCTTGATGGTAGCTGAGGTCAGCCAGTAGCGTGTCGTTAGAGAACCCCGAGCCTTGTGGGCGATTTAGATTTTCGAGCTGGATATCTGTGGCATTCGGAAGTCGACCACCCAGCCATTGGCTCAAGTTTGTTTGAATTTCGACAAGATTATCGTCAAGCGCCGCCATACCAAGCCCTTCTTTTAGCTGTGATTTTGGTTGATTCGATGCGCTATTAGAACAAAGCGGGGCCCGAATCTATAGCGGCCAAGTAATAATTATTTTTAACCTCAGTGCCAACAGTCGGGCCAAGCAGCGGTTAGAAATAAGCGGCGCTTAGGAAATGGTGCCGGTAACGCGAACCCGCTTGGAGATTTTTTCATCGTCGGCGTGTTTGGCTTCTTGCGCGCGTTTGATTTGGCCGTCAATCATATTTTTGCCCGCGATCAGCAATCCCGTCAGGATAAATGCGCCCGGCGGCAGAATGGCCAGCAGGAATTGTGGATAGTCGGGGAAGACGGTAACTTTCCAGTCGCTGGCAATCGGACCAAATAACAGGTCCATATTAGCGAACATGGCACCTGTGCCAATAAGCTCACGAGCGCCGCCCAGCAAATATAAAACAACAGCAAAGCCCAGGCCCATGATAAAGCCATCATAGGCTGATGCGACGACGGTGTTTTTACTGGCAAAGCCATCGGCACGCCCGAGGATCACACAGTTGGTGGTAATTAACGGCAAAAAGATACCCAGAATTTCGTACAGCTCGTAGGTATACGCCTGCATTAATAATTCGGTGCAGGTCACGGCCGCGGCGATAATCATCACAAAGGTGGGTAGACGAATTGCATCGGGGGTGACATTTTTAATTAACGATACGCAGGTGTTAGATGCAACCAATACAAAGATAGTTGCCAGTCCAAGGCCAATGGAGTTGACGATAGAGTTAGTCACACCCAGTAGCGGGCATAGCCCTAACAGCTGAACCAGTGCGGGATTATTTTTCCATAATCCGTTGAGTGTAATCTCTGTGTAATTGGCCATAAGGGTTTACCTATTGCTCAGCCGGGTTTTGCTTGCGCCCGCGCTGTTCAAATTGCTCTAATAGCTGGTCGACGTTTTGATGGTGGTAGCTCAGCGTATTGGCGATTGCCGCAGTGACTGCACGTGGCGTGATGGTGGCGCCGGTAAAACCGTCGAATATGCCGCCATCTTTTTTTACAGCCCAGCCATCGCTGTCGGGGTCGCCCAGTTTGCGCTGATTAAAGCCCAGTATCCAGTCGGATTTGCGCAGCTCGATTTTATCGCCCAGTCCTGGCGTTTCTTTATGGCTTAGCACGCGCACACCGGCGACGCGACCATCGCTGATACTAACACCCATAATAAAATCGATATCGCCGCTATAGCCGGTACGAGCAGTAACCGGGTAAATCAATGTGCTTGCTAGCTCGCCGCGTTTGGCTAAAAATAATTTCTTTGTATCCCGGTGTCCTAGTGCTTCATCTTTAATTGCAATATTGTCACTCAGTAAGTCGTTGTCGTGTTCGACGCGCGGCACGATTTGATACAGTGCTTTTAACTGCGCCTGACGCTTTTGCTCGGCAATATTATCGGCAGTGCCTAAGTGCGTACCGGCAATAATGGCAGTACTGAGTAGCGCGAAAATACCCAGTAAAACACTGTTGCTGCTAATTGAGCTTAGTATCGAAGGCGAGGCTTTTTCAGCATCGGCAGCTTTATCAGCACTGGCATCTGCGGCTTCGTTTTTAGTGTTATCGTCTGTCATATTATCTACTTGTTATGACCATAGGTTTTAGGCTGCGTGTAATGATCGATAAACGGCGCAGAAAAATTCATTAGCAGTACCGCGAATGCCACCGCATCGGGGTAGTTACCCCATTTGCGAATCAGAAAAATCAAAATGCCAACGCCAGCGCCAAAGATAATACGGCCTTTATTACTCACCGCCGACGATACCGGGTCGGTAACAATAAACCATGCGCCAAACATACTGGCACCGGCAAGTAACTGCATTATTGGCGATCCTATGCTGTCCGATGAGCCGCCGTCATAAAAGATCACCGATATCAAGAACAAGCTGGCCAGCATGCTTACCGGTGCATGCCAGGTATAAATCTTTTTATACAGCAAAAATAAGCCGCCCGCTAAAAAGCCCAGGCTGGCCCATTCCCAGCCTAGTCCGCCCCAGCGGCCAAACTGAGTGTATTGCTGTTTAAGATCTTCAACCATTAGCGCGTTATTTTGTCGCAACAAATCTAACGGCGTGGCCATGGTGAAGCCGTCGATTGCTGGCAGCTGCATAAAACCAAGTGAGATCAGCAAAGTATCGATAGGGCCTGGAACAGAGGCGCCTTCGGGCAATAACGCTATTGGCGCAGCCCAGCTGGTCATTTGCACGGGAAATGAAATCAGCAATACCACATAACCCACCATGGCCGGGTTAAACGGGTTGTAGCCCATACCGCCATATAAATGTTTGGCCACGATAATAGAAAACAGCATGCCGGTTAAGATTAACCACCAGGACGCGTAAGGCGGCAGGGCAATTGCGAGGAGAACCGCGGTAACCAGTGCGGTGTAATCATTAAGATAAAACTTGATAGGGCGCTTGCGAAACATCAAGGCCAGTGCCTCTAGCCCCAGGCCGAAAATACTGGCGAGCAAAATATTTACCAGCGTGCCCCAGCCAAAAGCGAGCGTCAGCGCCAGCACGCCAGGAATAGTGGCGAGAATAACAAGGCGCATAACATCGCCCGTACTCTGGGTATTATGCGCGTGTGGCGATGTCATTCGCATTAAGCTCATAAATGTCGCTCTTTATTCTGCGTTTCTAAATTCATCCAAGGCCTGTTGTGAAGCGCTGAGTTTGGCCTGGCTTTTCTCAACCGCTGTTTTTAGCGCAGTTAAAATATCGTTATCGGTGCTGTCATTTTCGCTATTCGCGGCTTCGGCCTCAGCCAATCGCTGGCTGGCTTTTGCCAATCGCTGCTCGGCGCTTTCAACCGCGCGTAGAAATTTGCTTTCGGGGTTGGCGGCATCCTCAGCCTGTTGTGCGGCGCGTTTGGCAATTGCTCGTGCAACGGGGTCATCCTCACCACTGGTATCGGTGTTAGCCTGGGCGGGTTGCGCCTTGCGATGTGCTTCCAGATCTTTTACCGCCTGTTGATATTTAGCCGTGCTTTTTTCTACGGCGGTTTCGTAAGCCGGCGTATTTTCATCATTGCTGGCTTGTGCTTCGGCGAGTTTTTCGCGCGCTTTGGCTTGACGCTTTTCTGCCGATTCAACGGCTTTTACCAGTTTTTCCTCTTGTTCGGCGGGTGGTAGCGGTTCACCTGAGCGTTGCTGGTTGCGCTCGGCAATGGCCCGTTGAATTGGGTCGTCGCTTTGCGTAGCTGCAGTGTTGGTGGTTTGTTGTTTCTTGGCCTGCACTCTTGCAACTGCCGCCTGTACCTCTGCGCTGCGCTCATCGGGCGCACCGCGTTGCTCAGCGGCGGCTTTGGCTTTGGCCTGGCGCGCTTTACGAGCGGCAACTTTCTCGTCTTCGAGCCGTTGCAGCCGCTCTTGCCTTGCTTCAAAGCGCAGCTTGGCAGCTTCGGCGTTTTGATGGTCAATTTTACGCTGGCGGATATCGGCCTTGGATGCGCGATAGTATTGCACTAACGGAATATTGCTGGGGCAGACATAGGAGCAGGCGCCACATTCAATACAGTCGGCAATATTATGCTCTTCGAGTTTGTCGAGCTCTTTGCCTTGCGCAAACCAGTACAGTTGTTGAGGCAATAGCGAGGCGGGGCAGGCCTCGGCACACATGCCACAACGAATACAGGCCTGCGCTGGCGGTGGCGTGGGTAGTTCCTGTTCGGTTGGGGCAAGAATGCAGTTAGTGGTTTTAACAATCGGTACGGCGTGGCTGCCCAGTGCAAAACCCATCATTGGCCCGCCCATTACCAGGCGATTATTTTTCTTGCTTTGGTAACCCGATTGCTCAAGTAAAAACGCCACCGGTGTGCCCAGCAGTACATGGTAGTTGCGCGATTGTGTGACTGCATCGCCGGTGACGGTGGTAATACGTGAAATTAATGGTTCATCGAGACACACCGCATTTTTTATTGCCACCGCTGTACCCATGTTTTGGCAGACAATGCCAAGGTCCGAGGGCAGGCCACCCGATGGGACTTCTTTGCCGGTAAGAATTTGTATTAACTGCTTTTCGCCACCCGATGGGTATTTGGTGGGGAAGGTAAGCACATCGCACTGTGTGGCTTTACCGGTAAGCGCGGCAAAGTCATGGTGTTTTAAAGCGGCGCACATACCGTCAATCACATCGGGCTTGTTGTCTTCAATGCCAACTAAAATACGTTCGGGTTTCACCAGCAGCGCTAAAATCGCAATACCCTGGGCAATATCATTGGCATACTCGCGCATAAGCGCATGGTCGGCGGTAATGTAAGGTTCGCACTCCGTGCCGTTAATGATTAATGTATCGATAACGAGGTTGTCGCGAGTGTTGAGCTTAACGGCGGTAGGAAAGCCCGCACCCCCCATACCTGAGATACCGGCATTGCGAATAATATTAACCAGTGTACTTTTATCAAGCTGGGTAAAGTCGGCAACTGGATTGCGCTCGCGCCAGCTATCGTGACCATCGCTAGTCAAAACAATACAGGTATCTTCTAAACCTGACGCGTGGGCAATGGCGCGTTTTTCAATGGCGCTTATTGTGCCTGATGTAGGTGCGTGAATAGGCACGCTAACCGGGCCCACTGCCTCGGCAATACATTGGCCTTTTAAAACTTGATCGCCAACCTTAACGCAGGGTTTGGCCGGTGCACCAATGTGTTGTGATAACGGTAATACCAGTTCAGGCGCAATGGGCGCGGTAACAATCGATTCACCCAGCGATTGGGTTTTATTTTCGGGCGGATGTATACCGCCGTGGATATCCCAGATTTTTTTCATGCGGCACGACCGCTATCGTTTTGGCTACGGTCGGTAACAATAATATTGGCGTTATAGACAGGGTTGCGATCGGGAATGTCCCACTTCCAGGCGCCGGTACCTTCAACAGCGGGAATCATATCGATGCAATCGACCGGGCAGGGCTCAACACATAAATCGCAGCCGGTGCACTCTTTGGCAATGACCGTATGCATTTGTTTGGCGGCGCCAAGAATCGCATCGATAGGGCAGGCCTGAATGCACTTGGTGCAACCAATACATTCGTCTTCGCGAATAAAGGCCACTTTTTTAACATCTTCAACGCCGTGTTCATCATCCAATGCCATTGGCTCAACATCGAGTAAATTGGCCAGCTCGATAATGCCTGCTTCACCACCGGGTGGGCACTTGTTAATGGCAGCGCCATTGGCAATCGCTTCGGCGTAGGGTTTACAGCCTGGATAGCCGCATTGCCCGCATTGGGTTTGCGGCAGAATGGCATTGATCTGGTCGACAATGGGGTCGCCGTCGACGGCAAACTTCACCGCGCCAAAACCCAGTATGGCGCCAAACAGTACGCCCAGCGTCAGTAGTGCAATGACTGCCGCGAAAAAAGGATTTTGGATAATAAATTCAATCATGGTTCGATATCAGACCAGACCGGCAAAGCCCATAAAGGCCAGCGACATGAGGCCTGCGGTAATCATACCTATTGCAGAGCCCTGAAAGGGTTCAGGTACATCGGCAACGGCTAGTCGTTCACGCATGGCCGAAAAGAAAACCAGCACCAGCGAAAAGCCGGCAGCGGCGCCAAAGCCATAAACGGCCGATTCAACAAATGAGTGTTGTTGGTTGATATTGAGCAGTGCTACGCCAAGTACTGCACAGTTGGTGGTGATAAGCGGTAAGAATATGCCCAGAACCTTGTAAAGCAACGGGCTGGTTTTATGCACCACCATTTCGGTAAATTGAACCACCACAGCAATAACCAGAATAAAAGCAATGGTGCGCAGGTAAGCCAGATCTAACGGGATTAATATGTAGGTGTAAGTGAGGTAGCTACACACCGAGGCCAGTGTTAATACAAAAGTGGTTGCGGCCGACATGCCAATTGCGGTTTCAAGTTTATTGGAAACACCCATAAACGGGCATAGCCCCAAAAACTGGACCAGTACAAAGTTATTGATAAAAATTGCGCCGACCAGCAAGACGGCAAATTCGCTTAACATGACTTTTCCTGTAGTTAGCGTGATTGAGCACCCAATGCTAACTACCTTATTGAACGATTACTTAATGCGCATACCTGGGGTTGCGCCACTATGGGGTTCGAGTAGGTAAATATCGCTGCCGCCAGGCCCTGCGGCCAGCACCATACCCTCAGACATGCCAAAGCGCATTTTACGGGGTTTCAGGTTGGCAATCATGACGGTGAGTTTACCCTCCAGGTCTTCGGGGCTATAAGCCGCCTTGATACCCGCAAATACTATACGCTGTTCATCGCCACCCAGATTAAGCGTGAGTTTAAGTAGCTTGTCAGCCCCTTCAACGTGCTCGGCTTTACTTATAAGCGCCACGCGTAAATCGACCTTGGCGAAATCGTCGAATTCAATTTCCTGGGCAATTTCGTCATTACCCGCCGGTTGATTTTTTTTGTTGGCTGAGGCCTTTGCCGGTTTGGTTTCGGCAGGTTTATTGGCCGCCAGCATTTTTTCAACGCTATCGGTATCGATTCGGCCTAGTAGCGGTTTGAATTTATTAATACGCTGGCCACAGAGCGAGGTTTCGAGATTCACCCAGTCGAGTTTGCAATTGAGAAATGCCTCTGCATTGCCAGCAAGCTCCGGTAGCACCGGTTTTAAATAAGTGATTAAGCTTGCAAATGCGCAAATGCCCTGGGTGCAAATACCATGCAGTTCGGCTTCGCGCCCCTCTTGTTTGGCGACAACCCAGGGTTGCTGCTCGTCGATATACTGATTAGCGCGATCAGCCAGCGCCATAATCAAGCGCATGGCCTTGGCAAACTCACGCTGTTCGTAAGCCTCGCCGATGGCAGCAGCTTCATCGATAAATGCCTGCTGCAGTTCGGGTGCAGGCAGCGAGTTGGCCAGTGTGTTGTCGAAGCGCTTGGTGATAAAGCCGGCGCAACGGCTGGCGATATTGACCAGTTTGCCTACCAGGTCAGAATTACATTTTTGGACAAAGTCTTCGAGATTAAGGTCGATATCGTCAACGCTATTGCCCAGTTTCGAGGCAAAAAAGTAGCGCAGGTATTCGGGCTTAAAGTTGTCGAGGTAGCTGCGCGCAGTAATAAACGTGCCGCGCGATTTCGACATTTTCTCGCCGTTAATCATCACAAAGCCATGGGCAAAAATAGCATTGGGTAAGCGTAAGTTGCATGCATGCATCATGGCAGGCCAAAACAAGCCGTGAAAATTAATAATGTCTTTGCCAATAAAATGGTATAGCTCGGTGCCATTTTTTTGCGCTTGCTCGCGATCCCAGAAATCGTCAAAATTTAAGCCGGCACTATCGCAGTAATTTTTAAAGCTCGCCATATAGCCTATAGGCGCATCGAGCCAGACGTAAAAAAACTTACCCGGCGCATTGGGAATTTCAAAACCAAAGTAGGGTGCATCGCGGCTGATATCCCACTCTTGCAAGCCTGCGTCTAACCACTCCGATAATTTATTCGCCACTGAGGGCTGCAGATTTTCGTTGCTCAACCACTGACTTAAAAAATCTTTAAACTCGGGCAGTTTAAAAAAGTAATGCAGCGACTGCTTGTCGATTGGCTTGGCACCTGAGATGGTTGAGAATGGGTCGATTAAATCGACCGGTGCATAGGTTGCACCGCATACTTCGCAGTTATCGCCGTATTGGTCGGGCGCTTTGCATTTGGGGCAAGTGCCTTTGATATAGCGGTCGGCCAAAAACAGTTCTTTTTCGGGGTCGTAGGCCTGAGTGATTTCGCGCTCAGCAATAAAGCCCTGATCATAGAGCTGTTGGTAAATTTGCGATGAGTAATCGCGATTTTCATCCGAGTGCGTGCTGTGGTAATTATTGTGGCTGATTAAAAAATCGTGAAAATCCTGAGTGTGCTCGGCGTGAATGCTTTCAATTAGCTGCTCAGGGCTAATACCTTGCTGCTCGGCTCTAAGCATAATGGCAGTGCCATGGGTATCGTCAGCACAAACGTAGTGGCATTCGTGGCCACGAGCGCGCTGGTAGCGGCACCAGATATCGGTTTGAATATGTTCGAGCAAGTGCCCCAGATGAAGCGGGCCATTGGCGTAGGGTAGCGCGCTGGTCACGAGGATTCGTCGCTGGTTTGCGGCAGTGCTTGAAGCCGTGCCTGAAACGGTACCTGAATTGGACTGATTGGTCATGTTTTGCTTCAATTGTTGCATTAAATTTGGCCGAGTGTGTGGCGCTCAACCTGACCCGCAAATATACCGATTTTTAGGCATTGTTTATACTGCCTATAGCGGTCTTTATTACATGGCTTGCCTGAGCGTCGACAAAAGGGCATTATTCGCCCCGAATAGCGATAGGGCGAGAAGTGGTGCTGGTAGCGAGAGTGCTGGCAGCGAGTGGCGACAACACGTGCTCGCCAATGTCTTATCGTTAACGAAATAGAATGAAATCAGAGGCAGTGGTTAATGAAACTTAAATACTATCCAATTCGTGGCCGGGGTGCCGCCGGTGAGAAATTTCAGCTGGCACGATTGCGCGATGAGCAGGGCAATACCTATAAGGGCCAATATGACCAGGCCAAACATTTTGGTTCGGAGGCTGAGTTAGCCAGTTACCTGGCGGGTGTGGTTAATGTTCCCGAAGGCGAGATCTCCTTGGCCAAGATGCATTTGTAGATAGCCTAACGCCTGGTTCAAAATTTTCAAACATAAAAAAAGGCCTTAAAAATAAGGCCTTTTTTTATGTTTAGCGGTTTTAACTCGCATTTTGTCGCGAGGCTAGAACAGCAGCAGGCACAGGCCGACGCCAATATAGGCAAGGCTGACAATTGAGGCAAAACCAACTAAAAAGTTATGGTTGAGGCCAAATTTTCCCGCATAGTCACCAATAATTTGCCAGCCGGCAAGAATCGAGTTCAAGCCCGCCAGTAACAGCGTCACGGTAAAGTAAATGACCGTGGTTTGATCGGCGAACAGATTGGCCAGTGTTTCATAGGTGATGGCTCCAGGGCTGAGCAGAAAATACAACAACCATAGCCCGGCAATCACAATAGCGACATTGCTAAGGCGTTGAAAAACCCATTGTTTAACACCCATACGATTTGCTCCGCGATTTTTTACGCCCATACATACACCCCCGCCAAAACGCTAAGCAAAAGGCCCGAACTGATAGCGACCCAGGAGATCATCTTGCCGCTGTCGAACTCTTCACAAAAACCCATATCCTGGATCAGGTGCTTAATAGTGCCCATGGAGTAGTAGCCAAAGGCTGATAGCAGGCCCCACAGCACAAACTGGGCAAAAAAGTTAGTTTCGATTAGCTCAGCAACCGCAGCAAAGTCGGCCTGAGAGCGCGATGCGCAGTACAGTGTAGCCAGCAAAATGCCTAGGCCTACCCAGATAATCACGGCGCTAATACGATGGGTGATAGATGCGATGGCGGTGACCGGCCAGCTGAATTTCAGCATTTGCAGGTCAACCGGACGGGAATTGTTTTCTGCCATTAACGTTTACCTATTAATGTTTACCAATTAATGTTTAATGATTGCTTATCAGCGCTTAAACACGTCAGTTTTGCCCATAGTTTAGCGTTTTTCTACCGGCACGTAATCACGGGCGGGGTAGCCATTGTAGAGTTGACGCGGGCGGCCAATTTTAAATGGTGCGCTATGCATTTCGTGCCAGTGTGCGATCCAGCCAACGGTTCGGCCCACCGCAAAAATCACGGTAAACATACTGGTTGGAATGCCAATCGCTTTTAAAATAATGCCGGAGTAAAAGTCTACATTGGGGTAGAGTTTTTTCTCTACAAAGTAGTTGTCTTCGAGTGCGATGTGCTCAAGACGCTTGGCGATTTTCAGTAGTGGGTCGTCGTCAATGCCCAGTTCTTTTAGCACTT
Organism: Pseudomonadales bacterium; assembly: GCA_965659815.1. GTDB lineage: Bacteria > Pseudomonadota > Gammaproteobacteria > Pseudomonadales > UBA7434 > UBA7434. Next base: position 17,657 of record CBFHXO010000035.1, read on the forward strand.
CGTCGGCGGTTTCTTTCATGACTTTGGCCCGTGGGTCAAAGTTTTTGTAAACGCGGTGACCAAAGCCCATTAAGCGGAATGGGTCGTCTTTATCTTTGGCGCGAGCGACAAATTCGTCGATGCGCGACTCATCACCAATTTCCTGCAGCATCTCAAGTACCGCTTCGTTGGCGCCGCCGTGAGAGGGGCCCCATAAGGCGGCAATACCTGCGGCAATACAAGCAAACGGGTTGGCACCCGATGAGCCGGTTAGGCGCACGGCCGAAGTCGATGCATTTTGCTCGTGATCGGCATGGAGTAAAAAGATGCGATCCATTGCCTGTGCCAGGACAGGGTTAACCTTGTAGTCTTCGCAGGGGTTGCCAAACATCATGTGCAAAAAGTTTTCTGCGTAGCTTAGGTCATTGCGTGGATACATAAACGGTTGGCCAATGCTGAACTTGTAGCTCATGGCGGCCAGCGTGGGCATTTTTGCAATTAAGCGAAACGCGGCAATTTCACGGTGCTTTTCGTCGGCAACATCTAAAGAGTCGTGATAAAACGCCGACAGTGCGCCGACCACGCCACATAGAATTGCCATTGGGTGAGCATCGCGGCGAAAGCCAGAATAGAAAGTGCGAAGCTGCTCGTGCACCATGGTGTGACGCGAAATGGTGGCTTCAAATTCGGCTTTTTGCTCAGCGGTAGGCAGTTCGCCGTAAATCAGTAAGTAGCAGGCTTCGAGATGACTGGAGTGCTTGGCCAGTTGCTCAATCGGGTAGCCGCGGTGCAGTAATATGCCTTTACCGCCATCGATAAAGGTAATTTGCGACTCACATGAAGCAGTTGAGACAAAGCCTGGGTCAAAAGTGAAGCGACCATTGGCGGTGAGAGCGCTGATATCGACAACATCGGGACCAAGCGAACCTTCATAGACAGGAAGCTCAAGGGTGGGGCCGTTTTCTATGCTAAGCGTTGCTTTTGTGTTCGAAGGTTCGGGCATTCTCTATTGTCCTATGGCTGAAATAATATCTGGCTAAAATTATGTCGTCTTTGCTCTAACGATTTGCCTCAGCGAGGTAGACCGGTTAGTGCGCTGTGTCACCCACTTGTAGTATTGGCCCGTGAAAACACTTTGCAAAAATACACGGTGTTAGCTCTATTGCGCTAAATATGTGCTAAAAAGTTAGCCAAAAAGGCCGTTATCGGGCTTGTTTTGTAGGTTTTGGGTGCAGCACGAGGGCTGCTTTTCGACAGCTTTGCACGCCCATCGGGCTTTTGCCCCGGAGCGGTTTAAAGTTCAGGCGACAACTATAGAGCCAACGACTTTTTTGTCAATGTTTTGAGCGCTAAGTGGGTGTAGCAAAAGCGTTTTATTTTATGCGTTTCTCACATCTTTTTCGCCTCATTTCATGTATCTGCCAGTTTTTAACTGCACTAACTGTTTGTAACCATGCTACGCGCTAGCCTATAATCCGCCCCGAATTTTAAAGCGATGCGCCGTAATTAATCACTTTATGCTATCCAATACGTCCTATGCACTCAATTGGTGACTAAATCAGCCTTGCGGATGTGCGTAGGATGAATCTTGTTTAGTTTATCCGGCGTATAGATTCATGTGATAGCAGAGCGGCGTTCTCGCGAGTCACTCGAATCCAGATCAAAGTAAGACGAGTGGGCGAGTAGCAAAGGTATCCAATGGTGTTGGCGAAATCACCAGCAGGATCGGCGACAGGCTTTTCAGTTAATCGATGTTAAAAACACGCCATTGCATAGCAAATGGCTCCGGAGTTTACAAAATATGGCGAATATTCGAACACTTACCTACGACGGTGTGATTGTTGGCGGCGGAGGTGCTGGTATGCGAGCGGCCTTGCAGTTGGCACAATCAGGCTATAAAACTGCGGTGATTTCCAAGGTGTTCCCAACCCGTTCGCACACAGTATCAGCCCAGGGCGGTATTACCTGTTCAATTGCCAGCTCCGACCCCGACGATGATTGGCGCTGGCATATGTATGACACCGTGAAAGGTTCTGACTATATCGGTGATCAGGACGCGATCGAGTATATGTGCAGTGTTGGCCCCGAGGCAATTTTTGAACTTGAGCATATGGGCCTGCCGTTTAGTCGTACCGACGAAGGACGAATTTACCAGCGCCCATTTGGTGGGCAGTCCAAAGATTTTGGTGCGGGCGGTCAGGCGGCCAGAACCTGCGCCGCTGCCGACCGTACCGGTCACGCATTACTGCACACGCTGTATCAGGCCAATATTAAGAACAATACGGTATTTCTAAACGAGTGGTACGCCACCGATCTGGTAAAAAACCAGGACGGTGCGGTGGTTGGCGTAATTGCCATTTGCATCGAAACCGGCGAAACCGTTTATGTGAAATCCAAAGCTACGGTATTCGCCACTGGCGGCGCGGGCCGTATTTATGCATCGACCACCAATGCCCATATCAATACCGGTGATGGCGTAGGCATGGCTTTGCGTGCCGATGTGCCGGTACAGGATATGGAAATGTGGCAGTTCCACCCCACCGGTATTTATGGTGCCGGCACGCTAGTCACCGAGGGTTGCCGGGGTGAAGGTGGCTACCTGATCAATAAAGATGGCGAGCGCTTTATGGAGCGCTATGCGCCCAATGCCAAAGATCTGGCGGGACGCGATGTGGTGGCGCGGTCTATGGTAATGGAAATTCTCGAAGGTCGCGGCTGTGGCCCAGAGGGCGACCATGTATTTTTGAAGCTCGACCATCTGGGTCAGGAAGTGCTGCATAGCCGTCTGCCGGGTATTTGTGAGCTGTCCGAGACCTTTGCCCATGTCGACCCTGTCTACGCGCCGATTCCTGTGGTGCCTACTTGTCACTATATGATGGGCGGTATCCCTACCAATGTTCACGGTCAGGCAATTACGCTTAATGCCGCTGGTGAAGACCAAATTGTTGAAGGGCTGTACGCCTGTGGCGAAATCGCCTGCGTATCGGTACACGGCGCCAACCGTCTGGGTGGTAATTCACTACTCGACCTGGTGGTATTTGGCCGCGCGTCCGGTTTGTTTATTGAAAAAGCACTGGGCGAGGGCATTGATCAGCGCGATGCCAGCGATACTGATATCGAGAAAGGCCTTGATCGTGTTACCCGACTCAATGAAGGCAAGGGTAACGGCGAGAGTGTCGCTGCGCTGCGTAAAGAGCTGCAGAATATTATGCAGCTGTATTTTGGCGTATTCCGTACCGGCGAAAAAATGGATATGGGTGTTAAACAGCTGGCCGATTTACGTGGCCGTATTGCCGAGGCGGCCCTGGAAGACAAAAGCGACGCGTTTAATACTGCACGTATCGAAGCGCTTGAGTTACACAATCTGTTTGAAGTGGCTGAAGCCACTGCGATTTCAGCCAATGTGCGCAACGAAAGCCGTGGCGCCCATGCGCGCGATGACTTCCAGGAGCGCGATGACGAAAACTGGCTGTGCCACTCGCTGTATTTTGCCGATGGCAAGCGGGTTGAAAAGCGCGGTGTTAACTTTGAACCAACGACTGTCGATACTTTCGAGCCAAAAGCGCGGGTTTACTAGTATTGATTGCGATCTACAAGGGTCGCTAACAAGCAAATTATGCTGTATTTAAAGAGGTTTTTACTATGTTGCAAGTAAGTGTCTACCGTTACGATCCGGCCAAAGATGCCGCGCCGTATATGAAAGACTACGAGTTGGATACCGGCGGCAAGGATATGATGGTGCTCGATGTTCTTGAGTTGCTGAAAGCCAAAGACCCGTCACTGGCGTATCGCCGCTCCTGCCGTGAAGGTGTTTGTGGCTCTGACGGCATGAATATGAATGGTAAAAATGGCCTGGCTTGTATCAAACCACTGTCTGAAGTGGTTAAGGGTGATAAGCTTGAATTGCGTCCGCTGCCGGGCTTGCCGGTGATTCGTGATTTGGTTATCGATATGAGCCAGTTTTATGCGCAATACGAAAAGGTCAAACCGTATCTGCAAGGCGAAATCCCTGAAACCGGTATTGAGCGTATGCAATCGCCCGAAGAGCGCGAAAAGCTCGATGGCTTATACGAATGTATTCTTTGCGCCTGTTGTTCGACCAGTTGTCCGTCGTTTTGGTGGAACCCCGATAAATTTATTGGCCCGGCAGGTCTGTTACAAGCTTACCGCTTTTTGGCTGATAGTCGCGATACCGAAACGGCTTCACGCCTTGAGGATTTATCGGATCCTTTCAGTGTATTCAGATGCCATGGCATTCAAAACTGTGTATCGGTTTGCCCCAAGGGCTTAAACCCCACCAAGGCCATTGGGCATATTCGCGGGATGTTGCTTAACGCTTAAGCGATACTTTAGCGCTACGTACTGCTAGCACCAAAGCGTTTAAAGGCCGGCTTTTATGCCGGCCTTTTTTGTAGCGACTATGCTATCCAGTCAATTCTGCAGAACATTCTCGCAACCCATTCTCGCAACCCATTCTCGCGGTCCATTCTCACAGCCCAGAGCATTTTTTTATTTGCGCTAGCGTATTTTTCGGCGCTGGCATATTCAGTTGCGTTGCCGCATAGCCAGACCGATAACCCGATTAAGTTTTAATAAATTCAGTGGTGTTTTTTAGCGCTTTGCGGGTGGCAGGAGCACCGCTTTTGTGCCGAATTGTAAATATGTCGGCAAGCCTTACAGGCGTTTCAGCCGCCTGCGAATTTTCTGCGAAGAATTAGCACTCTTCTCGCTTGTTCCGCAATAGATAGCCGCTAAACTTAACGATGATTAAATTATTCGTTGACTCGAGCCATTAAACGAATTGTTAATAAGTACCGTGCCCAAATCGCCGTAAACCCATTGAGAATTCAGCATGTCGCAGTCTCCCCTGCAAAAACACCCCATGGAACACTGGTGGCGCTCGTCGCAGCTGTCTGGCGGCAATGCCGATTATGTCGAAGCACTGTACGAAAAATATCTCGAATCGCCGAACGATGTCGACCCACAGTGGCGCGATTTTTTTGATAAATTGCCCAGGGTCGATAGCAATATCCGTCCTGACGTTCCTCATGCAACCGTGCGTGCACATTTTCTTGAGCTGGCGCGACAAAAACGCGGTGCTGTGCGAGCAACGGTTGCTGATAGCCTGGCCACCGAACACGAGCGCAAGCAAATCCGGGTGGTGCAGTTAATCAGCGCCTACCGCCAGCGTGGCCATCAAAAAGCTAATATCGACCCTTTGGGTTTAATGCAGCGCGAACAGGTACCCGATCTCGACCCCGCCTATCATCATCTTAGCGAAGCTGATTACGACACTTTGTTTAATACCGGTGTGTTTTATATAGGTAAAGAGCAAGCGACGCTGGGCGAAATTATTACTGCGCTGGAAAAAACCTACTGCGGTTCGATTGGCGCAGAGGTTATGCATATTGTCGATACCGAACAGCGCCAGTGGATTCAAAGTCGTATGGACGCTGTGCGTTCAGCTCCCGAATATAGTGTTGATACCAAGCGCCATTTGCTTGAGCGCTTAACCGCCGCCGAAGGTTTGGAAAAATACCTGGGTTCACGCTACCCCGGCACCAAGCGATTTGGCCTTGAAGGTGGCGAGAGCTTGATTCCTATGATGGATGAGCTGATTCAGCGCGCGGGCTCTTATGAAGCCAAAGAAGTTGTGATTGGCATGGCTCACCGCGGCCGCTTAAATGTATTGATCAATACCTTTGGTAAGCAGCCATCAGAATTATTCGATGAATTTGAAGGCAAGGCGATTTTTAATTCGTCGGGTGATGTGAAATACCATCAGGGTTTTTCATCCAATGTGATGACCGCCGGGGGTGAATTGCACCTGGCGCTTGCTTTTAATCCCTCGCATCTCGAAGTGGTATCACCGGTGGTTGAAGGTTCGGTGCGCGCCCGGCAAGATCGGCGTGAAAACTTTGATCGCGACCAGGTGATTCCCATTATTATGCATGGCGATGCCGCGTTTGCTGGCCAGGGTGTGGTTATGGAAACCTTCCAGATGTCGCAGACCCGCGGTTATAAGACTGGTGGCACCGTGCATATTGTTATCAATAATCAGGTTGGCTTTACCACTTCGAATATCGAAGATGCGCGTTCAACAGAATACTGTACCGACTGTGCCAAAATGGTTCAGGCGCCGATTTTTCACGTAAATGGTGACGACCCCGAGGCGGTATTGTTTGTCACCCAAATGGCGCTGGATTTTCGTCAGCAGTTTAAGCGTGATGTGGTGATTGATTTAATTTGTTATCGACGTCGCGGCCATAACGAGGCCGACGAGCCATCGGGTACGCAGCCGTTAATGTACCGGGCTATTAAAAGCCATCCCACTACGCGCGAAATTTACGCGCGCCAACTGGTTGAAGAAGGTGTGCTAAGCGATCCGCAAGCCAGACAGATGGAAGATGACTATCGCGATGCCTTGGAGCATGGTGACCATGTGGTCAAAAGTCTGGTTAAGCAGCCTAACGAAGAATTATTTGTCGACTGGACGCCATATCTTGCCCACGACTGGGAAGTGCGTGGTGATACCCGCTACCCCATTGATGAGTTGCAGCAATTGGCGCAGCAGGTGAATCAAGTACCTGAGGGCTTTGCACTGCAACGCCAGGTTACCAAAATCATTGAAGACCGAATTAAAATGGCAGCCGGCGCAATGGATGGTAACTGGGGCTTTGGCGAAACTATGGCCTATGCCACGCTATTAGAGCAAGGGTACCCTGTGCGTATTACCGGCCAGGATGTTGGCCGCGGTACCTTCTCACACCGCCATGTCGTGCTGCACGACCAAAACACGTCCGAAGCTTATATTCCGCTGCAAAATCTTGATAGCAATACTAGCTTTGAGATTTACGACTCGTTTTTATCTGAGATGGCGGTATTGGGTTTTGAGTACGGCTATGCCACTACCAGCCCTAAAGGCCTGGTGATTTGGGAGGCGCAGTTCGGTGACTTTGCCAACGGTGCGCAAGTGGTCATTGATCAGTTTATTGCTAGCGGTGAACATAAGTGGGGCCGCCTGTGTGGCTTAACCATGCTGTTACCGCACGGTTACGAAGGGCAGGGCCCAGAGCATTCGTCGGCGCGACTGGAGCGTTATTTACAGCTTTGCGCTGAGCATAACGTGCAAGTATGTGTCCCCACCACGGCGGCGCAAATCTTTCACTTACTGCGTCGTCAGGCCATACGTCCTTTGCGCAGGCCGTTAATTGTAATGTCGCCAAAAAGTTTGCTGCGCCATAAGCAAGCGGCGTCGCGACTCGAAGATTTTACCCAAGGCCAGTTTCATAATGTTATTCCTGAGGTCGACCCACTCGAATCGCGCAAAGTCACGCGTTTAGTGT
>CBFHXO010000036.1:0-24428 GCA_965659815.1 Pseudomonadales bacterium
ATCGGAGGCACCGTATACCGTCATTTGCAGGCCGCGTGGGTGGTTGTGCGATGGATAATCGGCACCGGGGTTAAAGCCGCTGGGCAACTGCCCCGCCGCCTGCACCTTTAACGCGCGTTTGCCGGGCAAAAAGAACGCTTGTTTGTCGACAACATTAACGCAGGTGCGGCGCGAATCGATGGGCTCGAGTCGCCAGCTGTCGGGGATCTGGTCGGGCAAATGGCGATTGGCAATTTCAAACAGTAATGGCGATTCAAAATTGCCATGGACGGTGATGTTCTTGTGAAATTCGATGGCGTTGGCGTCGAGCAGCTCGGGTTCCATTTGCCGAATTAACGTACCATTAAGAATGGCCTGACGCACTATCGGGTCATTCGCTTCGCCATGCAGGTCCATTAATGGCATTAAGCTATTAAGCGTCAGTTGTGCCTTGTCCTGGCTAAGCGCATCGATAACCAACCGACGATAGCCATGATGGAATGAGCTGCGACCGGCAGGGTTAACGCCGCCGAAACCAACAATAACAGGCAAATGAGCCAAATCGACAATCTCCAGGTTTTTGATGTTAGCTATCCATTTAACGCAAACGCGGACTTACGCGAACGGCGATGCAGCGCGCACAGGCAAAGAAATATGCTGACTTTACCCTATGACAATCAGTGGCTTGCGGCAGGCACAAAAGCCTGGGCCACATTGCCAAGAAACCTCAGTCTATGACTTGAGACAAAAATGGTATATTGTATTTTTGCCAGTTGATATAAGTTTTTAGCCAAAATGGTAATAATAGACTTATCCTGCACAGTCCTTAATCCAAAGCGGTTAATGCCGCTTAACCAGCGCCCGCGGTGGTCGCCGCGAAACCACGAGTAGACAAACCATGGCCAATATCGCTTTTATTGCTTACAACAATTGTCTTTCGTCCAGCATTAGCCTGCCCATTGAGATGCTGAATGCCGCGAATGATGCCAGTCGGGTTATCGATGGTGGGCATGCGACAACGCCGGTTATTTATGGAAGCGCCAGAAAGATCGACTGTGCCGGTGGTTTGCAATTGCATACCGAAGAGCACCCTCGCGCAATAGTAAAACCCGATCTCGTTATTCTGCCAGCGATCTGGCGTAACCCGCTAATGGTTATTAGCGAGAATCGTTATTTGCTTGCACTGATTCAACAATGGCACGAACGGGGCGTAATGCTTTGCGCGGTAGGCACCAGCAGTTGTTTTTTTGCCGAGGCGGGTTTGCTAGACAAGCGCACGGCGACAACGCACTGGGCATATTTTGATAATTTTCAAAAGCGCTACCCTACTGTGCAACTGCAGCGTGATTTTTTAATTACACGTTCGAACAATATCTACTGCGCCGGCAGTGTGAACTCGGTGGCTGATTTAATTATTTACTTTATTGAAAATTTGTTTAGCAGTGAAATTGCGCGCCGGGTTGAGGCCAATTTTTCGCCGGAAATTCGCCAGTCTTATGCCAAGAGTATGTATACCGAGGGCGAGCACAGTCGGCATCGCGATGAAGATATTGTGCGGCTGCAATATTGGATAAACGAAAACTTTGGTCAGGATATTAGTGGCAGTGCTATGGCCAAGATGCTGGGAATTAGTGTGCGCAGTTTGAATCGCCGCTTTAGCAATGCCACCCATCAAACACCGCATGCGTATTTACGCAAAATACGTTTAGACCATGCCAAGGAGCTGCTAAAGCAGAGCAATTTAAGCGTTGCTGATATTGCCGAGCAGATTGGCTTTAACGACAACAGCCATTTTTGCAGTACGTTTAAGCGTTACACCTCGGTAACGCCGGGTGAATATCGTGAGGCGGTGAAGAGTAAGCTGTTTTCGCTTGGGGAGGATTAGGGGATTTTGCGCCTTAGGGGGTAAATATTGATTTAAGCAGGTGGGGTTTTTACTCTGTTTAACGTCTTATAGTTAGATCAAGAATGACAATAACGATGCTCACAGCAGATATTGAATACCTGAAATTTGAAGAATCCCAGTGATGGCAATATCCTCGACGCCATCTACAAAGAGTATTACGAGAAATTTCGAAACTATGAACAGTATCCAGACACCAGGGATACGAAAAATTATGTACCCATCGACTGCGAACTGATTGCACGGCAGTTACAAATGGATAAACATCTACTATTTGGTCGCTTGTACTACTATTTGGATAAAAAGCACAGATACACACAGCAAGACGGCAGCAAGGTGCATCTTTTCGCTTTTCAAATCGGTAAAGATCGCCATGCTGTAAACTTCCCATTACTTGCGGCCGTTCTCGCAGAACATAAGCTTTCTTTCAGCCGCTTTTTGAAGCCAATGCTGATTTCGTGCATCGCACTATTTGTATCAATTTGGGTCGCGCTGAAGTAAGGTTACTGACAAGTAATCGCGCTTAATTGAGGGCAGTAACTTTATCTCAGAACAGTTTTCGTAACGGCACCTCTCGCCGCCGAGTTACTATACAGATTTGGGTGCAGAGTAAGCTGTTAGGTCACCACTGAGAGATAGAACAATGGCTAAAGACTTTTCTAAGCTACAGAGAGATCGACACCATATGCCTGGCTTCGTGAAGTCAGCATTAGAAGATCATACCCTTATGCAGGATTATCTTGATCGGCCTGCTTATCAGCAAAATGATTACATTGGCCGGATTAATCAGGCAAAGCAAGAAGCAACAAAACAAAAACGACTAAACCAAATGCTATCTGAACTTAAACGAGGTGGTGTTTATATGAATATGGCGCATCCCACCTCTTCCAAAAAGTAATATGCCTATGCATATAAATGGTATTCTGGCCGCTCTCCATATTTACAGGAAAAACTGAGATGAGCGTCTACCGTAGCGCAAAAAGCCATACCGAAGTATCTGTAGGAGATTCGGTAAAAATTATCAGGGAGCGTTAAATGCTTAGCCAAAACGAATTGGCTGGCTTAACAGGTATCCCTCAATCAACGCTATCTGCTATTGATAATGATCGCGTTAACCTCGGAATTGAGCACGCTAAAGTGCTGGCGAGAGCTTTAAAATGTCACCCAGCCGTGCTGGTTTTTCCAGGCTGGGATATAGGCCAAGAGTCAGCCGCATAAAATAGCTCTTACAAGTCAGTAAAGTGAGCGTGCCGAAACCCACGATAAGCAAGAAACCGCTGCTGCCTGGCGCGCTCTTCTCGCGTTGCAGGCATAGCATCACCAAATTTCTTTTGCCGGGCCAACAACGCCGCCTCAGCCCAACTCTCGTGGCTTTGATTTAAATAACGGCCAGCCAGCGCTTCACCAATACCACGCTCACGCAACTCAGCCGCTATTCGCAGAGGGCCAAAACCCAAACCCTTGCGATAATTCACATAGCTTTCAGTAAAGCGCTCATCACTTAATAAACCATCGTCAATTAAACGATTGAGCGCAGACTCAATGACATCGTACTCACTGTAACGACGATGCAGCTTTCTGGCCAGCTCAAGCCGACTGTGCTCGCGCCTGGCTAGTAAATTCATTGCCGAACGACGAATGTCCGTTGCTTTAGTTGCAGAATCAGTTGCAGAATCAGCTGCCGGATCAGTTATCGAATCAGTCATCGCATCATTCATCACATTCGCGCCACCGCCAATAACGGCAGTGCCACTCGCTCTCGCGATATCGGCCGCCGTAATTTCAGACTGCGAAGCATTCGCTTCGCAGTCTGACTGACCCACCAATACATGATCATCTACAGTTAACATGACGGTTCAAGATTCTAACTGTTTAAGATTCTAGCTGTTTAAGATTCTAAGGCCTCAAGCTCACCTTTGGCATCTTCTTCAACCGGCGGCGAAACCGAGAGCAATTCAGCACGAATTAAGCCCTCAATTTCATCAGCAGTTTCTCGGTTTTCTTCAAGAAAACGCGCGGCATTGGCCTTGCCCTGCCCTATACGGTCACCCTTGTAGCTGTACCAGGCACCCGCTTTATCAACCAGACCCTGCTTAACACCAATATCAATAACCTCACCCATATGGTAAATACCATGGCCATACATAATCTGAAATTCGGTTTGCCTGAACGGCGGCGCAACCTTGTTTTTAACAATTTTGACCCGGGTTTCGTTACCAACTACCTCGTCGCCATTTTTCACCGCACCAATACGACGAATATCCAAACGCACCGACGAGTAGAACTTAAGTGCATTACCACCAGTGGTGGTTTCAGGGTTGCCAAACATCACGCCAATTTTCATACGAATTTGGTTGATGAAAATCACCATACAGTTAGAACGCTTGATATTACCTGTGATTTTTCGCAGCGCCTGCGACATTAAACGCGCCTGCAAACCCACGTGATGGTCACCCATATCACCTTCGATTTCAGCCTTGGGCGTAAGCGCTGCCACCGAGTCGACAATAATCACATCAACCGCACCAGAGCGAACCAGCATATCGGCGACTTCTAACGCCTGCTCGCCAGTGTCGGGCTGTGATACCAGCAGGTCTTCTACATCGACACCCAGCTTTTCTGCATAGCTTGGGTCTAAGGCATGCTCGGCATCAATAAACGCAGCAGTGCCACCAGCCTTTTGACATTCGGCAACCACTTGCAAAGTGAGTGTGGTTTTACCCGAGGATTCCGGACCGTAAATTTCAATCACGCGACCTTTTGGCAAACCGCCAATGCCTAGCGCGATATCCAGGCCCAGTGACCCGGTTGAAATTGCCGGTATTGCTTCCCTTTCTTCATCACCCATCCGCATGATGGTACCTTTACCAAATTGGCGCTCAATTTGTGAGAGCGCGGCGTCTAGGGCTTTTTGTCTGTTGTCTTCCATTGTTCATTTACCTCGGTATTTTGCTGTTGCATGCATGGCTACACAGCTTGGGTATAACCAATACATTTCTTGATTGGCACAGCGGATAGTTGCACCACTATTGCCGGGTTGGGTACTGTACATTTAAACAGTGAGTGTTTTCTTTTGCAAGCACTAAAAAACAACTGGGCAACGATTGTGTATTTGTTAACAAGACAGCCTTTGCCGTCTATTGGTGATAAGCGTTTTACTTATTATTATTCAACAACTTACGAATTTTTTCTCAATGCAAAACAACAATCGAACCGGCTGGGTAAGGTCACGGAGAATAAGCCTTGCGCTATACCACCGGTACCGGTTCGGTTTCACCACAGTCCGCCGTCGGCCTGGCATCGAACAGTAGCGAATACAGTACCGGCACCACCCCAAGCGTAAGCAAGGTGCCGCCAAGCAGACCAAAAATAATGGTAATGGCCATGCTTTCCCATAACTCCCCCCCACCTAGCCACAGCGGCATCATGCCCAGTAATGTGGTTAACGTGGTGAGTACAATGGGTCGCAAACGGCGCTGGGCGGCAATAACGATAGCGTCGCCACGACTCAGACCATTTAAGCGAATCTCAAACTCAATCCGGTCGATTAATACAATGGCATTGTTAATCACAATACCAGAGAGTGAAATGACGCCTAAAAAAGTCATAAAGCCAAAGTACGAGCCGGTAAGCAGCAGCCCAGTAACCACGCCAATTAAACCCAGCGGAATGGTGAGCAGCACAATGCCGGTTTTACGCCAGCAGTTAAATTGCACCATAAGCAAAAATAGAATAAAGGCAAAAGCCACCGGTATTTTTGCCCCAATCGAGGCGTTGGCATCAGCCGAGGCTTCTGCTTCGCCACCAAGCTCATATTCATAACCAAAGTAGTCGGGCCGACTAAACAGTTCGTCGAGCCAGGGCTGCAGTCGCTCAACGGTCAATGCCGCATTACCGCCACCACGCAGCTCCGACGATATGGTGAGCGTGCGCTTTAAATCGTAGCGTTTAATCAGCGCAGGCTCCCAGGCCAATAACGGCCTGGCAATTTCATCGAAGGCAAAAGACCGATTGCCACTTTGCGAAAATATATTCAGGCTGGTGGACAGTGACGCTTCGTTATCGGCCGTGCGCTCGGCGCGCACCACCACGGGAATCAACTGGTCGCCTTCGCGATATTCGGTAACTTCTTTGCCACTAAACGAGGTGTTGAGCGAGCGCGCAATATCGGCATTGGTTACATTACCCCTGCGCGCGGCGGCTTCATCAACCGCTACCACAATTTTTTGCACCTTGGGTCCCCAGTCATCTTTAATCGCGGCAGTAGAGGGCAACGACTCAAGTTTGAGTTTAATTTCATCTGAGAGCTGATAGAGCTTGTCAATTTCATCACCGCTCACCCGAATTTCAATGGGGCTTGAAACCGCGGCACCATTTTCAAACTTACGCAACGAGGCAGCGACATCGGGAAAGTTATTAAACAGGTATTCACGCAGCTCGGCCATAAGACCTTCAATCGGCACTGCAGAACTTGTGTTGAAAAGGAAAAACGCGGCATTAGACGACGACTGGCCACCGCTGTGATTTAACACAATACGTGGACCGCCAGTGCCAACAAAGGTGGTGTAGTTAACCACTCCCTCGCGCTCGGCCGTTGCCATAAGCTCAGCCTGAATAAATTGCTCAATTTCACGCACCACCGCTTCGGTATGTTCGATTGAGGTTGCCCTGGGCAGGTCGATTTCCATTTTAAAGCGCGGGTCATCGCTGGGTGGAAAAAAGATTGCCGGCACCCAGCGAAACGCGAACATGGCAAAGGCAAAAATACCGGCCACCGCAATCATGGTAAGTATTCGGTTTGCCAGCATGGTTTTTAATGCCCGGGTATACACCGCATAGGTGGTGTCATTAAATAATCGACTGCTGCGGGGTTGTTGTTTGGCCTTAAGCAAAATCACCGTAAGCAAGGGAATAACTGTTAGCGATACCAACCAGGAAAAAAGCAGCGCGATTGAAACCACTTTGAATAGTGGTGCGGTATATTCGCCCGTAGTTGACTCCGCCAGGGCAATTGGTAAGAACGCTGCCGCCGTGGTAAGCGATGACACCAGCAGCGGCATACGCAACTGCTTGGCCGAGCGCACCGCAGCATCAATAGCGGCAATACCTTTGGTGCGCAACACCAAAATATTTTCGGTCATCACAATGGCGTTATCAACCAGCATCCCTAACGCAATCATTAAGCCTGCCAGTGATACCTGATCGAGGCCGACGCTGAAGCCGTCCATAATCACGATGGTGCCAAGCACGGTAACAGGAATAAGGCTGGCAACCACAAAACCAATGCGCATACCCAGAAACACAACCATGACTAAACTGACAATAGTCACGGCCTGCAGCAGGTTTTTGGCGAAGTTGACAATCGTATCTTGCACCAGCCGCGGCTGAAATGCAGAAATTTCAAATTCAAAACCCAGCGGAATAAATTCGCGATATTGTGAGAGCACTTGCGAGACTTGCTCACCCAACCGGATAATATTGCCACCCTCACTCATCGAGATAGCAACCACCATACCGGTGTAACCCCCAACCCGAACAATTTCTTTGGGCGGGTCGATATAGTCGCGATAAACGTAGGCGATATTTTCCAGCGCAATCACTTCATCGCTATCGGGCAACGGAATTAAGGTGCGCTGCAATTCATCGAGCGAGTTAACATTGCCAGTGGTCTCCAGGTTGAGCCGCACCGTGCCACGCTTTACCCGGCCGCCGGGAATAATAATATTTTTTTTACTTAGCGCATCGGCCAAATACTCGGGCGAAATCCCCAGCTCAGTAAGCCGGCTGCTGTTGAACTCAACAAATATCCGCTCTTCCTGCTCGCCGTAAATTTCAACCTTGGCAACCAGGTCGATGGTAAGCAGCTCATCGCGCAACTGGTCAGCCAATTGCTTTTGCTCGGCATAGCTAAAGCCATCGCTAACAATACCAATGGCAATACCAAAAATATCGCCAACTTCATCATCGACCACCGACGCATCGGTGCCATCGGGCAGGTCCTCCTGCGCTTTGTCAACTTTGGATTTAAGTTTGTCCCAAATGGGTTGCAGATCGGTGTAGCGGTCCTGGATATTTACCGAAATAATCGAAACGCCGGTTTGCGAAGTGCTGGTAATGCTGTGCAGCTCCGGCATCTCCTGAATCACCTTTTCTAGCGGGTCCGTTATGAGCTGCTCCACGCGGTCGGGGCTGGCCCCGGCCAGCGTGGTGGTTACCGTGGCAACGCGAATAGGAAACGAAGGGTCCTGCGCACGCGGCATGTCATAAAAGGTAATGACGCCGGTGATTAACAAGGCCAGCGTTAACAACAGCGTGAGCTGGTTTTTCTCTATTGCCAGACGGGTAATATCCACAAGTTTACCCTTGAAGCGCTTCTAAATCATAACTAAACAGTTTGACCTTGCGGCCATCGGTAAGGTAACGCAGCCCGGCGGTAATCACTCTATCACCGGCATTTAAGCCGCTGGTAATAGCAATACCCTCGCTGGTAACCTGGCCCACGGTAACTGAAATACGCTTCGCAATACCCAGCCCCTGCTCGCTTTCATCGCTATTACTAGCGTCAGCCTGACTGGCAATAGATTTAAACAAATATACAAAACGGCCATTGGAGTCTTCACCCACGGCAGAAAACGGCACCAAAATTGCCCCGGTTAATTGCTCCATCGATACGCGCAAGCTGACCTCCGCCGCCATACCGACACGTAGGCGGTCATCGGGCGTGGTAATGCGAATCACTACAGGATAAGTCGAACGATTGCCCACCGCGCTGCCCACTTCCGAAACAATGCCCTGATATTCGTCACCCCTGTAAATATTGAGTCGCACAATCACTTCGTCGCCAACATTAATATCGCGAATCACATTTTCAGACACATGGGTGAGCACCTCAAAATGATCGCCACAATTCAACGTTGCAACCACCTGCCCGGCAGACACGTTTTCTCCCAGCTCCGCTTCAAGCTCTGATACCGTGCAATCGCGCACCGGCACTTTAAGCTTGGCATATCCTAATTGCTTGCGCGCCAGCTCGACTCCTTTGCGCGCTGACTCTAACGCAGCCTTACTGGTGCGGTAGCTGGTTTCCATAGAATCAAAATCATTTTGCGACACTACCCCCTTGCCGACCAGACTGTAGGAGCGCTCGTATTGCGATTGTGCGTTAACAGCCTCAGCCTTCGCTTTGAGCAGTGCGGCTTTTTCCTGATCGAGTTTCAGGTCGAGGTCATTGTCGTTTAATGCCGCAATTAACTGGCTTTCTTCAACTTTTTGGCCCAGCTCTACTGCAACGGTTTCAATTACCCCGCCCACCCGAAAGCTCAGTTTGGATATCAAGTCAGCCTGCACCGAACCGTAGTAAGAGCGGAGCATATAGCCCTGGCTAACTTCGGCAACGGCTGTACGCACTGGCCGAATGGGTTCACGAATCTCCATATCAACACTGGGCTCGCAGCCGGCCATTGATACCAGACCGACGCAAGCTGCCAACCAGAGTACAAAAGCGCGTAACAAGTATATTAAAGACAAAGGCGTTTGCAGAGGGTTGAACATAACATCACCACTAAGTAGCTTCGCCAGCTGGCGTGCCACCGTTTTTTAAGGTTATTGAGCGCAATATAATCGCAATGCGTTAAGTGTACTGAATTGCGCATTGAAGCAAAAGCTATGTTAGCGATTATCATCTTGTCGCGCCGAGCGATATCACCCAGCTATCGGGTAATCAGGTCAGCCCAGTAGTTAATGCCTGGCATCAAATGCTATCGAACTAGGATTCTAATATTTGGTACTGGTTGCGGCCGCCATTTTTAGCCTGGTAGAGCGCCCGGTCGGCGCGGTCGAATGCGCTGCCCATGGTATCAGTTTGCTCATCGCTCTTACTGAATTGGCTGGCACCCAGGCTAACGGTAATAGTTAGCGGTTGATTTCTAAACCGAAATGGGCAAGCCTCAATCGCAGCACGAAGTTTTTCTAACACGCCCTGCGCGGCTTCGAGCGTTGTCTCTGGCAACAGCAGCACAAATTCTTCACCGCCAAAGCGGGCAATAAAATCAGTTTTGCGTAATTGTTTCAACAGAGTTTTAGCAATAATTTTTAAAACCTTGTCGCCGGCGGCATGGCCATAGTTGTCGTTTATCTGTTTAAAGTGGTCGACATCAACCACGGCCACCACCAATGGGCGCTGGTAGCGCAGCCAGCGATCGTACTCCTGCTCCAGCCTGATACTGTAGGCCTCGCGATTGGCAACACCAGTAAGCGTATCACGCAGCAGTTTTTCGCGCTGACGCTGTAAACTCTCAGCCGCTTGCCGCGACTCACGCTCCATGGTTTCGATATGTTGGCTCATTTGACTCAATTGGTCTGTCATCTGCATTTGTTGTTCGCGCTGCTCAGCTTGAAACAATTGCAGTGATGCCACAATGGTATCGAGGTTGCCGCTCACTCGCTGCTTGAACTCGCCAATCACTGGTTCTGCCACCTGATTGATATCAGAAAATCCGGCTTCGATATTACTGACCTGCCGTGTCAAATCGTCATTTAATTGCTGGGTTTGCTCGGCGCTAATTAGCTGACTGTGGTCAACAAAACTGACAAACGAAGCAATATCGAGTAACTGTTGATTTAATCCCTGTAAAAACTGTTGAAATTCTTGCTGGTCGCGACCCAGTGCCGAGGTAACCACAGTGACAACATCATCGAGCGTTGGCACCAGATCGGCCCAGGTAATGCCTTTTTCCAGATCCTGGTACAGCTGCTCGGCAACCGGCCGAGTGTCTTCAGGCACATCGATATCGGCAAGTAAGGCCAGCAAGATAGCAATAATCTCAGCCTGAATAATATTCGACTGGTTGTCTGCAACCAACGACAGCGGCACGACAGTTTCTGAATCAGCGTTCTCTATTTCAAAACTCTCTGGTGGTTGCGTTGCCGGTTGCCTACCGGTATCTTCTGTTGTACTTACCAGTGTATCAGCGCTCTCATGATCAGGCTTTTGCTTGAGCACCTGATCATTTTCCTTAGGTGTTGATTCTGATTTAGATGACGCTGGTGTTGATCGCTCTGGTGGCCCTGATTCTGAAATCGATTGCTTACCGCCAAATAATCCTCGCCACCAGCTTGGTTGCTCAACGCTTTTCACGTCACTTGCGAGCTCTTTGGGTAGCGAATGCAATGCAGCGCTTTGGGCAGCAACCACCTGCTCCAACCAGAACTCAAAATCAAACGGCTGGCATAAATCGGCACTGGCTTTTTTTACCCGTCGCTCTAATTTATTAATTGCTCGTGACGCAGAGCGGCTAATTGCCAACGCCTGTAACTCGTGTAATAAATGGGTTAATGCATCGGCCGCATCGAGTGAACGCTTCCTGCGACTTTTATCCATCGCGTGAACACCGGCTTCTAAAGCATCCATTTGCGTTGATAACATATCTTCGCCGTTATCTTTTTGCAGTGCTTTGCGCAGTGATTTTATCGCGGCATCTAGAGTTGGGTCCTGACCTTGCGCGGCGACACTGACCTTGGCCAGGCCACGCTTAAGGTTTTCGAGCCGCTGTTCAAACTGCTTGGCCTGCTGCTCCTGCTCTTGAATTAGCTCCTGGTATTTATGTTTCCAGGGGCTGCCACCGCGTACCTCAGGCACGGGCTGGGCCCTGGCGCTTAGGTGGTGGCGCGCCGATATGCTGCTCGTTGCGCGCCTTGGCTAAATCGATTTGTTTTTGTCGCTCGGCAAAACGTTGTTTTTGATCTTCGGTTAAGCTGTCGTAACACAATGGGCAGCAAACGCCTTTTTGGTATTGTGGGCTTTGCTTTTGCGCCTCGGTAATCGGGTGGCGACAGCCATGGCACTGGTCGTAAGAGCCGACATTTAAATCGTGATCAACGGCAACGCGATTATCGAAAACAAAACATTCACCTTGCCATAGGCTGTTTTCTTTTGGCACTTCTTCGAGATATTTAAGAATGCCGCCTTTTAAGTGGTAGACCTCTTCAAAACCTTGCTCGAGCAAATAGGCGGTGGATTTTTCGCAGCGAATACCGCCGGTGCAAAACATCGCAACCTTTTTATTTTTTTCAGGGTTAAGGTTTTCTTCTACGTAGGCTGGCAGCTCGCGAAAGGTGGTTGTCTCGGGGTTAATCGCACCTTGAAAGCTGCCGATATCGCATTCGTAATCGTTGCGGGTATCGATAACGGTGACCTCGGGGTCACTAATTAAATCATTCCAGTCTTTGGGCTCTACGTAGTGGCCGACTAATGAATTCGGGTCGATACTGCCTACACCCATAGTGACGATTTCTTTTTTGAGTTTTACCTTCATACGGTAAAACGGAATGTCGGAATCGATTGATTCCTTATGATCGATATCTTGCAACCGCGAGTCGCGTTTTAAGTAAGCAAGAATAGTGTCAATCGCTTCGCGGGTACCGGCAATGGTGCCATTGATACCCTCTTCGGCCAGAAGCAGCGTACCTTTGACGCCAGCCTCGATACAAGCGTCGAGCAGTGGCTCTCTAAGCTCGTGGTAGTCGGGCAAGGCGACAAATTTATAAAGTGCGGCGACGACAATCACGGCTTAGCCTTGTGGGTCCGCTTTGCTACCGCCACGGCATTGCGGTGAGTCTGGGGCGGATTGGATTTGCCATTCGGTTTGAGTGTAAGTGTGAATGGCAAGGGCGTGAACTTCGCCGGCCAGCTCTTCATTGAGTAGCTGATAAATCAGTTGATGACGGGCCACAGCGCGTTTATTGTTAAATGCATCAGCGACCACAACAAGTTTGAAGTGTGTTTCGGAGTTGGCGGGGACCGAGTGCATATGACTTTCGTTGACCACCTCCAAGTGGACAGGACTTAGTGCGTTGGTGAGTTTTTCAGTGATGGTCGATTGAATTTGCACAGCGGAGGCAGGTCTCAGTAATTATGCTGGTATTATAAACCCGCAGCCCGCCCGATGGGGCCGGTTTTGTTGGTGAATTTTTCTATCATTTGCTTGATTTAAGCGTCGTTTTTGGCCCCCTAGGTTCGACTACCCTCCTTGCTAAGCATCGCCTCCTTACCCTGTAAATATACCTTCAACTCCTTCAAAACCCCTTCGCCCTTCACTGTTGTACCAGCGTCCAACAACCGCTCGATATTTTCAATCTCAGCTTCCAGGCTTCCCTCGCCTAACAACTTATCTCGACAGTACTGCAACCAATCTAGCCATTCTTCATCACTCAAACTGCCTGAAAAATTTCTTGCCCGATAACGAAAAAACAGCGCCGGCAGACGTTCATCCTCAAAGGGATAAACCCCCTGCGCCAATTTCTCACACGACGAATGCGGAATACCCTGCATTAACTGTTTATCAGCATTGCCGATAAAACCATCATACAACAACGCCTCGGCCTCTTTACCACGATTATCAAATTTGTTAACCGCCATTACCGCCTGCAATTTTTTTGCTAAACCGTCCATCGTAAGTAATTGCTTGCGATGCACCTCACACTGTGCCCAATCTAAAGACATACGCTCGGCAACTTTTTCATCGAGTAATTTAGGGGTTAAAACAATAGGGCATCGATTGATATGCACCGACTTTAATGGAATACGATCAATACCCTCGGGTAAATCATCCACCCGGGTAAACAGTAACTCGGCAATACGCTCCGGCGCTAATTCCAATAACGGCGCAGGCGAGTAACGCAAATCAACACATAAAATTTCATTTTTATTTGTCGCATGCTGTACAACCGGCAGTATTAATGAGCCGCAGGCAAACTCAGAGCCAAAACGCGAAGAAATATGCAATACCGGCTTGTGACTACCCACCGCCAGAGCCTGCTGCGCCAGCTGCTTTTTACGCAACGAAAATACATGGTCAAATATTTTCGGATGCGTTTGCTTTACCAGCCTGGCAACATCAATGGTGGCATAAACATCCGATAAAGCATCGTGCGCGGCCTCATGCGATAAACCATTAATCTCCGTTAATTGCTCGAGCTTAAAACTCACCACACCATCATCACGCTTGGGCCATTGAATACCTTCGGGCCTCACCGCATGACAGAGCCGCAACATATCAATAATATCCCAACGACTATTACCACTTTGCCACTCGCGCGCATAGGGGTCATAAAAATTGCGGTATAAACCGTAACGCGTGACTTCGTCGTCAAAACGCAAACTGTTATACCCCACCCCACAGGTGCCAGGCCGAGCTAATTCACTGTGAATCGCAGCAAAAAACTCCCGCTCACTCATACCGTTTTTCTCAGCATGCTGCGGTGTAATACCCGTGACCAAACAGGCTTCAGCATGTGGAACCACATCCAACGCCGGCTTACAAAGAATATTGAGCGGCTCACCGATAATGTTAAAGTCCATATCGGTGCGCACCCCGGCAAATTGCGAAGGCATATCTTCGGCAGGGCTAACACCCCAGGTTTCGTAATCGTGCCAGTAAAAAGTGTCCATGCGCAGGCCTCGCTGTAAAGTCAGTACCAGTTATTGATCGCTAAATTGATAGCTGGCAAGTTTAGCGTAAAGCGGCGAATCTCTTAACAGACTTTCATGGCTACCTTGTGCAACCAGCTGCCCATGCTCCAAAACTGCAATAGTATCGGCATGTAAAATAGTCGATAAACGGTGGGCAATAATCAAGGTAGTGCGATTTTCCATTAATTGCTCCAGTGCCTTTTGTACCTTGTACTCGCTTTCAGTATCGAGCGCACTGGTGGCTTCATCAAGCATTAGAATACGCGGATTTTTTAGTACCGCGCGAGCTATGGCAATACGCTGTTTTTGCCCGCCCGATAATCGCACGCCCTGCTCACCCAAAAAGCTGTTGTAACCATCGGGTAGCGCAGTAATAAACTCATGTGCGTAAGCCGCTTTGGCTGCCGCAATAACTTCTTCGTCAGTGGCAGCCGATTTTCCGTAGCGAATATTACTGGCAACGTCTCCGGTAAATAATGTCGGCTGCTGCGCTACCACTGCTAACTGCTGACGTAATGCCTTTGGGTCTAAATGGCGAATATCTTCACCGCCCAACGTAATCGCACCAGCTTGCGGGTCATAAAAGCGCTGAATTAATTCAAATACCGTAGACTTACCTGCACCCGATGGCCCCACCAGCGCAACGCTTTTACCCTTGGGCAACACCAGCGAAAAGTCTTTTAACGCCGCTTGCTCTGGCCGTGAGGGGTAGTAAAAATCAGAATGATGAAAAGCCAGCTCAGCGGCAAGCACCGAGGCATCAGCACTGACGCGCTCTGGCTCGGTGATAAGGCTTTCTACCTGCAAAAGCTCGACCAGCCGATCGGTTGCACCGGCAGCGCGCTGCAAATCACCGTACACCTCGGAGACCGTTGCCACACCCATAGCAACCATTAACGCATAAAATACAAACGCGGCCAGATCACCCGCACTCATGGTGCCGGTAATCACATCACGACCACCTACCCAGAGCATTAATGACAGCGCACCAAACACCAGTAACAATACTGCCGCCATTAATATTGCCCGCTGCTTGACCCTGTGCCGGGCGATATCAAAGGCACGCTCCACATGGCCACCAAAGGCCGCTTTTTCACGCTGCTCCTGCGTGTAGCTTTGCACGGTTTTGACATTTTGGATAATTTCGCCAGCGTAACTACCCACATCGGCAATCGAGTCCTGGCTATCGCGAGACAGTTTTTTCACCCGTCGGCCATAAATCATTAACGGCAACATCACCAGTGGTACGCTGCCAACCACCACCAGCATCAGCTTAGTGTTGGTAATAAATAACATCACCAGGCCACCAACAGTAGTAAGCGCACTGCGCAGCGCCATAGAAAACGAACTGCCAATAATGGTTTGCAATAAGGTGGTGTCGGTGGTTAATCGTGAGGTGATTTCACCACTGCGATTGGTTTCAAAATAGCTCGGATGCAAAGTGACAATATGATTAAAAACAGCAGTACGAATATCGGCACTGACCCGCTCGCCGAGCCACGATACCAGATAGAATCGGGTAAAAGTGCCGGCTGCCATAAGCATGGCAATGCCCAGCAGCACCAGCACGGCCTGGTTGAGCAGCGCCAACGAGCCCTCACCAAATCCAGTGTCTATAAGCAGCTTAACCCCCTGCCCCAGTGCCAGCGTAATGCCAGCGGTAAACAGCAGCGCAATCATTGCGCCTATCCAGCGCAGTTTGTATGGTTTTAGGTAGGTGAGTAGATGCAGCAATGACGACAGTTTTTTGGGTTTAGATTTCTCGCTTTGCGTATCTTCTTCAACCAGCGCATTGATCTCGTGGACCACTTCGCTGACAACTGTATCATCGGACATAAATCATCACTTATAGGAAACTTTCGGCTCAGGTAATGCCGCATTAACGCTGTAAAAACGCTAGCACGACATTTTCAAACTCCTTTTTACGCTCAATCATCGCCCAGTGACCACAATTGGGAAAAATATGTAACTCTGCATGTGGCACCAGCCGCATCGGCAATAATGCCATATCCACAGGTGTGACTCTATCGTCGCGCCCCCAGGTGATTAGCGTTGGCACGTTAATCGATGCCAAATGCGCAATGCGCTGGGTTGCATCGGGCCCGCGAAACATTGCCGCCATGGCCTGTTGCGACTCGCGTGAGTAAATTGCTCGGCTGGTAGCCAGGGTTTTTGGCTCGGTTGCCGCCTGCATACGCTGCTCAATTAATTCTTCAGTTACCATGCTTTGGTCAAATACCATGGAACGCAGCCAGGCAATTATACGCTCACGGGTAGGGTCCTCAACAAAATCGGTCAGCAAATTTAACCCCTCACAGGGGAATGGCGAAAATAAATTCATACCCAGGCCACCAATGGTGACATAACTATTCACTCGCTGGCCATGATGAGCTGCCAAAAAACCGCCAACAATTCCACCCAGCGAGTTACCAATAATGTGAGCTTTATCGATATTCAATGCATCGAGCAAGCGCAGGCAGGCGCTCACGCACTCCATGACGGGGTTACCCTCAACCGCATCACTTTTGCCATAACCGGGTAAATCAATAATTAAGCAACGAAAGTGCTCAGCAAACACCGGCAAATTGCCCTGAAAATTGGCCCAACCACTCACACCTGGCCCTGAACCATGAATCATTAACAAGACTGGGCCACTGCCCGCTTCATGGTAATGGATATTACCCTGGTCGGTTTGCGCTATTTTACTGGTGCTATCGTAATCGAAAGATGACATACATTGACTCACTCTATGCTTGTGAAGGGGTTGCTAATCCAAAAAACTCTGTGCTTATTATTATTAGTTCACGCAGGCCGTTGAATTAAATTATCGACACGCGAGCGCAATGCAGGCAGTACTTCGGCATCAAACTAGGGGTTTTTCTTAAGCCAGATATTATTGCGCGGGCTGGGATGCGGCAGCGGTAAGTGTTGCGGCCAAAATTGCTGCCAGGCGCGCACAATATCGGTAACACCGGCAGCTTTGCCGCAAATTTGTGGGTTGAGGTGATAGTCTTGCGCATATTTGCCAATTACCAGCGTTAACTCAATATTGGGCAGTGCCGCCAGCATTGGCTCACGCCATTTTTTTGCACACTCTTTGCGTGGCGGTAAATCACCGGACTTACCGGTGCCCGGGTAACAAAAGCCCATCGGTAAAATAGCAATTTGACTGGCATCATAAAATACGCCGCGATCGATCCCCATCCAATCGCGCAGCCGCTCACCACTGGCATCGTCAAAGGGAATTCCCGACTCATGCACTTTGCGACCAGGCGCCTGCCCGGCAATTAAAATTTTTGCACTGGAATTAAACTGAAAAACCGGTCGAACGCCGTGCTCCAGATGGGCTTCGCACTCAGTGCATTTGGCAACGCGCTTAAGTAGTGCTTGAATCAAAAACCGGCTCTCATATGCTGGCGCGCTATGACCAGGCGCTGTTTACTAAAGATAGGCTGCCAGCTTAACAAGTTACGCCGTAGAAAAACAACGTTATAAGCCCAAGGCATCGTACAAGTCATTGTTAGTGCCTATAAAAAAGACCGGGCAATGCCCGGCCAAATGTTTTTCTAGCAGCAAAAAGGCTTTCGCCCACAATCTGTCAAGTACGAATAATATCGAAAGGCAGCACCAGCGTGGAATCTTCACCGGCTTTTTTCACTCCGTGCTGGCCGTGCATTAACAGTTCAATATCGTCTTTTTGTTTCGCGCTGACATCAACCATGAGCAAATAGCAGCCTTTTTCTATCGCGCCGTGAAAGCGGCGAATTTTATAGTTTTCGGTTTGCATACCAACAAAACCGCCTACCCAGGTTGAAAAACCCACAGTGATAAGACCAATTCCAAACACGCCCAGAGCGCCAAACAGATCAAACCAGCGGGTATACTGCCCAACCAAAAATATCAGCACCACTGCCATTACAGCGCCATAAATCAAGCCACGCTCACCTGAGCGGAGAATATCGAGCTCGTGTATCGGGGTTGCAGAGTTAAGATGATGCTTTTTAATACCCGCCTCATCTTTGCTTAACACATGAAAATTCCAATCGCTAATACCGTTTTCGTGCAAAAGCGTTGAGACTGAATCAGCGACATCGATATCGTGAGTGAGATAGTACAATCGTTTCATTTCAGACCTCCTGTATTCGTTTAAAAAACCAAACAACTTACTTCAAACGCACAGTAAGATCATTGCGCGATTCAACAGTAATGGGTAGCCAATCAATTAGACTATTTTTATATAAAGCTTAGATTTTTAATGAATATTGCTGAAAGTATTGCATTTTTTATACGCAATAATAATTTTATAAATCTAACGAATATACCATGCCGCATAGCGCATTAACTCCAAGGCCAAATAGTGAGGCGGTCTTTTGCTGAGATATCAAACGCAAAAAAAAACCGCAACATAAGCCACGGTTTTTTTGCGTTTAATAGCATTAGTTGTCTAGCCGGTAGCAGCATTGCTCTCGCTATGATCACGCTTATCGATAGAGGCAGCGTAGTCTTCAATACTCATACCCAGATCGTTGGCCTTGAGCATATCCAGTGCCACATCGACAATCATATCTTCCTGGCCACCGACCATTTTGCGACGGCCTAATTCAACCAGGATATCACGAGTTTCGAGACCGTATGTTTCGGAGGCTTTTTCAGCATGGCGCAAAAAGCTGGAGTAAACGCCGGCATAACCCAAGGACAATGTTTCGCGATCGACACGGACCGGGCGGTCTTGCAATGGACGCACCAAATCATCAGCCGCATCCATCAAGCCGTAAAGATCAGTGCCGTGATTCCAGTCCATTCGCTCAGCAGCGGCAATAAAAACTTCTAACGGCGCATTACCTGCGCCCGCCCCCATACCTGCCAGCGATGCATCAACGCGATTGGCACCGTTTTGCACGGCAACAATAGAGTTGGCCACACCCAGCGCCAAATTATGGTGCGCGTGAATGCCGCGCTCAGTCTTTGGGTCTAACACATCGGCAAAGGCTTTAAAGCGGTCGGCGGTATCCTGCATATTGAGTGCACCGCCGGAGTCAACCACATAGACGCACTCGGCACCGTAAGACTCCATTAACTTGGCCTGCTCGGCCAAACCCTGCGGGGTCTGCATATGCGACATCATCAAAAATCCTATCGTATCCATACCCAGGTTGCGAGCAAACTCAATATGCTGCCTGGAAACATCGGCCTCGGTGCAATGCGTGGCAACGCGAACCGAGCGCACGCCCATATCCCAGGCCCACTGCAAATCTTCTTTTACCGCAATGCCAGGCAAAATAAGCGTGGTCAGCTTAGCGTGCTCTAACACATCAGCAACAGCGCCAATCCACTCTTTATCGGTATGCGCACCAAAACCGTAATTAAAACTGGTACCCGATAAGCCATCGCCATGGGCAACCTCGATTGCATCAACTTTGGCATCGTCTAGCGCTTTGGCAATAGCCTTAACGTGGTCGATCGAGTACATATGTCGAATCGCATGCATACCGTCACGCAAGCTGACATCCTGAATATAAATTTTATCTTTCAATGGATTAATGCTCATTGTCTTAACTCCTAGGCCGCTGCCGCGTATTTTAACTGCGCCAGGCGCTCGCCAGTGCCAAGCGCTGCAGAGGTCATAATATCGAGATTACCTGCATAAGATGGCAGGTAATGAGCAGCACCTTCAACCTCTAAAAAAATCGAGGACTTGGTGCCAACAAAATCGCCATAGCCAGGAATATGCAGTGGTGCGCTAGCGTCGTAATGCTCAAACTGTACATCTTGCTTTAAGCTGTAGCCGGGCACATAGCTTTGCACGCCGGCAACCATTTCATTAACCGAGTCGATAACTTTTTGCTCTTCAACCGGTGCAGACAATGCAAACACTGTGTTGCGCATAATCATTGGCGGCTCGGCGGGGTTTAAAATAATAATAGCCTTGCCTTTTTTCGCGCCCCCCACCACTTCAACACCGCGCGATGTGGTTTGGGTAAATTCGTCGATATTCGCACGGGTACCAGGGCCTGCAGAGCGCGAAGAAACCGACGCCACAATTTCAGCGTAATGCACTTCGGCCACTCGGCTCACTGCCGCAACCATGGGAATGGTTGCCTGACCGCCACACGTCACCATATTCACGTTTGGCTCGTTTAGATGCTCTTCCATATTCACCACCGGAATCGTATAAGGACCAATTGCCGCCGGTGTTAAATCGACTACCTGCTTGCCGTGTTGTTGCAGCACCTCGTTGTGGTGCTTATGCGCATACGCCGATGTGGCATCAAAACAAATACGAATATCGGCAAAGTTATCCATTGCAACCAGGCCATCAATACCTTCGGCAGTTGTCGGCACCCCCATACGCTTGGCACGCGCCAGGCCGTCCGACTCGGGATCAATACCCACCATTGCACCCATCTCTAATACATCAGAGGTGCGAATTATTTTAATCATCAAATCAGTCCCGATATTGCCGGAACCAATAATGGCGACTTTGACTTTCATTACTTTATTCTCCCAATGCTTTAGGGCCTAATGCGCCCTGCCTGTTGCAGCATAACTTCAGCAAAATGAATGTAGACACTGGTGTCCAGTATAACACGCGTATTCAGCGGGCATAAATGGCTAAGCGACTTGCGAGAACACTCACAAAGCCGCTCAGCCGGTAGACAAGTTATTAAAATTTAGAAGCTTTTTGGACGCTTTTGTTATGTTTGCTGGTGTTGCTGGTTGATCACTCTTTTCGCTTAGGCTATTTATTTGTTTCGCTTAGGGCTATTTATTCACGTCGCTTAAGGCTATTTGTTCACTTCGCTTAAGGCTATTTATTTTTCTCGCTACGGCCTTTGGCAAATACCCCGTCGGTGCGGGTGGCAAGTAATTCGGCTGCGGCATGCTTAGCCGATTCAATGGCAATACGTTCTTCGTAAACCATGGCTTCATTTAACGGCATCGAAAAACCGTCATCAATGAGTTTATTGTACTCACGCATAATATGCGGCACACATTCACACATCGATTGCGCCATAGCTTTTGCGTTAGGTATTAGCTCATCGGCCGGACACACACTATTCACCAGCCCCCAGGCCAGCGCTTGATCGGCAAACAGCGGCCTACCGGTTAACGACAGCTCTTTGGCACGCGATAAACCAATTAGCCTGGGCAGGCGCTGACTTAAACCCCAGCCAGGTAGAATCCCGACCCTGGCGTGCGTATCGGCAAAACGCGCATGCTCCGATGCAATAATCACATCACAAGCCAGTGCCAGCTCAAAACCACCGGTCACTGCATGGCCATTAATTGCGCCGATAATAGGCCCGTCAAAGGCCTCCATTGCACGGGCAATGGTATTGTCACTGGTCTGGTCGGCACTGCCCGCATTAGGGTCACTAAGTTCTTTTAAATCAAAACCGGCACAAAAGGCTTTACCGTTGCCGGTGACAATCACTACACGAATCGATTCATCGCGCTGGCATTCTTCAAACACCGCAACAAACTCTTCGCGCAATGCCCGCGACAAAGCATTCATACTGTCGGGGCGATTTAAAATCACCATGGCATAGCCGTCGTATTTTTCTAATAACACTTTACTCATAATCAAACCCATTACGTTTGGTCAAACCCATTACCGTGAGTCGAACCTGTTGGTTTAAATCAAATAGCTATGAAACCTGCTTTAACAATTACAACAGCGACTCACAATGCAAAAAGTCCAGTTGCTTGGCAATGGCCGGGCCACGCAAAATATCCTTTGCTCCCCACGCTTCCTGCGGTTCGTTATCAGCCAGCCATGCAACCACCGCAGCAATGCTTTGTGGCGTGCAGGCTTTAAAGCGCTTCATCACTTCTTCATCAATACCCGATGCTTTCATCACCTCGGTAAATACCGTGCCCGGCTCCAGGTTAAATACCCGCAAGCCCGAATCCGGGTGCTCTACTCGCAAGGAGCCCGCCATACGCCCAAAAGCCGCTTTTGATGATGGGTAAGCAAAACCCCAACCGCCCTGGCTAGCTGGCGCTGGCGGGTCGTTAAACGCTGTGTAAGAGACCATATTAATGATCGTGCCCGCCTGCTGTTCCAGCATCGTAGGCAATAGCGTTTTAATGAGAGCCAACGGAGTAAAAACATTGCCCTGATAGATATTTTGCAATTGCTCATCGGTCACATCGAGCAAGTTATCCTGATTACCCGGCCCCTGATAAATCGCGTTATTAAACAGTAAATCAATGGCACCGAAATGGGCTAATGCCTGTTGCGCCGCATCGATTAAACTCTGCTGGTCGAGAATATCGCCACGCAAGCACAAGGCTTCGCCACCCACTGCCTGCACCGCCGCGGCAGTTGCTTCAAGGCTACCCGGCAAGGCGGCATTACCCAAACCGTAATGCTGGCTTTCACCATCGGCTAAGGTGCGCGCAGTAATTGCAACATCCCAACCCGCCTGCGCCAGTGCTACCGCAGACTCTGCACCAATGCCACGACTGGCGCCGGTAATAAAGGCCACTTTTCTCTTCATAATTCAACCTTTTAGTGATTGTTAAAAAATACTATCCAGCCTTGGCAGCCAGTAAGGTACGCAAGCCATCAAAAACCTGTTGGGCTTTGTCGGCGCCCAACTCATTGGCATACTGCTGCCAAACTCCCTCGGTAGCTTCGGACAGATAATGCATATGCTTTTTACCAGTTGGCGTTAAATCAATCAGCTTGGCTCGGGAATCGGACTCGTCGCTATCACGCGTAACATAGCCTTTGCTCTCCAACTCGTTAACCACCTTAACCAATGACTGGGAGCGAACCCCTTTTGAGTCGGCAATGGCCACCATGCGACTAGGGCCATGGCTTAGAATATGCGTCATTACCGCGCCCTCGGCAGCAGAAATACCGGCCACACCGCGAGCACGAATTTCACAGGCCAAACGGCGATGAAAGTCGCGGTTGGCCAGCATCAACAGCTGGCCAATATCATTGCGCGCATTTAACTCCAGCTTGTCCATTTATTTCCTCGGTGTCCGCTTTCTATTTTGCCCACTGTTTTAACTATTGTTTAACTACTGTTTAACTACTGTTTAACTACTGTTTTAACTACTGTTTTAACCATTGTCTGGCTCGCTATAGAGATCCGCGACAATATGAAGCTTATCATCAATTCCTAAGTCTTGCTTATAATAAGCATAGCTTAGTATAATCGCAAGACGTAAATGACCAACCAGCTGCGCACCGGAGCCAGATTATGTTTGAAGTATTTGCCACCACCCCCGAGACCATGTCACCTGCGGAAATTGGCGAGCATGCCAGACGAGCCGAAGCCATGGGCTTTGATGGGCTGCAAGTGCCCGATGCGGTGCACGATGGCCTACTGCTTGCAGCGCTGGCATTAAATGCAACCAGTGAACTGGTGGTGTCAACCGGCGTATTGGTCGCCTTTCCACGCAGCCCAATGACAGTTGCCGTTGCGTCCTGGGACTTACAGCAGCTATCCAAAGGTCGTTTTGAAATTGGTATTGGCACTCAGGTAAAAGGCAATATTGAAAAGCGTTATAGCGCCTACTGGGGTTCACCCGTGCCGCAATTGCGCGAATATATGCAATCGCTGCGGGCGATTTTTCACAGCTTTCAAACCGGCGAAAAGCTAAATTTTGAAGGCGAGTACTATCAATTTACCAAGCTGCAACCGTTTTTTAACCCCGGCCCTATCGAACATCCCAATATACCTATTTTGGCCGGCGCAGTTGGGCCTGCCATGACCAAAATGGTCGGCGCAATTGCCGACGGTATGATTACCCACCCAACCAATACCCCGCCAAAATATATTCGCGAGGTTTGTATACCCCGGCTACAAGCCGGCTTTGAACGCACAAGCCGTAATGGAGACGATTTTAAATTAATTCTTGGCCCACTCACGGCAACCGGTAAAGACAATGCAACTGTGGCAGCAGAATGGGAAAAACAACGCAGCATGCTGGGATTTTTATATTCGACACCGGCTTACTGGCCCAGCCTGGAATTATTTGGCTGGCAAGATAAAGGGCAACAACTGCTGGATATGACCCGCGAGGGTAACTGGGGCGCTATGCGGAATATTTTAACCG
>CBFHXO010000037.1:0-24380 GCA_965659815.1 Pseudomonadales bacterium
CCCGCAGCGTTATTTTTAAATCCGAAGACGACAGCTTTGGCGACCCCGTCTCATTTAATATTGTGAGTAACAACCAAGACGAGCTGGTTGCTGCGGTTAGCGAATTAAAACAAATCATTGACCGCTACGAAGGTGTTTACGATATTGACTCAACGCTCACTAATCAGCTTGATGAACTGAACCTGAATATCAAACCCGGCGCCGAAGCACTGGGACTCAGCCTGCGCGATTTTGGCATGCAGGTACGTGATGCATTCTACGGTGTGGAAGCCCAACGCATGCAACGCGGTACCGAAGAGGTCCGCGTCATGGTGCGCTACCCGCGCGATGAGCGAAAATCGCTGGCCGATTTGGACAATATGCATGTGCGCACCGAAACTGGTGCCGAAGTGCCATTTTATTCGGTAGCTGATATTAACACCAAGCCCAGTTACGCCACCATAGACCACGTTAATGGCCGACGTGCGGTCACAGTATCAGCCAAGGTCGACAAACAGAATTTCAACCCCGATGCGATTAGCGCGCAAATTATGGCCAATGACTTTCCTGGCCTGATGGCGAAATACCCTAGTATTCGCTATGAAATGGAGGGCGAGGCAAAGGAATCGCGCAAGCTCGCGCTGGGGCTATTCCAAGGCTTTGCAGTAGCCATTATCGCGGTGTACGCGCTACTGGCGATTCCGCTGAAATCCTATACCCAGCCATTGATTATTATGTCGGTGATTCCATTTAGCTTGATTGGCGCAGTGGTTGGCCATTTAATATTCGATACAGCGTTCTCAATGATGTCATTTTTCGGTGTTATCGCGCTCACTGGGGTCGTTGTTAACGACAGTTTGATTCTAACCGATGCAATTAACAAGCGGCTGGCAAATCAGCAGGCGTTAATCGAAGCCGTGCTGGCCGCCTGTAAACAGCGCTTTAGGGCCATTTTAATCACCTCCCTCACCACATTTTTCGGGTTATTTCCCATGCTGATGGAGCAGAGCCTGCAGGCCCAAACCATGTTACCTATGGCTATTTCACTGGCTTTTGGTATCGTTTTTGCCACTGTAATTACGCTGCTGCTAGTGCCCTGTCTGTTCCTGATATTGAACGATTTGACCCCTCAGGCCTCCAATACGCAAGGTGATTCAGAAGCGGTTTCGCCGGTATAAGCGCGAAAAATAACCACACTCAGTGAAAGAGATGTCAATATATAGGGGCTTGCTCAGGGCTACACCCAGTGAATTGCGTCATTTTGGCGAGGCAAAAGCCACGGGGCGGGCGAATCCAGCGCCAAAAAACGCTTTTATTTACAGCGTTAAATCTATACCATACGCGGCCTATTTTTGGATTATTTGCCTGTTTTTAGTCAGCTAATTATTTTAATTATTGGAGCACCGCATGTCTCGCACGCGTCACGCAGCGGCCAACGAAGATGAATCGGAAATTGATTTAACACCTATGCTCGACGTGGTGTTTATTATGTTGATCTTCTTTATTGTTACCGCATCGTTTATCAAGGAATTTGGCCTTGAAATTAATCGTCCGGACGACGCACCCGAAGTTGACATTCCCACCGAAAACCAGAACGTACTTATCAATATCAATGCTTCCAGCGAAATTCTGGTCGACAACCGTCGCGTTGATGTGCGCTCGGTGCGCTCCGTGATTCAGCGCAAGCTGGCTGAAAACCCCGAAGGCTCAGTCATTATTAGCGCTCATACTGAGGCAAAAGCCAATACCTACACCGCGGTTGCCGATGCTGCCAAACAGGCGAAAGAAAATATTGCGATTACTCTGGTAGTCAAAGAGAATTAACCAATAGAGGAATCGCAACAGCCATAAAAAAAGCCCGTAGAGGGCTTTTTTTATGGCTGGTTATCAGTGATTTACAACCATTGATTTTGGTTACAAACACCTATCGATATTGGGCAAGCTTAGGCCGATTCTACCGCCAAAATTTGTGATTTATCTTCTTTAGGCATTATGTCAGCGGCCGACACATCAGCCGAGCCCACCGTCAAGCGCCCTGCTTCTAAGTCGAGCAACCACTGTTTCATTTCTAGGTCACCGGTAACGCCAGTCACTTTGCCATTACTGCCTAATACCCGATGGCAAGGCACCATGATGGGAATGGGGTTAGTTCGGTTAGCACTACCCACCGCACGCACCGACTTGGGTTTGCCAACAATGCGGGCAATATCCGAATAAGTGGCGGTTTCACCATAGGGAATGCGTGCCACCGCAGCGAGCACCTCACGCTGAAACTCGGAACCCTTGGGGTTTAAGCGTAGCGAAAAGCGCTGTCGATTGCCGGCAAAATACTCTTTGAGCTGAACAATGGCGTTAACGAAGAATGCTGCATCTTTGCGCCAGTGCGCTTCGGGTAAAACCGGTTCAGCACCGTCTTGAAAATTAATCAATGACAAGCCCTGAAAGTCGCCGACCAGCAGCAATCTACCAAAGGGGGATTCGGTGTAACAATAATGTGTAGTCATCAACCTCGGCCTCTTCACCGCGCGCTTCGGCTATACGCGCTCGTCCATGCAATGAGCGCAAAGCTGAATTTTTGGATCCAGTATCGGGTAGCTAACAAACCATTTAAGACTACGCCCAAAACACCTTGGGTTGAAGGGCTTAAAAGTGCCAAAATGGCACACTATTGCGCAAAATCACTAGAAATTGCCCGGCATGTTGGCTTAACAGTGGGATAACAGCACTTCAGTTAATTAATCTGCCGAGGTTTTGGTTTTGCCACATTTGCTGCATTTGCGCAGTGTGACCAGCTTGCCCTGCTTAACATCAAAGCGCTTTGCAGTGTCGACAACCCAGCGATGGTGGCCACTTTGGCACAGGCTGGAGCGTTTAATTTTGGCCCGCTGTGCCGGCTTGCCAAAATTACCCTTAACTATATCACCCATATCATTACGACTTCCTGATTGATAATTGACCGTTTAGATCAGATTACAAACACCCACCCACCCAAAAAACCGTGCCTAAAATGCCACTAACGCTTTATAGCCTTTAGATTTAAGACACTTAAGCTATAAATAATAGATGGATATTGGTTTATAAAATCGATAATTTGACTCTAATCACCAAACAGCATGGCATATCTTGTGAGAGCAGGTACCGCTGAGGTTATACCCCGTTATGGTAAGTCGCACTACAAGCACTCAACTCAATACAAGTCACAAAATCAACTCACGCGGTGTTGACGCAAAAATAGTCGAGCAGGACATTCTCTCGACACCACTGTCGGTGCTTTTATTTGACCTCAAGACCATGGAGGCAAGTGTCTCTCCCGGTATGCGAGAGCTCTACGGTTTAATTGATAGCGAGATATCGTTAGAGCGGTTAACCAGCATGATACACGAAGACGACCGCAAAAAAGTTATCGAAAGTAGTCAGGTGCTTATAGAGCAAGGCTACGTCAGCCAACAATACCGTTCGTACAACGGCTCAGGCAAACTGATATGGATTCACTCTGATAACTGGGTCATATACGATAAAAACCAGCAACCCACCCATGTCGTCAATCATGTGTTTGATATTTCAAAGATCAAATATAACGAAGAGGCGTTGTCACAAAGCATATCATTGCACCGTTTGCTTATGAATAAGTCGGCGATCCCGATTTGGCGCGTTGAACTGCTTGAACCGCTAAATTTGAACTTGCCGATTGATGACCAAGTTGAGCATATGCTCAACTATGGTTACTTTGCCGAACATAACCCCGCCTACGCAAATAATCTTGGCCTACCCGATGGCGATATCAGTGGCATGCGTATTAAAGATATTCCCGCCAATCTGGATGAGGCTCGTGCTCATCTTAAGGGTTTTGCTGAAGTGAATTACGAATATAACGGCAACGATTTATTTCGAAAAAAATGGGGCGAACATACGGTCGAAAAATATATCCGTATGTGGACGACGCCAATTGTAGAGAACAACCACCTACATGGCTTTTGGGGCATGCTATCGGACTTGACCGAAGAGAAAAAACAAGAAGAAATTGTGGTAGAGATTCTGCAAGGCCTGTCGGCAAAAACCGGCGATGAATTTTTTGACGCTTTAACACGCTATGTAGTTGATGTACTTGGCGCAGGAGCCGCATTTGTATCCAGGCTTGAGCCAATCGCCAACACCGCGACCATATTAAGCGGCTACGATAGCAGTAACCGAAAATATAAAAATGTCACTGCACCAGAAAAATATTCGTCATTAAGATACCTGCAAGACTTGCAGCGCAACGATAATATTTTTATTTCCGCTGACCACGAGAAGCAGTCTCCGGCCCACCAATCACTTAACATATTCAACTGCGCCGATTCTGCATTTTGTCTTTTAAAAGATAATCAGGGCAATGAGCTTGGTTATTTATCGATATTCTTTCAGGAGAAAATTACCGATACAAAATCGCTGCGCAACCTGTTGCAAATATTCAGTATTCGCAGTGCAGCTGAGCTAACTCGCGACCAGCACGAGCGAGCTCTACTGGCGAGTCGACGCGAGCTGGAAAATTTTGCCAATCACGACTCGCTCACCGGCCTGGCAAACCGGCACAATTTTATCGGTCACCTGAATGCACTGCTTGAAGCAGAAGCAGGGGGTGATAGCAAAGTTGGTTTACTCCTGCTCGATCTCGATGGCTTTAAAGAGGTTAACGATACCTTGGGCCATCAAATGGGCGATGCATTGCTAATCCAGCTTGCAAAGCGCTTACAAGACCTAAACGATTACCGGCCTTGCCATATTGCGCGACTAGGTGGTGACGAATTTGCGTTTGTTATTGAAAACACCAACGACCAGGATGCCAGTGAATTTGCTGAGAGAATCATGGCCCAGGTGCAAACCACCATTGAGCTTGCCAACATCCAGTTACAAATCAACGGCAGCCTGGGCGTAGCGATATTTCCTGATGTTGCCAGCACCAGTGACAAGCTGATGAGCTGCGCCGATGTTGCGATGTACCACGCGAAAAATAATAGCGAGCAAATTCAGTTTTATGAAAGTGCCATTGACCAGTACACACACAAACGGCTGGCATTAATGAGCGACCTAAAAACTGCGGTGCAAAATAATGAAATGGCACTGGTATACCAGCCACTGCTTGATGTTGCGAGCAACCAAACCTATGGGTTTGAAGCTTTAATTCGCTGGCATCACCCGACCTACGGGCTGGTTATGCCACTGGAATTTATTCCTCTGGCTGAATTAAGCAAAGCGATTCATCAAATTACCGAGTGGGTTGTAAAAACGGTTGCAATGCAAATTATTCAATGGCAGAACGAGGGTTACGACTACGTTGTCAGCATCAACCTTTCAGCCAAAAACCTCATGGACGCCGAGTTAATTAATCGCGTCGCCAACATTATTCAGCAGTCGGGAATCGAGCCTAAGAACCTAGAGCTTGAGATCACTGAAAGCACTTTAATGTGTGACATAGAGCGTGCGACTCGTGTTATTGAAGAATTTAAAAGCCTGGGGGTTAACTCGGTTATCGACGACTACGGCACGGGTTACTCATCGCTTGCCTATTTGCAACGGCTGCCGATAGAAAAGCTAAAAATCGACCGTGCATTTGTCGGTAATATGATTAACAATCCGCAAGACAAAATTATTGTGCAATCAACCATTCAGCTGGCCCATAACCTTGGCAAGCAGGTTGTTGCTGAAGGTATTGAAGATCAGGAAACGCTGAATGCATTAAAAGAGCTGGGCTGTGATTTTGCCCAGGGTTACTTCTTTAGCAAGCCTATGCCAGCTGATTACTGGGCTGAATTTCATCAAGTACAAAAAGA
Organism: Pseudomonadales bacterium; assembly: GCA_965659815.1. Lineage (GTDB taxonomy): Bacteria > Pseudomonadota > Gammaproteobacteria > Pseudomonadales > UBA7434 > UBA7434. The sequence continues at coordinate 5,790 of CBFHXO010000037.1, forward strand.
TGTTGGTTAGGGTCAGCTTATAAGCAACGTCGGTATAAACATCGGACACTAACCGTCAAATTTACAAAGCATTACAATTCTGTACCTGTTCGGGTGCAACTTTTCCTGCAGCAATGCTCTAATACTGGCTAGCCTAAATTCGGCTAATGAGATATTTTTGTGACAGCTTTTTACAGTTTACTGGTTTAAGGTTTGTCTTGCGCGCACCATATTAGTTAAGCTTAACAACGCATTCTTGTGGCGGCGGTCATTCGCGGCCATTGATTACTTCGAAAGAGGGGTAAGCTAGCATGGAACAATATCAAGCGATTATTGAAATCATCGCCCTCAGTATGGGTGTGGCATGGGCCAGTGGTGTTAATCTCTATGCGGTATTACTGGTATTAGGGCTGGGTGGCTCGTCGGGCTATATTGATTTACCCACAGAGCTTGCCTTATTGGAAAATCCGTTGGTGATTGCGGCGGCGGGTTTAATGTACATGGTGGAGTTTGGTGTAGACAAGACGCCAGGGGTTGATAGCGCCTGGGATAGTTTACATACGTTTATTCGTTTGCCTGCGGGAGCGTTGTTGGCGGCGGGTGCGGTAGGTGAAGTTGAACCTGCGTTGGCGGTTGCGGCGGCAATTACCGGTGGTGGTGTTGCGGCCTCTTCTCATTTTGTGAAGGCCGGGGGAAGATTATTAATTAATACTTCACCGGAGCCGGTAACCAATTGGTCGGCATCGCTTGGTGAAGATATCGCGGTTTTGGGCGGGCTTTGGTTGGCGCTCAATCATCCGGTGGTGTTTCTTGGGTTTTTAGTTGCGTTTGTTTTGTTTGCGATGTGGGCGATTCCGAAGTTGTGGCGGTTGATTAAGCAGATTTTTGAGCGGGTGAGGTGTTGGATGAAGGGCGAGAAGTATGTTGCGCCTGGCCGGCGCGAGGCCGCTGAGGATGAGCCGGTGGTTTTGGATTTGGGGGTTTTGCCGGAGGGGAAGCAGTAGCGTGAGGGGTTGCTGATTTTTCTTTTGGTTGAATTGGGGTTTTTGGCCTGAGGGTAAGTCAGGCCTTTGGCTATTTTTCTAGTTTCTCTTTTGTTTGAATTGCGCTTTTCGCCCGCAGGCGAGCCACTTTCTTTTGCTTGTGCAAAAGAAAGTGACCAAAGAAAAGCACATAAACGACCCGACGTTTAATCCCGGAGAAAAGAAGAAAGTCCCACAGCTCACCAAAGTCTTACATAGTAACGACACCGCACGCCTGTACAACATCTGACAACCCATTGGCTTTTCAAGACCGACTACTTTTAAAGCACACCTCTATCCGCTTCGCTCAGGTCGGGACGATCTTACTCCTTTACTCTAAAAGAAAAACCCATCTGGCTTTTGATATTACGCGGTGTATGCAATCAGATAACGGTTAACTGCAAGATTACGTAGAACCGTGGATAGTCTCTACGAAGCAGACTCTGGTTGTACGGTGAGAGGTTAAAAGCAATGACCCTGCCTCTAATGAGGCACGGGCCGTGGCAGGTCTCGGGCTGGATACTGCCACGGAGTGCGGTGCTGCTACCGAAAGCGGCTTTATTGTTAATCAGATAGAGGCTGTGTCTGCAAATAGTGTGGACGTGACAAGTGATAAAACGGCGGTACGTTTTTGTGCTTTCTTTTGGTTACTTTTCTTTGCACAAGCAAAGAAAAGTAACTGGCCTTCAGGACACAAACACCATTTAAATTAACCAATACACTAAGAAAAGTAGCACAACCCCAAAAAAACCTACCTATGCCATAGCAACCGAATACTCCGCAATCCTATCCCCAAGATCATTCAAATGCTGCTGCGCACACCCCAAACTAAACTCCATCTGCCGTAGCAACATACAATACCGCCACAACGGATACTCCCTATCAACACCAGTCCCCCCATGTAAATGCTGAGCACTATAACTCACCCGATGCCCGGTATCCCCCGCCCACACCTTGGCAATACTCACCGCATCATTAATCGCCCTTTGATCCTCTACACTACTGGCATCTTCCGATAGTAAACTCGCCGCCTGCTGCGCACACAACCGCAAACACTCAACATCAATATAACAATCAGCTGCCCGCTGAGCCACCGCCTGAAACGCTGCAATCGGTTGATTAAACTGCTTTCGCTCGCCCGTATACGCCGCTGTCATCCGCATGGCCGCATCACTAGCGCCGGTTTGAATCACACAACAAGCCGTCACCATACAGTTAACCGCATACTGTATCGCCGCATCTGCTTGCGCACCAGTCGCAATCACATTGTCTGCAGCAATCGCAACACCATTAAGCTCCAGTATCGATTGCGGCTCACCGTTAGTGGTGATAATCGACTCCAACTTAACACCGGGCTGACCAGGCTCAACCAACACCAAAATGTTTTCACTACCACCAACACTGGCACTAACAACAATAGCGTCAGCATGCGCCGCATAAGGCACATAATGCTTAACCCCATCAAGCTTAAAACCGTCACCATCAGCCACCGCCGATGTCGTTACAGGGTCAATATTCGACCCCGACATGGCTTCCGATAAAGCAACCGTTAACACCGATTCTCCCTGCGCCACTGCGGGTAAAAGCCGCTGCTTTTGTGCATCGCTACCAAACTGCTGGATCACCAACGCCGCACCCGCCAAACTGCAGGCTACCGGCACCGCCGCAACACTTCGGCCCACTTCTTCCAGCAGTAAACTTAAATTGAAAAAATCAAAACCCATACCACCGTAGGCTTCATCCACCGCAATACCCAATAAACCCGCCGTGGCAAGCTGCTGCCAAACATCGCGATCAAAACGCTCACCTACATCGCGCGCATCTAACTCGCGTAAACGCTCTTCGGTTACCTGATCTTGCAGAATTTTATTCGCCAGCTCGCGGATTTGAGCCTGCGATTCATTTAAAGAAAATTTCACAACTTGTCTCCTGAATTAACCCATGCGGCTGCCAATCGGCATCCACAGTCCGGCTGCTGCAATAATGTCGCGCTGTACCTCGTTCGCACCACCACCAAAAGTGATAATCGACGCCGTTCGATACAGGTTTTCAATCTGGCCACCCAGATTTGCGTCGGCAGAATCACGCCGTAAAATCGAGTGCTGACCTATAATCTCGCCAGCAAGACGGTAAATATCAACAAACAACTCAGTACCGTAAACTTTTGCCGCCGAAGCATCAGCCATATTCAATTCATTGCTGTCCATTTGCCAGGCGAGCTTGTAACAAATTAAACGCAGTGCCTCTAAACCAGTGCGAATCCGCGCCAAATGAGTTCGTACCCACGACTGATCAATCACTTTGCGCCCATCGGCAAGCTTCGTCTCCTGTGACCACTTAACCAAAGTGTTATATTTTTCGCTGAAAAATCCAACGTTAACCAGGGCCAATCGCTCACGATTAAGCTGACTGGTAATTAGCTTCCAACCTTTGTTTAAATCGCCAACCAGTGCATCATCCGGCACTCGCACATTATCGTAATAGGTCGCATTGGTGCGCACACCACCAAGTGTATGCACCGGTGATAAACTAAAACCTTCAGCATCCGTGGGTAAAATAAACATCGAGATGCCCTTGTGCTTTGGCGCATCCTGGTCAGTGCGCGCAGCCAGCCAGACGTAATCAGCCATATGGCATAAGCTGGTCCACATTTTTTGCCCGTTAATAACCCAACCGTCACCATCGCGTTCAGCCTTGGTTTGTAGCGATGCAAGGTCGGTGCCTGCGCCAGGCTCAGAATAGCCAATGGCGATATTACAGGTACCTTCAACAATGCCCGGCACAACTTCCTGCTTAATGCGCTCACTGGCATGATCGCGCAACATAGGCCCAACTGATTCTGTGGTGAGAAACGGAAACGGAAAACCCGCACGCATCACCTCTTCGATAAACATATACTGTTCCAGCGCCGACAAATTGCGACCGCCGTGCTCTTCCGGCCAGCTCAACGCGATATAGCCATCACTGCCCATTTTCGCCATTGCCTGTTGATACAATGGACCACCACCTTCGCCCGTGGTTTTTTCCAACTCCGCCCGTAACTCAGCGGTCATCAGCTTATCGAAATAAGCGCGAAACTCATCGCGCAAATCACGTTGCTTTTCGGTTAAATGAAAATGCATAACTTGGATACTCTTTAACTGGAAACTGCGGCCAATACCGCCGTGAAGAAATGTCATTCCTACGATGCGTATTATCAGAAGTTATGGAAAAATAGCCCAGTGGCGGAAGCCATCAATCAACCACCACTTGAAGCTTACGGTCAGCACAATCATGACAATGCCATCATGCGCTAAGCACACTCGAATCGCCGCCGGATAAAACACCAGCTGATAAAATACAGCAGCGAGTATTAAACCTTATATAAACGCATTGCCGCCGCGGCTGGGCAATAGTATTCTTCAATGAATACACTCAGTTGCTTATCAAAACTTACGGTTTCAATTATGGCGAAAATGACAGCCGAGCTGGCCTGGCAAGAGGCACAGGCACTGGATCAACAACCACCCGGTGATGTTTCTCATATACCCGGACAGAACGGCTTGCCCATCATTGGTGATGCGCTTAAATTTTTTAATGATCCAATTGCCTACAACCGCAGCTGCATCGAAAAATACGGCCCGGTCTTTCGCAATCGCATTGGCCCTCATCCGTCAGTCAATCTTATCCATCCCGATGCACAAAAAATGCTAACGCTGGATCCTGACCAACTATTTTCGGCTGATAAAGGTTATACACCAACGCTGGGCGAGTTTTTCCCTGACGGTTTGCTATTGCGAGATTTTTCCGACCACCGTATGCACCGCCGTATCATGCAATCGTCATTTAAAAACGCGATGCTTGAAACCTATATGGAAGATATCCATCGCATTATGCGCAAACACACAGCGCAGTGGGCGACAGCCGGTAAAGTTAATTTTGTGCAAAGTATCAAAGCGGTCTTACTCGAAATTGGCTCGCAGGTTTTTCTCGGTATGGAACTGGGCGATGACAGCGAGCGTATCAACCAGTGCTTTATCGATATGGCGGAAGGTAGCTCAACCCCGTTTCGATTTAAAATACCCGGCACAGTGTTTTATCGGGCGCACCAGGGCTATAAATTCACTTCAGAGTATTTTCGCGAACAAATTCCTGTAAAACGTGCCGGCAATGGCACAGATATGTTTAGCCTGTTCTGCAAAGAAAAAAAGGACGACGGCAGTTACTTTAGCGACGACGATCTGGTTCATCACGTGAACTTTCTATTGTTTGCCGCACACGACACCACCACCAGCACACTGTCTACATTAATGCTGGAGTTAATGAAAAACCCCCAGTGGCAACAGACCTGTCGCGATGAGTTACTGGCATTAGATAAAGAAGCATTAAGTTACGAAGACTTAGGCAAGCTAGAACAAATTACCTATTGCTTTAAAGAGACCCTGAGACTCTACCCCCCGGTCGCAGGTTTTGCTCGCCGCAATTTGCGTGCCTTTGATTTTATGGGCCATCATATAGCTGCCAATTCAACGGTGACAGTTTCGGTGGTAACCGCCCATAGACTCGAAGAATTTTATCAAAACCCCGACAGTTTTGACCCGCTGCGCTTTGCTCCCGGACGCGAAGAACACAAAGCGCACCCCTTTGCCTGGTTTCCCTTCGGCGGCGGTGCGCATAAATGTATAGGGCTTCACTTTGCCGAAATGCTGGTTAAAGTTGCGTTGTTTGAAATGCTAGGACACTACCGGTTCGACTCAGACCAGCTCGATGGGAAAATCAGTTTTATTCCTTTTCCAAAGCCGGTGAACAATTTACCCTTAAACATTAAGCCCCTGGCCTAGCCGCTCGCTTTGAAAGCAGCCATATGGCATTTAAGCTGGATATAAAGTAATCCAGGCAAACGTGCTGTGCGTATCGGTAACATGGCAAAAAACCCCAACCCACAAGGTAAAGGCGTTGTCCCACTGCTCGCGGCGTGGGAGGAAAACGCGCCTGCGACAATTGCGGCAAAAAGTCCGCAACGCATTGTCGTCGACTACTTTACCTCGCTACTGGTACTTTCTGCGGAGTTTCACTTTAAGCCTGTAGTCGGCAATATCTATTACCTCTATTGGCGCAAGCGCGACAATGACCAATCGCCACTGATACTCAGCCTGATTGAACCAGAAAGAGCAAGCAGCTGCCAATTTGGCCATTACGTTGGCAGCAGTCAATTACAACATGATATGACCTGGTCAATTGCGCTAAGCTCGGCACTGGCCGAGACTCCCGAAGTGCTGGCTGAACTACAACAGTTTCATCACCGCTTTATTAACAACCACAACAACGACAACAGTCTCGAAGAAAACTTGCCGGTATTTGTAGAGTCACTGCCCTTTTACCGCCGCCTTGCCGCAACGGCAATGTCGAGTTCCTTAATGCGCTCAATCGCCTCCAGCCAGCGCCAGCATCAAAGCGCAAGGCAATGGCTTCTCGATAGTGATGCCAGTGCTTTGCAGTTAATCGAAATGAAAGCATAGTAAGCTCTTCAATATGAGATATCGCGTAGACTGATACCACATCCATACAAACGCGATATTCATGAAGCCAGTCACCCAGCAAAACTCATCGCAACCCGACCACGAAACTTACCAAAAGTCCGTTGACCTGCTGGTAGTGGGTTCCGGTAATGGCGCATTAACCACAGCACTGTGTGCGAAGCTCATGGCCGACAAAATGGGCCAGCCGATATCGGTGTTAGTGATTGAAAAAGGACCGCAATTCGGCGGCACCAGCGCCATGTCAGGCGGTGGAATATGGATACCCTGCAGCCGCTATGCAAAAGCACTGGGCGTTGACGATTCTATTGCCGAAGCAAAGCAATATTTACAGGCTACGATTCCCGAACCGCTGTTTCGCGAAGAGATGATTGATGCCTATTTGCAAAATGGCCCTAATATGCTGGATTTTTTGCACGAAAACAGCCGCGTTTGCTACCAGTCGCTAGAGCACTATCCCGACTACTACAGCGATTTACCCGGTGCCAGAAATGGCCACCGCTCGCTTGAACCTGAACCGATACTAGGCTCAGTACTGGGCGATGCTTTTAAACTGATTCACGAAAGCGCATTAATCGTTTACAACCGTTTTATGCTAACGCAGGTTGAAGGGCAAATGATTACCGGCGGCTTGCGTGGCCGCTATCGCGCCCTGGCGAAGTTAATACTCAAATACTACACCGACTTTCCCTGGCGCTTTAAGCACAAAATCACCCGGCGCTTAACCTGCGGTATGGCAGGCATCTCACGATTGTATTTATCGCTAAAAGATAACGATGTCGAGCTGTGGCTTAATTCGCCTATGCAGTCGTTAATCAATGATAAAGATTCAGCTAAAGTGCTCGGCGCCGTAGTGCAGCACGAAGGGAGCACAATACGCATTGAAGCCAGACGGGCAGTGATGCTGGCCGCCGGTGGCTTCGAACAAAACCAGGCAATGCGCGAGCAGTATTTACCCGCGCCGACCAATAAGGCCTGGAGCGCCGGCATTAACAGCAATACTGGCGATGCCATTGTCGCCGGCCAGGCTATTGGCGCACAAACCGCACAAATGGATGGCGCCTGGTGGTGCAGTACGGTTACCGTACCTGGTCGGCAGTATCCATTTTTAAGCATTGTCACCAAATCAATGCCAGGGACTTTTGTTGTCAATCAAAGCGGTAACCGCTACGGCAATGAATCGCAGAATTATATGAGCTGGAGTCTCGAGCTATTTAACGTGCACAGCGAGACTAATAATTGCGTGCCGTCTTATATGATTTTTGATAGCAAGTTTAAAAATAAATACTCTGCCTTTCCATTAACTGGCCCCGACTGGCTACTACCAAAGTCGTATTTCACTTCAGGCCTGATTGCCAAAGCCAATACCATCGAAGAACTCGCCAACAAAACCGGAACCGATGCAAAAGCATTAGCGGCAACGGTTAAGCAGTTTAATCAGTACGCAATCACCGGCAAAGATCTGGATTTTCAGCGCGGTGATGCCGCCTATGATCGTTATTATGGCGACCCCGAAGTCAAACCCAACCCATGCCTGGCACCGCTTACCAAACCACCCTACTACGCCATGCGAAGTGATGCAGGTGACTTTGGTACCCACGGCGGCTTGCTAACCAACCCCCATGCACAAGTGTTAGCGAAAGACGGACAACCGATAGCGGGCTTATATGCTACCGGTAATTGCAGCGCCGCGGTCTTGCCCACCTACCCAGGGCCGGGCTCAACGTTAGGGCCTGCAATGACCTTTGGCTATCAGGCGGCAAAACATATCACTGGTTTTAAAGAGGATTAATGCGTGGCAGATATCGAACAGCGACTAATTGCAAGCAACGGTATTCACCTACATGCCTCGCTGCTTGGCCACGGCCCCTTAGTTATTTTCTGTCATGGATTTCCGGGGCTGGGCTATAGCTGGCGTAAACAAATGCAGGCAGTGGCCGATGCCGGTTTTACTGCGGTTGCGCTCGATATGCGCGGCTACGGGAAAAGCGACCGCCCGACTCACTTTTCCAAGTACCATATTGAAAATCAGATTGGCGATATGCAAGGCGTCGTTAATGCTCTGGGCCAACAGCAGGCCATTTTTGTTGGCCACGATTTTGGTGCCAACCTGGTTTGGAGCATGGCAGCCAGAGCGCTGGATTGCGTTCGCGCGGTTGTTGGTGTCAGTGTGCCATTTGGCTATGCCTTAGGTGATGGCGATATCAAGCCCAGCGAGCTGTATGCCAATATCGCCAAGCAACACTTTTTTCATATGCACTACTTTCAGCAACAAGGACCCGCTGATGCTGAGTTATCACACGATAGCCGAACGTTTTTAACCCGCTTGTTCTGGGCACTAAGCGCCAAAGGTAATTTGCTTGACTGGACCAACTACCCAAGCGATGGCACTGGCTATATGGATGTATTGGCAGAGCCCGAAACACCACTGCCCTGGCCGTGGCTATCGAACGAAGATATGGATTTTTATGTCAGCGAGTATGAACGCGCAGGCAAAGCACAGGCTTTTAGTGGTGGCCTAAGCTCTTATCGCGTAGGCGATATTAACTGGGAGCTGGAAAAACCCTATCGCGACAGAAACGTTTTGGTGCCGGCCTGTTTTATTACCGGCAGTGAAGACCCGGTATTAAAACTTATGGCCAATGATGCGCTGGATATTATGCAACAGCGGGTTGAGGATTTACGCGGCCTGCATATTATCGATAACGCAGGCCACTTTGTGCAACAGGAGGCGGCGGCGGATTTTAATACCGCTTTGTTATCATTTCTTGCCACGCTTGGCTAAAAACAACCAAACTAAAAATCTACCGCTCGCTTAGCCAGCAGGTGCACCAGGACGACGCATACCGGTAAACCAGCCACCATCGGCAACAAATTCTGAACCGGTACTATAGCTGGCTTCGTCGGTTGCCAAAAACAAGGTGACATAAGCCACCTCTTCTGGCTTGCCCACACGTGGAATAGGAAAGTCGGCGTAGACGGTTTCGTTAAGCTGCTCTTCGGTCATAAAGTCAGCGCCCCCCATACTGGTGTATATGCCACCAGGGTGCACACTGTTAACGCGAATACCAAACTGACCAAGCTCAATGGCGGCGTTTTTAGTTAACCCCCGCACCGCCCACTTACTCGATGAATACGCCGACAGCGCCGCCGCCGAATGCAAGCCATCAATTGACGAGACGTTAATAATAGAACCACCACCGGCCGCCTTCATCGGCGCAACCGCCGACTGAATCCCTAAAAAGGTACCCAGCTGGTTAACCTGAATGACCCGCATATATTCTTCTGGCGTGGTTTCACTCAGCGACTTGTACAACAACATTGCTGCATTGTTAACGAGTACGTTATAAGTGCCCAGCTGCTGCGCTGCGGCAACCGCATTAGCCCAGTGCTCCTGATTGCTCACATCCATATGGACAAACACCGCCGCATCGCCTAACTCATCGGCCAGCGCCTGGCCGGCCTCATCCTGCAAATCACCAATCACGACTGTGGCGCCGTGCTCGACAAACAAGCGCACAGTCGCCGCACCCATGCCGTTGGCGCCGCCGGTGACAATCGCGGTTTTTCCAGCTAAACGACTCATAGTTACACCCCAGTAATATTGTTAGATCGCAGTTTCGAAGCGCGCGAGTGTAAACCGTTTAACCCGCTTATGCAGTAGCAACAACCACCGCTCTGCGCGGCGATGGATAACCTTCTACCGTTTTCGTCATATCTTCGGGATTAAGAAAATCACGCAGTGATTGAAAGGTCATCCAATCGGTGCTGCGCTGTTCCTGCTCGGTGGTGGTCGATATATCAATGACCTCGATATCGGTGAATTTCATTTTTTTTAACCAAGCACATAGCGTAGGCACAGAGGGAATAAACCAGACATTACCCATTTTACTGTAGCGCCCCTCAGGCACCAGCACCTCGCCATTGGCGCCTTCAATCACCAGGGTCTCTAAAACCAGCTGGCCACCTTTAACCAGTGCCTCGCGCAACTCCTGCAAATGATCGAAGGGCGAACGGCGGTGATAGAGAATACCCATAGAAAACACGGTATCAAACGCAGTTAATCGCGGCGGTAAATCCTCCATACGCATGGGCACCACCCAGACCCTGGGGTTTTGCAGATATTTTTGCAACGCCCAGTACTGCATAATAAAAAGCGGTGTAGGATCAATACCCAGCACTAACTCTGCGCCAGCGCCAGCCATACGCCAGCAGTGATAGCCGCTGCCACAACCTACATCTAATACCCGCCGTCCGGCCAGCGGTTGAATATGATTTTTTAATCGGTCCCATTTAAAATCCGAGCGCCACTCGGTATCAATATGCACCCCGGCAATATCAAACGGCCCTTTGCGCCAGGGGTGCAAACCCATTAAAGCCGATTGCAATTGCTCGCGCACGTCACTATCAAGCTCAACACCTGCATGCGCACGAGCGCTTACGCGCGCACTATTTAATTCGATAGTACTCAACTCAAGCTCGGGCAACTGGTCTAATGCGCGCTGCCAACGGGGAATATCACCATAGCGTTTAATATCCATACCCGCCGCTAACAGTGCAGGTAAAGCCTCAGGCAGCGCAGGTATTTCAGCGTGTTTTAGCTGCTGTATTAAAAGCGAATAATCGTGTTCGGCAATTAATGACATTATTTAAACGCAACCAGTGAAGCAAAATTAAAACATTGGAACCAGACTTCAACGCGACTAAAGCCGCAGTCGGCCAAGCGGCTGCGATGTTGTGCCAGCGTTTCGGGTACTAACACATTTTCTATGGCGTCGCGCTTTTGACTAATTTCCAAATCACTATACCCATTGGCGCGCTTAAAATCGTGATGCAAATCGACAAACAGCTCGTTAACTGCATCGCTAGGAAACTGAATTTTCTCAGATAAAATCAGCACGCCACCATTAACCATGCCACGATTGATTTTTTCCAGCAGCGCCTGACGTTGTTCAATTGCGACAAACTGCAGGGTGTAATTGAGTGCAACCACAGAGGCATTGTTCAGCGCAATATCGCAGATATCCGCCCGCTCGGTAGTAACGGGAATCGACAGCGATTGCCTGGCAATAACAGTTTCGAGTTGCGCAAGCATGGCCGCCGAATTATCGACGGCAATTAACTCGCAGTTACTGGCAGCATTGCGCGCCATTGCGAAGCTGGTTGCGCCCAGCGAGCAGCCCAGGTCGTATAACCGCGTGCCCGGCTGCGAAAAGCGTTGCGCCAATACACCGCTAATGGTTACAACAGTGCTATACCCCGGCACCGAGCGCTGAATCATATCGGGAAATACTTCGGCTACCGCCTGGTCAAAGGTAAACCCCTCAACCGCGCCCATGGGGTGGGAAAATAGCGTATCAGTGCGTTTACTCATTCTGTGTTTTACTCAAAACTCATTGGTAAAAGATTTGGTTCGTTGTAGCGCCCGGTTTTGCCATGCGGTATCACATCTACCCTACTGCAATCGTAAACGTGCACTGGTGTTACCATCATCAGCGCTTTACCATTGGCCGCGAAAGCGTATTATATACGGCAATCTCTCGATTATCCGGTACCAGGCCAGGCCAATTATGCAGCTGGATACAAGCCATTGTGAACCGCTAGAACCCTATACTGAGGATGCCAGCATTTATCCGCTGGGCGAGAACGCCGTGGTGCTCGATGCCGGCATTGAAACCGGCAACCACCAGGTGCAGCAACGGATCTGGCAACTGGCCCAGCAGTTGCGCGAGCAATACCAACAATACCCCTCTGTGCTCGATATCGTGCCGGGCATGTATAACCTTACGCTGATCTTTGACCCACTGAATGCGAGCGAACTACCGACAGATCATCGCATTTTGCCCGAACTACGCGCCTATGATTTTTGGTCACATCGCCTCGCACAATGCTGGCAATTGGTTTGCAACACACCCTCGCCCAGCAATACCGGCAAGCTGTTTGAGATTCCAGTGATATACGGCGGCGAGTACGGACCGGATATCGATTACGTTGCGGAACATAATGGCTTAACTGTAGAGCAGCTAATTAGCGCGCATACCGCTGCCGAATACACGGTTTACTTTGTTGGCTTTCAACCTGGCTTTGCTTATTTGCAAGGTATGAACCCGCTACTCGCCACACCTCGACGCGCATCACCAAGACTAGCTGTGCCTGCAGGCTCGGTCGCAATAGGCGGTCAGCAAACCGGTATTTATCCGTTAAATTCGCCTGGCGGTTGGCAGCTTATTGGTCGCTATATAACAACCGCTAAACAGGCGGCGCTATTTGATATTAAGCAAAGCCCACCATCACTGTTACAGGCAGGCGATCGCCTGCGGTTTGTTCGCCATGATTGAAGTGATTCGGCCTGGCTTACAAACCACGGTACAAGATCTTGGTCGCAGCGGTTCGCGTCACCTGGGTATATGCCAAAGCGGCGCGCTGGACGATCAAGCCTTAAAAACAGCCAATATCCTGGTTGGCAATTCGATGGAGGCCGCAGGTCTTGAAATCGCAACCGGGCCGGTGGAGCTTGAGTGCCACAGCGATAGCGTGCTGGCACTTACAGGTGCTGACTTTAATGCCAGCGTGATGACTGCAGGTTCCGAAAATACCAAAGCGCTCGCGCTGGCACCGGGTTGGCGGTTCCAACTGCAACGCGGCGAGCGACTGCTGCTAAAAGGCAATCGCAGTGGCGGGCGCGCATATATTGCCTTTGCCGGCGGGCTAAAAATAGCGACTACACTGGGCTCATGCGCCACCGATATCGCCGCTGGTTTTGGCGGCCTTAACGGCCGCTGTTTGCAAAGCGGCGACCAGCTGGCAATCAACACCCCCAGCGCTGAAATACTCAAGTCATACCCAACAAAATGGCCATACCCAAAAAAGTGGGATATCGGCTGCAGACAGACACCGCCCGGACATACGATTCGTGTATTGCCGAGTAATAATGCGGGCCTTTTCAGCGCGGTTGAACACCAACGCTTTTTTCAAAGCGATTGGCAAATAACAACCGCAAGTAATCGAATGGGTGCTCGACTGCAGGGCGCTACAATCAAAACCCAGGCGGGGCACAATCGCGCCAACACCGTAGCAACGGCTGCAAACCTGCGTTCGCATGCAGTCATACCGGGTACCGTACAGGTACCGCGCAATGGCAAGCCCATTGTATTGCTGGCCGACGGCCAAACCACCGGTGGCTACCCTAAAATTGGCCAGGTGATACAGGCAGATTTATGCAAACTCGCCCAGCTCGGCTTTGATATGATGTTTCGATTTGTGCCCTGCACCAGGGCGCAAGCCATTGCCGCGCGCGCCGCGCAGCAGCAGGAATTGTTTAGACTACAACAAGCAGTAAGCTATTATGATGGCCGCAAACGCTAAACCGGTTCGAATACAAAAATACCTGCGTATCAATGGCTATGAATGACACCCGCTTGCAATTAAATGCCGACCTCGGCGAAGGCTGTAGTAATGACGCCGCGATTATGCCGTTTATCGATGCGGCGAATATCGCCTGCGGCGGGCACGCCGGTAATGCCGACTCGATTGAGCAAACCATTGCGCTTGCCATACCCTATTCAATTGCGCTGGGCGCGCATCCCAGCTTTCCGGACAAAGCCGGTTTTGGTCGGCAAAATATGCAGCTGTCGCAAAACGAATTAAGTGACGCTATTGGCGAACAATTGCAGTTGATCGAACGCGTTGCTCAGTCGCTGGGCTTACAGTTAAGCCATATCAAACCGCATGGCGCGCTGTATAACCAAGCCAGCAGCGATAGCCAACTGGCCGATCAACTACTGGATATATTTGCCGAGTTTAACCCCATGCTAAGTGTCGTGGGGCTGGCCGGTGGCGAGCTGGTAAAGCGCGGCGCGGCGCGGGGCCTGACAACCTTGTCTGAAGGTTTTGCCGACCGACGCTACCAGGCCAATGGCCAGCTGGCCACCCGCGGGCAGCCCCATGCAGTCATCGAAAACCCTGCTGAGGCTATTGCGCAAGTCAACCAGATACTGCGCTCAGGCACGGTAACCGCTATCGACAATAGTACTGTGACTCTTCTTTGCGACACACTCTGCCTGCATGGCGATGGAACCAAGGCGATTGAGTTTGCCCGGCAAGTGGCTCAAATCGTTAAATCCTGATCAACTTCAGCGCTAGACTGCAAATATATGTTGCATATACATCAAATAGTGGCAATAATGATGTATATGCGATTTTATATTTTAAAGCCGCAACCAGGAGCCAAGTGATGAGCACCGCAGCCGCAAACAAAATATCCCCCGAACCCAAAGAGGTCTTGCTAAAGGCGCTGTTAAACGCCGGCAAAGACATGGGGCTATCAAAAGCGGATATTGGCAAAGTCGTGGGTAAAGACCGAACCTCGCTGAATCGAGGTATCGACCCCAGTAGCAAGGCGGGTGAATTGGCGCTGCTGTTTATTCGTGTTTACCGCTCACTGCATGTGCTGGTTGGCGGCAACGCTGATGATATCAAACACTGGGTTAAAACCCCTAACCTGCATACGCAGGGCGTTCCTGGCGAGCAGATTCAAACCGTGCAGGGGTTAACCCTGGTGCTTGAATACCTCGACGCCATGCGCGGTAAAGTTTAGCCGGCCGCTGATCCGCTTGCTAAGCCGTTTCTAAGCCGTTCGTGAAGTAAACGGTTAGGCAAAAGGCTAAACCAACCGGGTTAATTCAACACCAAGGAAAATCAATACAAGGAAAAATCAAATATGGATATTTGGCAAGACTGCATCAACAAAACCTCACACCAGCAACTGCAAGGGCAATTGGTTCGCGTGGTCGAAAGCCAGGAGCAAGTGGCCACCAATCACCTGGTTGAAACGCTCGACGAGCAACAGCTATTGGAACAGATGCTCGAAGCCAACAAACCCCAGCTAACCCAAAGCGAGCAACCGAAAAAAAACCAATTGCACTACCTGCTCGCTACGCCATTTCGCTACCCGCCGTTAAAATACGGTTCTCGCTTTGGCACCAAATCTGAACCCAGCCTGTTATACGGATCAAAAACACTTGTCACTGCACTAACCGAGACTGCCTATTACCGAATGGTTTTCTGGCGGGGTATGAGCTCACCCCCGCCCTCCGGTAAATTTATTACCCAACATACGGCTTGGGGCGCAAGTTACCAAACCGCCAAAGGCATGGCCCTGCAACAAGCGCCTTTTGTCGAATTCCAATCGCAACTCGCCGCACCCAATAGCTATCAGGCCAGCCAGCAGCTGGGCGCACAACTGCGACAATTAGGCACGGAGGCATTTGAATTTACGTCGGCAAGAGATAGCAACCCTGAATATGATGCGAGTAATAACACAGCGCATTCACCCGCAAGTGCGCAGCGCGGCATTAACGTCGCGCTGTTTACGCCCACTGCACTAACAACCCGGCGGCCAGCGTTTCAGCAACAATGGCTTTGCGAAACACAGGTCGATGGCGTGAGCTTTTACTCTTCCGGTCGGCGCGAGTACCACCACTTTGAACAAAGCCAGTTTTTAGTAAACAATAAATTTCCTATGCCAGCGGTAAGCTGAACCGCTTAAACTATACCGCAGCAGCACGCTGGTAGGCTTCGCGCGCCATTAGTCGTTCTATATATGCCATGGCGTTGGGCGTAGCCGACTCGACAAAACCTAAATACTGCGCAATTGTTAGCGCAAAGCAGAGCATAATATCGGCGGCGCTAAACTGCTCACCAAGAATAAATTCCTTGCCTTGCAAAGCGGTTTCAACAATCGCCACCAAATCCGGCACCATATCACTGCCGCGCGCGACCAGCGCGGGAATGCAACGCTCAGGCGGCAGCACGCCATTGTGTGCAACCATTTCACCAAGCACAATGGTGAGTGGGTTCTCGGCAAAATTAATCCACTGCACCGCCTGAGCTCCCAGCGCAGTATCACGCGGAGGTATTAAACCACCGTCGCTGTATCGGGTGATCAAATAGTCAAAAATGGCGGGGGTTTCCCAAAGAATAAAGCCGTTATCATCAATTGCGGGTACTTTACCCAGCGGATGCACGGCCAAATAATCCGGATGCTGCATCGCATCAGAAAACAATTCCAATACCTCGATGCTATAGTCGAGTCCAATTTCTTCCGCCAGCCAGATAACCCGCGCAGAACGCGACAACGGTGAGTGATAGATTTTTATCATGCAAATATCCCGGCTCATTAACTGATGAACGTCGCAATATGACTTGTATTGTAAATACCAACAATGGCAAACTGCACCGATCTTGTTATCTATCACCTACTGTTAAGAGCATAATAATTATGTCAGCTAACTTTGGCGCAAGCAGCATTGCAGTCCGATTTATCTTTGCATTGTTATTGGTTTTCTGCACCTTTAATCCCTCGGGTTATTCTTACTACCACTGGGCAAAAAGTATTCTTCCTGGTGTAGAGCCACTGCTCGCCCTGGCTGGAATCGCGCTATTGATTGGCTGGGTTATTTTTCTTCGCGCCACATTAAGATCGTTAGGTTTGGCGGGAATTGCACTGGCCGGCGCACTGTTTGGCTGCCTGCTCTGGCTGGTGATTGATGCAGGTATTGTCGCTGCAGACAATCTCAATGCGGTGCTTTATATCGTGCTGGTAATTATGTCAGCCATTTTGGCCATTGGAATGTCCTGGTCGCATGTGCGTCGCAGAATGTCTGGGCAGGCAGATATGGATGACGTCGACGAAGACTAAAACTCTTCGACCACAAGCGTTGTGACATCATTCATATTTTTGCTTAACACCATTCGGCGGTTGCCGCCAAAGGTGTCTGCAGCAATTTCGAGACTTAAAAACTGGACACCATACCAGCGCGGCGCACCGTCAATAAGAACCACAACCTGCTTGCTTGCACCCGCGGCGATTTGAT
Organism: Pseudomonadales bacterium; assembly: GCA_965659815.1. Lineage (GTDB taxonomy): Bacteria > Pseudomonadota > Gammaproteobacteria > Pseudomonadales > UBA7434 > UBA7434. Next base: position 23,181 of record CBFHXO010000037.1, read on the forward strand.
CGCCTTCGTAGCGCAGACTCAAAGTTGTGTACTTTCTTCCCTTACTATCGGCAGCTTGCATAGCAGTGGCCAACTGCTGGTTTAATACGATAGCTTGATCACCGGGGTTGGTGATTTGCAAATGGTAAGCCATACGGGTATCAACCTTATGCGACTTATGAGTTTTGGTTTTCTTTTTCAACACATCGACGCGGGTTAATAAAATACCGGCACCGCCGCCCAGCTCATTAACTGGTAGGCGCTTTGCTGAAGTTGACGTTGAAGTTGACGTTGAAGTTGACGCTGACGTCGGAACCGCTGTCGACACAGCAACTCCCCCATCGGTGGACTGCGTCACCTCAACCCATTGACCATTAGGCATTAACTTAATGCGCCTGCCATCCTGGGTTGTTGCGAAACGGTCACGGGACAGCAAACTCCAGGTACCATCGTCGTGCAAGCGCACTTCACGCCCGTCATCGCTAACAACATCCTGGTCCGCCAACACGAGCTGACCAAGCGTTGCCAATGCAACAATAAAACAACAACGGCCTAAGGTTTGACTGCGCACGTTAACTTTCTCCCCAAAAACGATTAGTTCCCAAAACTGGCAATGCGATAAAGCACTTTACCTACGCGCGCAGTATACGGCAAACGCTAAGCTGATAGCGCAGGAATTAATTTGGAAAACTCTTCAATCATGGGCATAACAATATCCGGCTTGTCCCAGTTTTCCATACCGACGCCAATATTCACCCTGGCGATACCCAAGTCCTGGTAGCGCTTGAGCAAATCGGCCGTGACCTCACCCATTGCGACCATGGTAATTTCAACATCGTCGGGATTGCGACCAAACTCGCTCACCTGCTGGCGAAAATCGGCAATACCTTGGGCGACATCTGGCATTGCCACATCAACTGGCATCCAGCCATCAGCCCACTGCGCCGCGTGCTTAACACCCAGCGGCCCCATCACACCCAAAATAACCGGTGGACCACCCGCTTGTAACGGCTTGGGGTCAAACCATACCGGATCAAAATCCACCAGCTGACCATGGTACTCAGGCTCACTATCGCTAAACAAATTGCGCTGTGCGAGCACGGTTTCTTTTAAACCAAGGTAGCGGCGCTTCCAGGGCATATTGGTAGCGTTAGTAAATTCCTCTTCATTCCAGCCAACCCCGGTGCCAATGAGCACCCGACCATTACTCAGCCTATCCAG
>CBFHXO010000038.1:0-21287 GCA_965659815.1 Pseudomonadales bacterium
CCAACATCGATAACAAGCTTGCATTGCTTGGTCTGCTTGGCAGTATTAAGAACAGTCTTGCCGTGACAGGGCGAGCTGGCGCTGATACTAAAACCAATGCATTAACCGCAGATAACAGTAATCTTGCCGCGCTTTGGCAGTTTATACCGTCGCAAGCGAGCGTGTTAGCACCAGCTGGCAATATCGATGCCGGTAAAACTGACGATGGTTTACTGCAATTATTAAGGATGGCGCTGGGTGTTGTGGCGCGTACCCAAAGCCATCAATTACTGGCGGTGAATACCCAGCTGGCCGCCGCTAACGCCGATAGCAATATTAGCCAAAGCCTAACCATGGAGCTGCCGCTATGGGTTGAGCAAAAAATTAACCTGGTTGATTTACGGGTCGATGCAGAGAAACCCCAGCGCAAAAGCGGCAGTAGCCAGGACAAAGTCTGGAACGCGCGACTACAGTTCGACCTGGATCAATACGGGCAATTAGTTGCGTTGGCAACACTAAGGGCCAAAACGGTTGCCGCAGTGCTGTGGGCCAGTGAGTCCGCTACCGCAGATAAAATTAGCAAAGAATTGACCGAAGTCGCTGAAAATTTCGATCGTCTTGGCCTAACCGTGCAAAACCTGCAGTGTCGCGTGGGTGAGCCCGAAAAGCTAAAGGGCAATGAAACGATTAACCTGCTGGATACCGAAATATGAACGATTCCAGCGATAATAATAAGCGCTCTGATTCCGCTAATGCCAATAATGCCGACTTGCAGCTTAAGCGCGGAGTTAACGCCTACCAAAAAGCTATTGCACTTAAGTATGAAGGCAGTGGCGCGCCACTGGTTACTGCTAGCGGCGAAGGCGCCATTGCCGAAGATATTATTACCTTGGCGCGCGAGCTGGGTATTCCTTTATATGAGAATCCTGAATTAACCGAAATGCTGGCCATGCTGGAGCTGGGCGATGAGATACCACATGAACTGTATATTGTAATTGCACAAATTATTGCACTGGCCTACAAGGTTAAAGGCGTAGTACCAGAATCGATGGATCACTTTCCCTATGACTCATAAACAGGCTATAGTGCGCCGCCTTAAACCATTCCAGCCAGCCGCATTCGTAATAGCTATTAAAAAATAACTGTCTTGCATGATAAAACTGAATAAACTTTCACTGCGCCGTGGCGAACGCTTGCTGTTTGAAAATGCCACGCTGGCTGTGCACGCTGGTCACCGCTTGGGTTTAACAGGCGCTAATGGCTGTGGTAAATCGAGTTTGGTTGCGGTACTGACCGGCCAATTGGCGGTAGATTCGGGAGATGTCGATATTCCCCGCAATATGCAGGTGGCAACGGTGGAGCAGCATATGGAAACCGTTAGCGGCACCGCCATGGAGTTTGTGATTGCCGGTGACCAGCGCTTAATTGATGCCCGAGCGCAATTAGCCAAGGCCGAGGCCATGGATAGTGGCGAGGCATTGGCGCTGGCCTACGAGGCGCTGGATAAAGCCGACGCTTATACTGCCGATGCGCGCGCTGGGCAATTACTGGCCGGGCTTGGTTTTGCCAGTGAACAGCAACAGGCAGCAGTAGGCAGTTTTTCTGGCGGTTGGCGTATGCGCTTAAACCTGGCCAGAACCTTAATGCAGCACGCTGATATTTTATTACTCGATGAGCCAACCAACCATCTCGATCTCGATGCGATCATTTGGTTAGAAGCCTGGTTAAAAAGCTACCGTGGTGCCTTGGTGCTCATTTCACATGATCGCGATTTTCTCGATAACGTCTGCACGCATATTGCTCATATTGAACGCCAAAAAATTGATTTTTATACCGGCAATTACAGCGCCTTTGAAAGTCAGCGCGCGGCCCGTCTGGCGGGTGTGCAAGCCGCTTATGAAAAACAGCAGGCCAGTATTGCCCATATGCAAAAGTTTGTGGCCCGCTTTCGCGCTAAAGCCACTAAGGCGCGCCAGGCACAAAGCCGGATAAAAGCCTTATCACGACTGGAGCTGATAGCCCCTGCCCATATCGATTCACCGTTTCGCTTTAATTTTGTCGCGCCCGATAAGAATCCCGACCGTTTATTGCATGCTGAGTCTATGGATTTAGGTTATCCCAATCACCAGGTGCTGGCAGATGTCGCCATTACCCTAGAGTCGGGCGCTAGAATAGGCCTGTTAGGTGCCAATGGCGCCGGTAAGTCGACACTGGTTAAAGCGCTGGCCAGTACGTTGGCACCTCAAAATGGCGCTATTGAATTTGCCAAAGAAATTAATATTGGCTACTTTGCCCAGCACCAGCTGGAGCAATTACGACTGGATGACTCACCACTATCACATTTGACCCGCTTGTACCCACAAGCCAGTGAAAGCGAACTGCGCAGCTTTTTGGGTGGCTTTGGTTTTGCCGGTAATTTTGCACTGGCGCCCATCGCGCCAATGTCCGGTGGGGAAAAAGCCCGGCTGGTATTAGCCACGCTGGTAATGCAAAAGCCCAATTTACTATTGCTCGATGAACCCACTAACCACCTCGACCTGGAAATGCGCCATGCTTTAAATATCGCGTTGCAAAGCTTTGAAGGTGCGCTGGTTGTGGTATCGCATGACCGTCACTTACTACAAACGGTAACCGACGAGTTATGGTTGGTTGCCAACGGTGCGGTTAGCCGTTATGACGACGACCTCGATAACTATGCTCGCTGGTTACTGAAAAATCGGGCCAGCCCAAAGGTGGATATTAGCAGTGCCAATGCAGTTGCAAATACTAGTCACGCTCAAACAGCTGCTGATATACCCGCCCAACAAACCGCCGAGCAGCGCAAACAACAAAAACGCCAGCAGGCTGAATTGCGGCAGCAGTTAAAACCGATTACTCAGCGTACGGCGGCCGTTGAAAAGCGTATTGATATATTAACCGAGTCGGCCAGCGTGATTGAAACCGCATTGGCCGATGTCGATATCTATAGTGATAGTAATAAAGCCAAGCTACAAACCCTATTGCAGCAGCAGGCAGCCGAGGCCAAAGAACTGCATGCGCTGGAAGCTGAGTGGATAGAGTTAAACGAACGACTTGAGTTGGCGCAACAGCAATAGCCGTAACGGCAGTAATTAACTGAACAGGCTTTTAACCAGGAGACACAAGGTGATCGAACTACAACGTATTAGCTGTGCCCAGGCCAGCGTCTTATGCCGCGACGCCGAGACGCAAATTATCGATATTCGCGATAGTGGCTCATTTGCAGCGGCGCATATTGCATTGGCTAGCCATATTGATAATGCAACGCTGCAAGGTTTTGTTGCCAGCGCCAATAGTGACAAGCCTCTGGTGATTTATTGTTACCACGGCAACTCTAGCCAGCAGGCGGGGCAGTTTTTTATCCAACAGGGTTTTACCGAGGTTTATTCGGTGGATGGTGGTTTTGAGCAGTGGCGAGTGGAGCATCCAGAAGACCTGGCTAACTAGTTTGCTCACAACCACGAGATGCGAGAATGGCGGTGCAAAAGCTCACTACAATAGCCGTCATCGCCACAACCTCATGTGCTGCTGCGGGCGAAACCGCAGGCTGCCCAGCCTCGGCTGGAATACCTCCTGCAAATAAAAACTGCACGCAAAAAACAAAGTACATTAGCAGGATATAACAAAGCCAAATATAACTGCGTTTATGTTTGCGAATTAAACCCGGCGCAACAAGTAATAAGCCACCGGATATAAGCAGCCATAACACCAGCTTTGGTGCCAAGCCTGCTGGCCCAAAAGACCAACAGCCGTAAAACATACAAGCGAGCAATACAAAATAGCAAAGCAAGGTTAGGCCATGTGTATAGGGGTAATACTGTTCAGCGCGCGTCATAGGCTTACCTTTAAAATTACCATTACAAAATATATCCACTCATACGTTTGACCCGTTCTGTTGGCTTTCTCAAAATCGGTGTTATGCGCCTTGCTTGAGCCGTAATGCCACTTTTGCCACCCGCTCACCCAGCGCCTTACATAACGCAATTTCTTCATGGCTTAAGGGGGCGTTATCCTGGCCGGCAATATGCGAGGCGCCATACGGTGTGCCACCGCTGCGTGTCGTATGCAGCGCAGCTTCTGAATAGGGCAAACCCAGCGTAATCATTCCGTGGTGCAGCAAGGGTAATAACATGGTTAACAAGGTGCTTTCATTGCCGCCATGCATACTCGAAGTTGAGGTAAATGCTGCGGCTGGCTTATCAATTAAATCACCGCTTAACCAAAGGCTGCTGGTTGAGTCGATAAAATATTTTAACGGCGCTGCCATATTGCCAAAGCGCGTTGGGCTGCCAATAATCAGACCTGAACACTCGCGCAAATCATCTTCACTGCAGTATAAAGGCCCTTGCTCTGGAATTGCTGCTTGTGCGGGTTGTTCAATATTATCACTCACGGCCGGAACAGTTCTAACCATCGCGCGCTGGCCACTAACCGCATTAACACCTAAAGCTATTTGTTCTGCCATAGCTGCGGTCGCGCCATGTCGGCTGTAATACAGCACTAAAATATACGGGTCGGGCATTTAACTGTTACCTGCTGCTGAATAGTTTAATCGCTAAAAGAAAGCATGTTAAAAAGCACTTTGCTAAAAAATGCCAGGGCGGAAGACACCTGGGTAAAAAGCGCCAGGAGAACTACTGGCTCGCCGTATATTCAATAGCACTCACAATAACACTAACACGTTTTCTGGTGGGCGACCCAATACAGCCTTATTGCCCTTAATAACAATAGGCCGCTCAATAAGCTTGGGGGCCTGACACATGGCTTTGATTAATGCGGCATCACTGAGCGACTCATCGGCAAGCTTAAGCGCTTTATAGTCTGCTTCACCTTTGCGCAGCAGTTCTCGTGCCGAGATGCCCAGTTTGGTCAAAACAGCTTTTAGTGCGGTGGTCGTAGGCGGCTGGTCGAGGTATAGAATAATATCTGGATCAATACCGCGCTCCTCAATGAGCGCCAGCGTTTGGCGCGATTTGGAACAACGGGGATTGTGGTAGATACTGATATTAGCCATAAACAAGGGTCCATTGGAGATTAAGTCGATAAATAAAATCGCTTTGCGATCGACAAAATGCGCTTAGCAGCCGATAAAACCCGCGTCGCGGTTCAGCCATATAGTATACAATAATTCGCCTTTATTAACGCCATGCTGCACGATGCAGTGTTTAACAAAACAAGAGACCGAATGATGAAACCAGCCAGTAATCCGCTGCCAGCACCGTTATTTCAGCAGCCTCGTTTGCTATCACTACGCGGCATGCTTGCCAGTACTCTACAGTCTATTTTATTGTTTGCCGCGCTGTTACTGGTTGGCTGTGACAGGCAAACTGAAACAGGCTCTAAAGCCTTTGATATTGCCGATTATCAGGGCAAGTGGGTGGTGCTAAATTACTGGGCAGAGTGGTGCGCGCCCTGTATTAAAGAAATTCCCGAGTTAAACGCTTTGGATGCCGACCATGCAGCACAGCTGGAGGTATTAGGAGTGAATTTCGACCGCATTCATGGCGAAGAATTGCAGCAGTTGTCGAAGCGAATGGGCATTCGCTTTCAGGTACTCGATGAGGACCCGGTTGATCAATTGCGGCTAGCGCGCCCCGCTTCACTACCTACCACGTATTTGTTCGATCCCAGCGGTGAGTTAAAGGCCAAACTGGTAGGCCCACAAACCAGTGAATCGCTGCTGGAGCGTATGCGTTTACTTGAATAGCGGCCAAGTTAGCACCAGGCGCCACAGCTTACGTCGGTTTTTCTGACAAAGCCGAATAATAATAATTCGAGGTAAATGCTCTAAACAACTGATATTTAATATTTTATTCAATCTAGGCGTGATTTTGGCTATTATTTGAGCAAGGACTTTTTTCCTGTGATTGGGTAGCTGCCTAATTGCTATTAAATTTAAGCTTGGAATAGAAACAGGGCATGACAATTGTGAGTGACAACATACGAAAAACCGATGCGCCATTTACGCAACCGATACAAACCAGCCGGTATCTGGAAATTAACGATGACTGGTTTTTCTTTACCCGTGAAAAAGATTTGCTGGGGCCTTATCGCTCGCGTCGCATAGCCGAGCATGCGGTAAATGTTTATATCGATAAAATTGAGCGGCAGGCTGAGGCGAGCCAGGCACCGCACGCAAAGACGATCGATACCCGGGGTGCACTCGATTCAAAAACCAGTAGCCAGCGCAGCGCCGTACGAGAGCAAGTGGCAGCGCGAGGCAAGGATGGTGCAAATAATGTGGTGTATTTTAAAGATCCCAGCTGGGATATCTAAACGGAAATTTACCCACGGCCAAATAAGAATGCAAATTAACAAGGGCAGTTTACTACGAACTGCCCTTTTTTTTGTCGATACCTAATAGCGCTTGATACTGGTTTAAGCTGCGCCAAAGAATAATAGCCGCAACTGGCGCAACCAATGCAGCCGTAAGCGCCAGCGAGTAATTCAAATATTGATCGCCAACAAATAAATAATCGGTCATTATTGCAACAATTGTTGGCCCGACAATCAGCCCGAGTATATTGGTTGAAAATAATAAAACGGCTGAAACTTGCGCACGCATCTGGTTAGGCGTAATTACCTGTAGTGCTGAAATCGCAATACCAAAGTAACCGTACTGCAAGGCTATAAGCACTGAAGCAAACATTAGCGCCAAATCTGCATTGGGCATTAGCGGTGCAATGGTCGCTGGAATAAACTCCGCTATAGCAACAAAAATTACGATTTTTAAACTGATATCAGCGACGCCACGACGGGCAAAATAATCGGTGGTAAAAGCCAGCATTGCAGTGCCCGCCAAGCCGGCAATAATAAACAGTGAGCCGAAGCGGCTTCCCGCCTCTGCCCTGTCCATGCCGTAGCTGCGCTGTAAAAACTCCGGGTACCAGGCCATCGTGGCATAGCCCAGAATCGATAGTAACGATACGCCAATAATAATTCCGCCATAGGCCTGACGCCTTTGCAGCAGATATTGAACAACTTCACCGATACTAAGCGACTCGGTATTGTTTTCGCTAACCGCTGTGCCGGTGCGCTCGGGTTCTTTAATGGTTAGCATCCATAGCGCGACTAATATGCCCGGTGCGCCTACGGCGATAAAGGTAGCCTGCCAGGGTTTAACTGACTCAAGCATAGGGTGTTTTAAACTGGTGCTTTGTTCAAAAAACTGGTAAATCTCACCGCCAATCAAGTACGCAACGCCGCTGCCAACAATAATGCCGGTGGTATAAAACGCAAAGACTAACGGTAGTTTGCTGGCTTTAAAATAATCGCTAAGCAATGAGTGAGCCGGTGGTGATAGTGCTGCCTCGCCCACCCCTACGCCAATACGGGCGAGAAATAAACTACCAAAGTTTTTTGCAAACCCACACAGGCAGGTCATTAAACTCCACAAGGCAACACCGGCAATAATGATATTGCGGCGATTTTTTCGGTCGGCCAAACGGCCTATGGGTAAACCCAATAGTGTATAAAAAATGGCAAAAGCAAGTCCGTGCAATAAACTGAACTGTGTGTCTGAAATCGCAAAGTCCTCACGGATGGGGCCAATTAATAGTGAAAGAATTTGCCGGTCTATAAAAGACAGGATATAGGCCAGCCAGAGTAGGAACAGCACATAGCAGGCATAATACGTATTGTGCGAAACCGCTGCTGCGGGTGTTTTTAACGAAGCGGACTCCGACATTTTTATGTCCTGGTTAATAGATCGGTTAAAGGAATGACCGATAGCCAATTGGTTTTAAGATTTTTAATTGAGCCTGTGCAAATCTAATGAAGGCGCTAAATGACTGTTATTTATATGGTATTTGTTTTTTAAAAGCGTTTATTAGCACTATGATTAAAACAGTCATTTAAACGGGCAGCAGTTTGCGTTATTTTTGAGCGTTCTATTGCTATAATACTTCGTTCGATTCGCTTTTGCGAAGTAAAACCTATGAGTAAACAGCTTTACGGTCAATTGCAGTGTTAAAAAAGCCGCCCACAAAAGCCGATTTACGCCATGAAATTGAGGCCCAGATAAATGACTTTTTGGGTGATGGCAAAGTCGTTAACGAGATACCCAGAGGGGTGAGCAGCCGCGATGGCGCCGAGAAACCATTGCGTGCTGAAAGCTGGCAAATGGATAATAAAAAAAGCGACTGGACTTATATTCCCGAAGTGGTCAATACGCTGGAAAACCGCCGCCAGCAAAAAGCACTAAAACCCAGCACGGCCACGAAGACCAAACGCCCTCATAAACGACTCATTTACGATGACTTTGGCGAACCACTGCGCTGGGTGTGGGTAGACGAGTAAGTCAGCAAAGAGCCGAGTAAGTCAGCAAAGAGCCAAGCAAGCCTCAATGGCATCACGCCTTAAAAAAAACTAGTCATTAACAATTTCATAACAGGGCCGATACTGTTCGGCATTAATTTTCATTCGTCCCTGCTCGGCAAACGACACTAGCAGCTGATCCAGCGTTGCCATTATTTGGCTATCGCCATTGATTTTATAATTACCGTGTTCAGCAATTGCCTGCAGCCCTTCGGCTTTAACATTACCCGCAACCAAACCGGAAAACATAGCTCGCAAACTGACCGCCATAGCAAATGCCGGTTGATTAGCTTGCAGGTTCAAACCGGCCATATTTTCGTGGGTAGGCATAAACGGTTGTTGAAGCTCAGCCGGCACATTTAACGACCAGTTGTAATAAAACGCGTCTTTACTTCGCCTACGTTGATCGCGCACCGCAACCATCCCCTCGATCATGGTTTGCGCCACCTTAGCCGGGTCGCCGATAATAATTTGATATTTACCTTGTGCTTCTGGCCCCAGTGTTAAACCAATAAACTGGTCTATAACTTCAAAATAATCAGCCGATTCCTGTGGCGCGGTAAAGACCAACGGAATCACCGTATCGCGGTTGTCTGGGTGCAATAGCAAACCCAGCAGATAAAAAATTTCTTCAGCGGTGCCAACGCCACCAGGAAACACCAAAATGCCGTGACCGGTTCTCACAAAGGCCTCAAGGCGCTTTTCGATATCCGGCATAATAATGAGTTCGTTAACAATCGGGTTGGGTGACTCGGCAGCAATTATGCCGGGTTCCGAAATCCCTAGGTAGCGCCCCAGCAGTTTACGCTGTTTGCGATGAGCAATGGCCGCACCTTTCATTGGACCTTTCATTGCACCGGGGCCACAACCGGTGCAAATATCTAAGTTACGCAAACCCAGCTCGTAACCCACCAGCTTGGTGTATTCGTACTCTACGCGGTTAATGGAATGCCCGCCCCAACAAACAATTAAGTCAGGATCTTTATTGGGTTGAAGCGCATTGGCATGGCGCAAAATACTAAACACAGCATCTGTGGTGCCACGCGTGGTCGATAAGTCGTAAGTGCCGTTGGTGTACAGTTCGTCATGAATGAAAACAATATCGCGCAATACAGAAAAAACGTGTTCCTTAACACCCTTAATCATTTCACCATCAACAAAGGCGTGGGCAGGCGCATTACTTAGCACCAGTTTAATACCTCGCTCGCGCTGAATAATTTCAATATCAAAACTTCGGTACTGGTCGAGTACCTTGTTGGTGTCGTCTTCGTTGCTGCCACTACTAAGCACTGCTAGCGCACACTGGCGAAACAATTGGTACAAATGGGTTTTGCCGGCATCGTAAAGTTGTTCTATTTCACGACGCGAGAGTATTTGCATACTGGCATCGGGCGTAATTGATGCGCTAACCGTCTCGGGGGAAGCCTGGCTCATAGTGTATTATTCCAACTAACGATTTATACGGACTATTTCTTTACTTCAACGGCTATTTACCAGTGATTAAAGATCGACTTAGGGTAAGCCATCAACGTGTTCCGCACCTTCAACAACCGGAATAGCCAGGTCTTCTTTGGTGATTTCAAGCATTAGCAAGACATTAGCCGCCACGAAAATCGACGAATAAGTGCCGATAAATACGCCGACAATTAATGCGGTGGCAAAACCATGGATAATATCGCCACCAAAGATAAACAGTGAGCTTAATACCATCAAAGTGGTTAACGAGGTCATTACCGTTCTGCCCAAGGTTTGTGTTAGCGAGCGATTAATAATTTCAGCCGGCTCACCTTTGCGAACCAGGCGAAAGTTTTCACGAATACGATCGGATACCACGATGGTGTCATTAAGTGAGTAACCAATAACCGCCAACAGTGCGGCCAGCACGGTTAAGTCAAAATCAAGCTGCAGTACCGAAAAAACACCAAGCGTGATTAGCACGTCATGAATCAACGCAACCACCGCACCAATAGAAAATTTAAACTGAAAGCGAAACGCCACATAAATCATGACACAAATTAGCGCGAATAACAGGCCAAGCCCGCCCTGCTCGCGCAGCTCTTCACCTACCTGTGGGCCAACAAATTCAATGCGTTTTAAGTCGATAGTGCCGCTGTAGCCGGCTTTTAATACCAACAGTAATTCATCGCCAAGCTGGCTGTTATTGCTCTGTGGTAATCGCACCAGTACATCTTGCTCTGAACCAAAGTTGATAACCAGCGCGTTTTCATAGCCGGAGGTTTCCAGCGTATTACGTATTGCCGACAAGTCGGCCGGCTGGTCGTAGGCAACCTCAACCAGCGTACCACCGGTAAAGTCCAGCCCAAGCTTTAAGCCCTGGGTAGCCAGCGAGCCGATTGATACCGATACCAGAATCAACGACAGCACCACGGCCATACGTCGATACTTCATAAAATCAATAATCCTATCTAAAGCCATGCTTTAATCACCTGTAAAGGGTTTAACTTTTTTACCAGCCGGTCGCTATATCATTGGTACCGATTGTATTTATATCAATAGTTTTTTAACTTTACCGCGTCCACCGTACATAATATTGACCAACGCGCGTGTACCCATAATGGCAGTAAACATTGAAGTTAAAATACCAATCGACAATGTAATGGCAAAGCCTTTAATCGGGCCTGTGCCCACCGCGTAAAGAATCACTGCCGCCAGCAAAGTGGTTAAGTTTGCATCGAGAATGGTGACAAAGGCGCGCTCAAAACCAGTGTGAATGGCCATTTGTGGCGACAACCCATTTTTAACTTCTTCTCGTATTCGCGAAAAGATCAGTACGTTAGCATCAACTGCCATACCAACGGTTAGCACAATACCAGCAATACCGGGCAGGGTTAATGTCGCGCCCAGAATCGACATAACCGCAATAATAAGCACCAGATTCATGGTTAATGCAATATTGGCCGCCATACCAAATAACTTGTAGAACAGCAGCATAAAAATCACCACCAGCCCCAAACCAATTACCACGGACTTAACGCCCTGAGCAATATTTTCGGCACCCAGTGATGGGCCTATGGTGCGCTCTTCAATAAACTCCATTGGTGCAGCCAGTGCACCGGCACGCAGTAATAGCGCAAGCTCCGAAGCTTCGGCGGCGCTATCGAGGCCGGTAATCCGAAAACTGGAACCCAACGCATCCTGAATCGTGGCCAGGTTAATAACACGTCGCTGGTCGTAGCGTTCGTAAACGGGTTCAGGCTCACCCTGCTCGTTAAGCTGGGTGCCAATTTTTCGGGTTTTGCGTTCAATAAATAGCACACCCATTTTGCGCTTGACGGCATGGCGGGTCACCCTGTGCATTAGCTTGCCGCCGTCGGCGTCGAGGTCAATACTTACCTGCGGCTGCGAATTTTCATCAAAGCCCGAGCGTGCACCGGATACGCTTTCCCCGGTAACAATAATATCGCGCTCTAAATCAACAGCACGTCCTTCATAATTAAATTGCTCGCGATTAAAACTGCTGGCATCAATATTGGCTTCGAGACGAAACTCAAGATTAGCCGTTTTACCTAAAATACGTTTTGCGGTGACCGTGTCCTGCACGCCGGGCAATTCAACAACCACCCGGTTTCTACCCTGACGCTGCACCAGAGGCTCGGAAACCCCCAGCTCATTCACCCGATTGCGCAAGGTAATTAGATTTTGACCTACCGCTTCATCCTCTAATGTAGCAATGGCCTGTTCGCCCAACTCCAATTCGAGTACATAAGTGTCGCCGTCGGTGGATTTGCGCCGGCTCATTTGTGGCATTTCTTCAAATGCCAGGCTAGAGGCTTTATCACGCAGTTCTTCGGTTTTAAAACGGCCGGTGACCACGCCATCGTTTAGCTGAATAGTGCCGCGAATTTTTTCTTTGCGCAGCTGGGCTTTGTAGCTGGAGACGCTGGAGCGCAAGCGGGTTTCGATTGCGGCTTCGGTATCGACCTCCATAAGAAAATGCACACCACCGCTAAGGTCGAGGCCCAGCTTTAAGGGTGACGCGCCCATTGAGCGCAGCCAGTCAGGGGTTGTCTCGGCCAAGTTAAGCGCAACCACATAGTTTTCGATACCGAGTAAATCCTGCACCACGCGTTTGGCTTGCAATTGTTGCTCACGATTAGTTAATCGCACCAGTAATTTGTTATCAATCAGCTCGGCACTAATAGTATCGATTGCAGCGCTATCGAGTGCGGCCTGCACACGTTGAAGCTCCTCTTCGGTAATGACCAATGAGCTGCTCTCACCCGACACCTGAATTGCCGGGTCGGGAGCGTAAAGATTTGGCAGCGAGTAAACAATACCAAGCGTCAGCGTCATGGCGAGCAATAAGTACTTCCAGAGTGGGAATCGGTTCATAGCCAGTTCTTTTTACCTTATTTGTGTTACAGCTCGAGTGGCAGAGCTGTTGCTGCGTAGTGCTCTCGGGCGTATCGCCCGGCGCATTATAGAGCTAAAGCCTGTTGTTTGGGGCATTCTGCCCATTATCAAGCTAAGCCTGTACCCGTTAATTGTTACCTTTTTAAGCGGTAATCTTTTGTTGTCTGTCGCCATGCCTGTTGCCATTGACCGTCGCAATTGTCTAGCGAATGACTACTCAACTGTATATCAGCCCAGATTTTTCCTGGCATTGCAAAATAACCGCATCCAGGCGCTGTCTTCGCCCCAGTCAGACGGTGCCCATGACTGCTGCACTGTGCGAAATATACGCTCTGGATGCGGCATCATTATAGTGACTCTGCCATCCGCACTGCTGACCCCGGCAATTCCTGCGGGTGAGCCATTGGGGTTAAGCGGGTAACGCTGGGTGGGTTGGCCGCTGTGGTCGATATACTGCAAGCTGATTTGCCCTTTGCTCGCCAGCGCCGTCAATTCAGTATCGGCCAGCTCGGCGCGACCTTCCCCGTGTGAAACCACGACCGGCATTTGCGAGCCTTGCATATCTTGTAATAACAGCGATGAGCTTTGCTGCACTTCAACCATTACCAGGCGGGCTTCAAATTGCTCGGATTCGTTGCGAACAAACCGCGGCCAATGATCGGTGCCAGGTATTAACGATTTTAGATTAGACAGCATTTGGCAGCCATTGCAAACACCCAGTGCAAAGCTATCGGCACGGGAAAAAAACTCGGCAAACTGGTCACGTGCAACGCTGTTATACAAAATGGTTTTTGCCCAACCCTCGCCCGCACCTAATACATCGCCATAAGAAAAGCCGCCACAGGCCGCAAGCCCAGCGTAGTCGTTAAGGCCAACCCGACCGGCCAGGATATCGCTCATATGAATATCCTGGGCATCAAAACCGGCACGATCAAAGGCTGCCGCCATTTCATATTGGCCATTAACGCCTTGCTCGCGCAAAATTGCGATTTTGGGGCGGCTACCGCTGGCAATATACGGCGCGCAAATATCTTCTGCTGGGTTGTAGTTGAGTTTGGCAAATAAGCCACTATCGCTGGCAGTGGCAATGGCCTGTTGCTCGGCGAGCGCGCAATCGGCATTATCGCGAATGGCCTGCATTTCATAACTGGTTTGATGCCATAGGCTATGCAATTCGGCAAGAGGTTTATCTAACAGGATCTTACTGTCGCAGCGCAGTCGCACGGCCTTGTCACTGTTAAGTGTACCGATAACATTCACGGCTGGGACGCCGTGCTGGTTGAAGAGTGCCAGCACTGTATCGAGGTCTGACTGATGTATTTGCAGCACGGCGCCGGCTTCTTCATTGAATGCCCAGGCCAGCGCGGTGTCGCTCTGCTCCAATGGTACATCGAGATCAATACCCAACTGACCGGCAAAGGCCATTTCCAATACGCTAACCATCAAGCCGCCATCTGAGCGGTCGTGATAGGCGAGAATTTTTTGCTCTGCAATTAACGCCTGTACGGCGTTGAAAAAACCGGCGAGTGATTGAGCCGAATCGATATCGGCGGCAGCATCACCCAACTGCTGATAAACCTGCGCCAGTGCACTGGCACCCAGTCGTTGCTTGCCATTAGCAATATCCACTAACAGCAGTACAGTCGGCTCATCGCTTTGTTGAAGTTGCGGCGTTACACTAAGTCGAACATCCCGAACCCTGGCCGCAGCAGTAATGACTAACGACATGGGGGCCGTGACTTGCTTATCAATGCCGTTATCCTGCCAGCGCGTGGCCATGGACATTGAGTCTTTACCGACGGGTATTGCAATACCCAGTTCCGGGCATAAGTCCATACCGATTGCGCTAACGGCTTCGTATAGGCGCGCATCCTCGCCTGGGTGACCGGCGGCTGCCATCCAGTTTGCCGAAAGTTTTATATCACTGAGTGTGGCAATCGGCGCGCAGGCAATATTGGTTATGGCCTCGGCAACGGCCATGCGCGCAGATGCCGCTGCATCCAAAAGCGCGATAGGCGTGCGCTCACCCATGGCCATGGCTTCACCGGTGTAGCCAGTGAAAGAATTCAGCGTAATGCCAGCATCGGCAACCGGTACCTGCCAGGGGCCAACCATTTGATCGCGATAAACCATACCGCCAACGGTTCTATCGCCAATGGTGATTAAAAAACTTTTGCTGGCAACGGTGGGCAGCTTTAATACTTCTGTTAGCGCTTGCTCGATAGTAGTATCGGCAAAATTCGTTGCCTGGCGTGGTGCGGCAATACTGTGAACATTGCGATGCATTTTTGGCGGCTTTCCAAACAACACCGACATGGGTAAATCAACCGGTTTGTTGTCAAAGTGACTATCGCTGAGTTCGAGATGTTCAGCGTCGCTGGCTACACCAACTACGGCGTAAGGTGCGCGCTCGCGCTGGCATAGAGCATCAAATACAGATAAGTCGTTATGATTAACCGCAATCACATAACGCTCTTGCGATTCATTACACCAAATGGCCAGCGGTGACATGCCGGCTTCATCGCAGGGAATATCGCGCAGGGAAAATACGCCACCGACACCGCCATCTTTAACCAGCTCAGGTAATGCGTTAGATAAACCACCAGCACCAACATCGTGAATAAATGCTATCGGGTTGTTATTACCCATTTGCCAGCAGCGATCGATAACTTCCTGGCAGCGATGCTCCATTTCGGGGTTATCGCGTTGCACAGAGGCGAAATCGAGTGACTCACTGCTTTGCCCCGAGGTCATTGACGAAGCAGCGCCGCCGCCCAGGCCAATTAACATCGCCGGGCCACCTAATACGATTAAACTTGCACCGGCAGTAATCGGTTGTTTAATCACATGCTCGTTGCGCACATTGCCAATACCACCAGCCAGCATTATGGGCTTGTGGTAGCCACGTACTTCAGTACCGCTGTGTGCACCACTGCTATCGACCGTTGCGATGGCTTGTTCAAAGCTGCGAAAGTAGCCGTTGATATTGGGTCGACCAAACTCGTTATTAAACGCAGCGCCACCTAAGGGCGCTTCAAGCATAATATCCAGTGCTGACACAATGCGACCGGGTTTGCCGTAGTCTTGCTCCCAGTCGTGGGTAAAGCCAGGAATATTCAGGTTTGAGACGCTAAAACCGGTAAGCCCTGCTTTGGGTTTAGCACCACTGCCGGTTGCGCCCTCATCGCGAATCTCGCCGCCAGAGCCGGTTGATGCGCCGGGAAAGGGTGCAATTGCCGTGGGATGATTATGCGTTTCAACCTTTAGCAAATAGTGGACAGGTTCATCACTATAGCCATAGCTTTGAATTTTGCCCAGATCTGCCTCAGTGGCAGGTGACTTGACAGGCTGCGGAAAAAATCGCTGGGCTTGGGCGCCCTCTAATACTGCCGCGTTGTCGGAATAGGCACTGAGTACACCATAACCCTTGTTGGCTTTAAAGGTGTTTTTAATCATGCCAAATAGTGACTGCTGCTGCTCTACGCCATCGATAGTCCAGCTGGCATTAAATATTTTATGTCGGCAGTGCTCTGAATTTGCCTGGGCAAACATCATTAGCTCAACATCGCTGGGATTGCGATTTAGCGCGGTAAAATTTTCCAGCAGATAATCAATTTCGTCTTCGGCCAACGCCAAACCCAGACTGGTATTGGCTTGGCTTAGAGCATTGCGACCACCGCTTAATATATCGACATAATCCATGGCCTGCGGTTCGCTGTGCTGAAATAGCGCGGCCAGTTGCTGTTGATCGGTAAATACCGTTTCGACCATACGGTCGTGGATGATGCCTTGAAGTTGTTCCAATAGCTGCTGCTCTACCCGGTTGGCAAGTTCGCTGTCACTGCCTTGAGTACTGCTAAACGTCAATTGGTATTCAATTGCCCGTTCGAGTCGCAACACCATAGGCAAGCCACAATTATGCGCGATATCGGTGGCCTTTGAAGACCAGGGCGAAATCGTTCCGGCTCTTGGTGAAACAATACGCCGCGCACAATAGCTGGCATGACTATTGGGTAATGCAGAATCGTTGGCAGGCATGGTCTCTGGCCGGGGGCCGTAAACCAATAGCTGTTGCAGCAGTGCTAGTTGTTGCTCGTTCAGCGGTGGTGAATGCTCGGGCGGACTAAGCTCGGCAATATGTAGAAAGTTGGCCTGCATACTCGCAAGTGTGATATCGGCAAGCGTGCTATCAGCTGCCAATACGGATAACTGCTCGCGAATCTGGTCGACCAGTCGGGCAAGCTTAAACGGTGAGAACGCCGGTTGGCCGGCTAATACTTCTAGCGTTGACAGAACAAAACCTCTTTAAAGCGCTGACGTAAAACGGTTGATAAATGGCCTGCTGTCTTATAACTGCCCGGATTCTTTCAATCGGGCGGTTAGCGGGAGCTGGCAGGCCGGGAAATCGAAGCGCGCATTATAGGGTTTACCGTTGCGCTGCGAAACCAATGACAGTGAGACTGCGGGCGAAAACCCGGCATTAGCGATGTGAAAAATCACACTTTGACAAATAACCGGTAGCCGTAAAAAAAACCTGCAATTTCAGTGAGATACTGGGGCCTGTCGGGAGGCACGGCGGCGCTAGCATATCGCTGTTGCAGCGGCAAGCTGGTCAGCCTATATCGACCTGGCCTACTATTGAATAACAGCCTGTAGGGAATTGAATTTTGCTAAAACACCTGGGAGATAAAATAGTCCGCCGCCGCCTGCGTTCGAGTCGGCGGATTCACGGTGCATTTGTGTTTGCCGGGCTCAGTTTTGCGCTAATGGCACTGATGTCGACCTTGCAATACAGCAGCATGCTTTCGGCCAAACGCGCCAGCGAACGCAGCACAGTGGCTGCACCCGACGATAAATTGCGCGTGATTACCCGCATTAGCCCCAACACTTATTTTGAAAGCGATGAAGGTCCCAGCGGCTTTGAGTATGCGCTGCTCGAACGCTTCGCCGGCTACCTCGGTAAAGAGCTGGCCATTACCACCACCGATTCACTGGCCGATCTGTACAACCGGCTTGAACGCAAGGAGGCGCATCTTGCCTCTGCCGGGCTTAGCACTAGCCCGGCTAATCTGCAGCGATTTACCTTTACCGCGCCTTACCTCGAGAGTCAGCCGTTGGTGGTTTATCGCGTTGGCAATAAAAAACCCAGAACGCCAGCCGACTTAATTGGCCGGGAAATTGTGGTTGTCGCCGATAGCTCTCACTCGGCGATGCTGGAAAATATGCGCAACACCCACCCCGAAATAGCCTGGCGTGAGTTAAATAACGTTGACTATATTGATGTGTTAGGCCGGGTTGAAAGTGGCGAGATCGATTACACCCTGATTGACTCTACCGAGTTTATGTTACATCGCGGGTTTTTCCCTCGGGTGAAAAAAGCGTTTTCTATTGGCGATACCTCATCCTTTGCCTGGGCAATGCCAAAGTCGTTTGAACAGTCAGATCTTCATCGCGCGGCTAATCGTTTTATCAAACAAATACGTGACGACGGTACGCTGGCGAAACTCGAAGAGCGTTATTACGGCCAGACCGAGCATATTAACCAGGTTGCCGCGAATGAGTTTGCCAAAAATATTGCCCAGCAACTGCCCTTGTACGAAACCAATATTAAGGCAGTGGCAGAAGAGTTTGATATGGACTGGCGATGGCTGGCGGCGATTAGCTACCAGGAGTCGGGTTGGAACCCACTGGCAAAATCCCGTACCGGGGTTCGCGGTATGATGATGCTAACGCTGCCCACAGCTAAAGAGGTTGGCGTTAGCGATAGGCTCGACCCCGACCAAAGCTTGCGCGGCGGTGCGATTTATTTGAAAAGCCTGAAAAGCCGTTTGCCAAAACGCATTTTAGAACCCGACCGCAGCTGGTTTGCACTGGCTGCCTACAATGTTGGTTTGGGCCATCTCGAAGATGCCCGAGTGATTACGCAAAAGCGTAATGGCGACCCCAATAGCTGGTACGACGTGAAACAAAGCCTACCGTTGCTCACGCAAAAAAAATGGTATGAAAAAACGCGCTATGGCTACGCCAGGGGGTATGAGCCAGTGCAATATGTGCAAAATATTCGTCACTATCACAATGTGTTGCGCTGGAACGAAATTGCACGCAACTGGCAACCCGACGAAGATTCAGTGAACACGTTTATTAGCGAGTTTATTCGTGATGAAGAAAATGCTGAGCTTGGCAGTGTTGCTCCTCAAAGCCCTGAATTTGAAAGCACTGACAACAATAAAAATAAAGTAACAACTGCTGGCACACTAAACCCGGGTGATAAAAAAAGCACTGAGAGTGCAGCTACAGAAAAAATCGCCAACGGCAATAAAACCACGCTAGCCAATTCTGCCGATAACTTTGATAGCAACGAAAAACCTGTTCAGGCACTGTAACGCGCCAGCAGTATTAGCGTCGATCGCGAAAAAACACGCTTAATCGCTCACCACAATGCTCGGCCAGCACGCCACCTTTCCACTCAATCCGATGATTAAAGAAGTCTTGCGTCAGCATTGACTGCTGTGACTCGACGGCACCGGCACGTGGCTCTAAGGCGCCAAAGACCAGTCGCGACACCCTGGCGTGAATAATCGCGCCTACACACATTGTGCAAGGTTCCAAGGTGACATAAAGCGTAGTACCAGGAAAGCGGTAATTGTTTAACGCCTGCCCTGCCGCTCGCAAACAAACAATTTCAGCGTGGGCGCTGGGGTCGTGGTTAATAATTGGCTGGTTGTAGCCGCGCGCTACGATAGTATTATTAGATACCAGCAACGCACCTACCGGCACCTCGCCCAGTTCGGCTGCCTGGTCGGCCAGCAGTAGTGCCTGGCGCATAAATTCAGTATCGCGCTGCTTGTCTTCTTGTGTCATCAGTTTCCTGTCGCAGATTGAGTGTTTAGCAGGTTTCTATTATCACTGAATTTTATTTATCGATATCGTAGTTGATTTCCGAACGTGTCGGATAGTGTTGCGTGTAGTTTTTGCGATAGTCATCAAATATTTGCCCGGCTGCGCCCTGCCCGTTGCCAATAACAGCTGCATTAAGTAATTGTTGATAAAACAGCTCTGAGTCAATGCTGGCCTGATAAATCGACTGCAATTGCTGCCGATACTGGTCGAGGTTTTTTATGGAGCTTAGCGCAGTGGTGTTAAGTGAGTTTTTAGCCGGCGCTGAATTAATTGAAAAAAATGCTTTAGCGGCTTCAACTATCGCAATAGTACCTTTTAGCTTGCCCTCAGGGCTATAACCTGCGATGTGCGGTGTAGCGATTTTGCATAATTGATAGAGTTCTAAATCGATATTAGGCTCCGACTCCCATACATCTAACAGCAGTGTTAAGTCAGGCCGCTCTGCCAATACCTGTTTTGCCGCGGTATTATCAACCACTGCTCCCCTGCTGCTATTTACTAACAGCGTCGATGGCGCTAAGGCCCGCAGGCGTTGCAGATCAAATAAATACCGTGTTGGATAATCACCACTGGTGGTTAATGGTACATGCAGTGAGATAACGTCACAGTCCATTAACGCGTCTAGGCTTTGCACTTGCTCGGCATTGCTGTAAGCGCGGGTATCAATGCTGACCAGAGGGTCAAATACTTTAAGATGCAGCCCAAAATGCAGCAGACAACGCAGTAAGCGGCTACCGACATTGCCGCAGCCAATAATACCAATGCAACGTTGCTGTAGCTCGGCATTGCTATATAGCGATAATAGCGCCGACATCACATAGTCAACCACGGCATTGGCATTGCAACCGGGCGCATAGGCAAAGCCAATACCTCGTTGCTGAAGATAGTCGCGGTCGATATGGTCGACGCCTATGGTTGCACTGCCAATAAATTTTACCGAGCTGTTAGTCAATAGCTTGCTATTAACTTCTGTTACCGAGCGAACCAGCAGTGCGTCGATATCCTGCAAGTCGGTAGCGGTAATTTCGCGACCAGCGCAATAGCGAATGCTCGCCCAGTTATCGCAAAGAGTATCTAGCCCAGGAATATTTTCGTCAGCCAATAGCCTAAGTGTTTTCATTTTTTATTTTTCTTTCTTTTATCGCCAAGTTGCTTATATCCAGTTCATTGGCCAAAAGTTCGGTGACAGACGGTCCGGAAAAGTGTTTTGCCAACTGTTGGTAAAACAGTATGGCTCGCGCGGGCAATCCGTGAGCAAGGTACTGTTGTGCCTGCTCGACAACGCGGGCTTTAAATGCCGGCATGTCCTGTTCTGTTTGTGACAGGTTATCGATACTGGGTTGAAAGCGATAGTTGGCAGCAATAGAAAATAATAATTCAATCGCTTGTGGTTTTACCTCCGCAGCTTGAAACGCTGCCTGCTGTTGCTCATTGCGCCCATCAGGGCTATACCAGTAACCAAAGTCTACCTGCTTGCGTCGCTCAGGCCCGGCAATACACCAGTGCGCAACCTCATGTAAGGCACTGGCAAAATAGTCTGCACGGTAATAAATAATGTTCGCTTGAGCGGCGTTATTATTTTGCGCAGCGTTATTGCTAATTACAGGCTGGTATAGCGGTTCGTCTGCACCACCGCGCAACAGGGTTTGGTAATCCCGATAAAATGTCGCTTTAAATAAGCGTTCGAGTATTGGCGCCCT
>CBFHXO010000038.1:21297-24362 GCA_965659815.1 Pseudomonadales bacterium
TATGTAAGTTGGCGTCGCTCATCGCCTTGCTGGCTCACTGAAATTGACGCTGTAGCGAACAAACTGGCTGCAAGGTAGCCGGTTGGCAGTGGCGGCAAGTCGGTAAAGCATGGATTTTGACATTTAATTTTAGTACTGCTTATGGATTGGAAAGGCATTATAAGATCTTGTTAAAATTCAAATATTAACCAATTTACAATAGCTTAAGTAATATATTTAATGTTATTTAGGAAAATACATTGACAACTCAATATGGAACAACCCCGCAACTAACCGTGTCATCAATGTCTAATTAGCTTGCAAGCAACAAGCAGCGGCTATACTCAAACAAGCGTTAGATAAAACCGAATTTAAACCGCTGTCAGCATTTGTCGCAAGTCGAGTCGGCAATGATTTTCAGTAATGGTTTTTGCTATCAGAGAATGGTTTTACGCTACACCTGCGCTGATAGCAACGTCACGAGTCCAGAAGTTAGATAGTCCTGAAGTTAATAGAGTGAGTGTCCCAATAATCATTAATCACTCTGCCGTTAAAATAGGAGTATGTCACTGATGCAGTCTGATTCAAGGTGCCAAATTGACAATAATAACGTGATTAATCTTTTCACGGGTAAGTCAATTGAATCCCAAAGTAGCCGCGCGCTTATTCAGCTTTGTGCCGAAACTAACGGCACTCGCATGCTTTATTCCAGCCCTAACCGACCTGAGCGCTTAATTGCTGTACCGATACTTTGCTGGGGCTTGCGTGCCGACGGTGAGGTCGTAGGACTAGTGCCCTGGATTAACGAAATTACTGATTGCACCGCCATTGATGAGCAGCTTGACGCAAACTGGGAGGGCTATTATCAGGCCGAGAGCGACACCATTTTTTACCATGCGCCTGACATTATCGTGGCACAACTTGCCACCGCAATGCGTTTTAATGAGCAATATACGTTGGACTTATCTGAACCTGCCAGCGCAGACCATATTCCGGTTTTTATTAATCGCGATAGCAGCGATGATAGTGCTGAATGTGACGATAGATGCCAGGCGGCAGAGGCTTTGTTGGAGCAAAACTCCAGCAGTGAAACCCAATGTAAGTACACCAATGAATTGGCAATTGAGCTGGAAGATATTCCTATTGTGCAGGAGATTCCCGACTTGATTGGTACGCATGCACTGTTGGTTAACGACGAGTCGCATACGTTAACCTTAACGCCGGTGGTTAGCTGGGTGCTGGATGAAGACGGCGAGCTTCACGGTATGCTGGTTGATGAGGACGCGGTTGAAAAAACTCCGGTAGTGCCCGGTGATGACTGCCTTTATGTCGCCAGTAGTAGTGAAAACTTTCGCTGCTACTTTCAACGCGATATTGCTGAACAAATCCGCGTGCGCAACCCCGAAACCATGGCTGCGATTGAAAAACTATTATCAACCTAATGTTTGGTTTTTAATTTTCAAGCTGACATCGAGTAATGAAATTGTACACCACATTGTTATCGCTCCCCTAAGTAGCCCTGTTGTTCACGGGCTACTTTTTTTTAATCCAAAAAACGTATTCGTCGCTTTGCTGCTGCCAATGCAGCAGTGGATGATTAAGAAAATCACAAAACCGGGTGATATCACGCTCGGTAGAAGGGTCGTTGGCACAGAGTTTAACAATGTCACCACTGGCCATCTTGCGTATGCGGTTATGCAATAACATCACCGGCTCAGGGCATAATAAGCCCCTGGCATCAAGCTCCACATAGTCGTTATCGCTTAGGTTTTTTGGGTCAAACGGCTCAGTCATTGCTTGTTTTCGCTGCTTGCCATTGCTGCAATAGCTCGGACTCAATAATTTGGCAGCGTTCGGTCACCGGGTCAAAGATAATCAGCACCCTACCCTTGGTCAGCTGCTTACGCGCCACCGCCAGTTGCGCGTCCAGGTCTTTTTCTATTAGGCCGTAATCGGTACCCTCGCGGCTAATATACTCTTCGAGCACGCCGTTAAGCGCATCATTCGATAACTGCTCAAAAGGAATAACCAGCGGTTCGGCAGCGGGTGTATCGTCTGCAAACGGATTGTCATGCATATTCAATCGACCTGTCATTAGTGACGAGTGATCCAGTGATTTTTAATATAGATCAGTAGCGACAAATAGTATCACTGCTATTGTATTATTACTCTAGCAGCATTGCTAAATGATTCTTATTTTAAGATCATAGCGCTAAGCAAGCCTAAACAGCTATTTGTCTCATGCGACCAGAATCGGGCAACTCACTATGAAAAAAAACATCATTTGCAGTTTTATCGGTCTGGATAAAACCGGTTTGGTTGAGCAATTGGCCAAAGTGATTAATAGCTGCGGAGGCAACTGGCTGGAAAGCAGTATGGCACAACTGGCCGGCCACTTTGCCGGTATTGTTCGGGTTAATATCGATAGCGCTAATATAGATCAGCTGCAACATCAATTAACCGCGTTAAAGCAGCATGGACTCTCGGTACAGCTCGATAACAGCGAGCTGATAGAAGCCGCGCCTGCAAAGGCCGCGGCCGCTGATGTCGCGAGCCAACTACGGCTTAATATTGTGGGTAATGACCGGTCTGGAATTGTCCACGAAGTGGCCCAGGCACTGGCGGGTGCAGGAATCAATGTACTTAATATGCAAACGCATTTAAGCAGTGCTCCCATGAGTGGTGACCAGCTATTTCACTCGACCATGGACTTAGCCAATGCACAACGCTACGATACCGATACACTGGAACGAACGCTAGAAAAAATTGCCGAACGACTCTCTATTGAAATTGACCTGGACTCTGATTAGATAGCGTTTGAATAGAAAGCATCCGGTATTAGGGTATAACCCGTTAACACTTTTTGTTTAACGAGCAACTATTTTTTAGAAAAGAGCCGCTTTAGCAAGTGTACAACAAGTGCAAAGAAAAACCCGGCAACAGCCAATATAAACACCAGTATCACGCTGACAACCAATAACTGTAAGACTTGCTCTACTGGCATATCGAGCAGGTAAATTAAACCAAACATAATTGCCAATAATGCCAGTGCGCCCAGCGCAAGCGTTCTGATTCGTTTATTGTTA
>CBFHXO010000039.1:0-24251 GCA_965659815.1 Pseudomonadales bacterium
GATTTGAATGTATCACTTGCGCGTTTGTCATCAGGTTTACGAATCAATAGCGCTGCAGATGACGCTGCGGGTCTGGCTATTTCGAACTCGTTTACCTCGCAGGTACGCGGCTTGAACCAGGCGATTCGTAACGCGAACGACGGTATTTCTGTTGCACAGGTAGCAGAAGGTGCATTGGGCGAAACGACTAACTTGCTGCAGCGAATTCGGGAACTGGCTATTCAGTCTTCTAACGCCACTAACGGCTCAGCTGAGCGGGCCGCGCTGCAAAGTGAGGTGAATGCACTGGTTTCAGAGATTGATCGAATTGCAAACACCACGCGATTTGGTTCTCGGTCACTGCTAACGGGCACATTTACCAACCAGGCATTCCAGGTGGGTGCTCAGGCAAACGAAACTATTCGAGTGAGTATTGCTTCGGCCAGAGCCTCAGATTTAGGCAATATCAACAGTGTTGGTTTTGCCAACTTTGATTTAGCAGATGCCAGCGCATCGGCTGCCTCACCCACATCGCCAGTATTGGCGCAAACCTTAACATTTAATGTCGATGGCACCGACACCGCAGTTAACGTACTGGCTGGTGAATCAGCGCTGTCTATTTCAGACAAAGTTAACGCCTCGGTTGGCGGTTTGTCAGCCGATGCACGATCGGGCGCGCGTTTAACCGTAACCGCCGATGATGCAGCTGACGGTGTGACACTAACCATTAACGGCACCAGCATCGGTGCGGTAACTGGCGCAACCGCTGCCGCATTAGGTGGCTCTATCGCAACGGCCATTCAAGGTAATAGCGCATTGTCTAATTTTGATGTGACTGATAACGGTGACGGTACGGTTGATATTATCGACGAGACGGGTGCTGATATAGCGGTAACCTTCGGCGCCGTGGCGACCGGTGGTAGCGGCTCCGACTCTACTGTAAACGTAGCGGAAATTAACTATGCGGGTACAGCGGGCACCAACGAAGCCATTACCGTTGCCGAGGGTACCATCGTAACGGGTGATATTAACTTCACCACCAGCCTCGATGGTTCGGCTTTTACTGTTGCAACCAGTAACGCATCAGGCGGTATCTTCTCTGCGGCAGGCCCTAACGCGGGCACGGTTACTGGCGGCACATTGCGAGTAATTGATATCGATATTTCATCGGTTAGCGGCTCGCAGCAAGCGCTTGGCCTGGTCGACGCGGCTATTCAAACGATTGACTCTCAGCGCGGTGATTTGGGTGCGGTGCAAAGCCGCTTGCAATCAACAATCGGTAATTTGCAAAATGTGGTTGAAAACGTCACAGCTGCACGAAGCCGTATTCAAGATGCTGACTTCGCGGCTGAGACAGCTAGCTTGACCCGTAATCAGATTCTGCAACAGGCCGGTATCTCGGTACTTGCCCAGGCAAATGCTCTGCCTCAGCAGGTTTTAAGTTTACTGCAGTAATACAGTTAACGTAATATAGGTGATGATGGTTAAGCGCAAGTTCTCTGAACAGTTAGGCAAGTACTGTCAACGAGTAGCAGGCGCTTAGCCATTAAAGCTTAGGTAACGATTATGGCAAATTTAGATGGTTTAAATACCTCCGGTTCGCAGGCTGCCCAGCTCGCCAGTCAGTTGCGGTCTCAAACTATCGGCGGCAGCGCTGGCGTCCAGGGCGGCAATAGCTTGCCGCAGGTCGAGACAGTTCAAGCCGGTCCCATGGTCAAATCACAACCAACACCGCAGCAAATCGAGACGGTTGTTTCTAAACTATCGGACTTTGTCCAGTCAGTTCAGCGCGATTTATTGTTCACTGTTGACGATAATACCGGTGATACGGTTATTATTGTCAAAGACAGTCGAACGGACGAGGTGGTTCGGCAAATACCGAGTGAAGACCTGCTCCAGCTGGCACAGAACTTGCGTGATTTGCAAGAAAAGCTGGAAAGCTCAAAAGGTAATCTACTCGAAGTGCGCGTGTAACGTTAATTAGCATGCGCGAGGTGTTGTACGCATGGCTAGTGTTTCGTCATTAGGTGTTGGATCCGGTTTAGACCTGCAAACTCTGGTTGACGGTCTGGTTGCTTCTGAACAACAAGTACGATTAGGCGGGCTCGATGTTCGCGAAGCCATTGCCACTGAGCGTATATCTGCCTACGGTTTGTTAAAAAGCGCCGTTTCCCTGTTTGATTCCTCTCTTACATCACTTGGTGATATCGCCACCTTTCAAGCTCGAACCGCAAGTTCCTCTGACAATGAGGCGTTTACCGTTTCGGCCGCACTCAATGCCGGTCTGGGTTCGTACTCCGTTGATGTTATTGCCGCCGGCCAGGCACAATCATTAACTAGCAGTAGCTTTGTCGATGTTACCAACACTGCGATAAGTAGCGCCAATATTGGCATTGGTGGCGGCACACTTGAAATCCAGCAAGCCGGTGGCGCTTCGTTTTCGGTCAGCATCGATTCCACCGCCAGTTCGCTGAATGATATTGCTGCGGCAATTAATTCGGCTGCGGGTAACAGCGGTGTTGAAGCAACAGTGATTAACGCCGATAGCGGCCCAGTACTGGTAATCAACGCCAGCGAGGTTGGCAAGGATAACGAAATTACTATCATTGTTGACGATATTGACGGTGACGATACCAATGCCCAGGGCTTGTCTCAGTTAACTTTCGATATTAATGATATTGCCGGTTCTAATTTAACCCAGTCGGCCGAAGCGCTTAATGCACAAATCAGTATTAACAGTCAAACCATTACCTCCACTTCGGGCAATACCTTTGCCGATGTAGTGAGCGGCGTTACCGTAACCGCGCTGGCTGAAACCACCGAAACCGGTACCATCAGTATTGCAAAAAATACTGGTCAGGCGGTTGGCGCGGTCAATGAGTTTATCGCAAGCTTTAATGAGCTGGTGACCAGTATCAGTGATTTGGGTCGAGGCAGCACTGAAGAGGGCGCTGGTGCCGGTATCCTGGTTGGCGATTCAGTGTTGCGTACGCTGAGTTCGCAATTGCGCCGCAGTATTTTTACCAGTGTTGACCTTACCCAACCGTTGGGGGTGAGAACCTTAAGCGACCTGGGTATTAGTATTGATCGCGATGGTCAATTGGCGCTTGATACCGAGCAGTTTAATGCTTTGCTTGAATCCAATTTTGACGACGTCGCCCGGCTGCTCGCCGCCGATGGCAATGCGATTGCACAAAATCAACAATTGCAATCAGTCAACTTTGATACGGTGTCTACTGCTGTCGGTGAAGGGCAGCTGGCAATTACAGTGGGTGAAGACAGTTTTACCGTCGATATTAGCGTCGGTGCTGCTAACAATACTGTTCAGGGTATTCGCGATGCGATTAATGCCGCCGTCGATAACATCGGAGTAACCGCCTCTATTGTGCTGGTTGAAGATGGCCTTGGTGGTACTGATGCGCAGTTGATATTAACCGCCGATGATGCTGGTGACGATGGAGCGATTACCATTGCCGTGACCGATAATGACGGTAACGATACCGATGTGAGTGGTTTATCCCAGTTAGCCAGCGACAACCTGACCGTGTTAACTGCCTCCCAGCTCGATGCATCTGAGGGTGTTATTCTGCGCTTGCAAGCGGTGGTCGATGACTTTTTAGGTGGTAATGGTGAGCAGGGTATTATCGATACCCGTACCGAAGGCTTAAACACTGAAGTTGAACGCATTGGTGATGAGCGATTGCAACAGCAGACGCGTTTGTTGGCGTTTCAAGACCGTTTAACCGCGCAGTATGCTTCGCTCGATTTACTGGTTGCAAACCTTCAGTCAAACGGTAATTTTTTATTAAGCCAGCTTAATTCCATTGCGCAAATTTCCAATAGCACAAACAGTGATAATTAATTAACCGGCGATAGGGCAATAAGCTGGCAGTCCTTTGCCAGTTACTAAGATTTGTGAAGAGGCTAAACCGACTATGAGTAAACCCAGTGCAGGGCAGCAATATCAGGCGATTAATGCGCAAACCGGGGTGGTTGATGCTGATCCACACCGCTTAGTACAAATGTTATTTACCGGCGCGCTCGACCAAATTTCGGTAGCTAAAGGCTGTATGCAACGCGCCGACCTGGCAGGTAAAGGCGCTGCGATTATTAAAGCTGTTGATATTGTTGGTGGCTTGCGCGACAGTGTTAACCCCGATGCCGGTGATCCTGCGCTCACAGAAAACCTTGCGGCACTTTATGAATTTGCCTCGCGTCGCTTAACCGACGCCAATTTCAATAATGATGAAAGCGCGCTGGATGAAGCCGCCAATGTATTGCGTCAGCTGCAAGCCGGGTGGAACGATATTCGCTCTGAAGCGCTGGCCCAGTTTAACGCTAACGATTCGCTGCCCGCTTAACTGCGCAGGTTGATTTGTGGTTGATTTAACAAAGCTAAATGCATCTCGCTGGCGAGCAGGTGATTCCGCAATGCCAACACTCGACCAGCTTATTGTTGCTTTTACCGCCGCGCACGATGAAGCTGACTGGTTACAGATATCGCAACTCAATGACTATACCCAGCCCTGTGTTGAGGCCGAGGTAAAGGCGATTAAAACGGCCGCAATTGACCAAGGTGCCGACCCTGCTAGCGCGCTATTGGCACTAAAACCCAAACTCGAAGTATTGGCCACTATGTATCAGTCCATGCAGCAGCAATGCAGCAGCCAGCGTGATGCTATTGCTGAACAGCTGGGTGGAATCCATACCGGTCGCACCGGTACCCGCGAGTATATTTCCACCTCCTCACTCTAGTAGGCCCTGCCATAGTAGCCTGCCACTGGCGCCGTCATTAGCGCCGAACCGCTGCGCATTAAACCCATCAACGAACCTCAAGCGATAGTGGTCACTTCGCTTTTGCGGTGCGGCGGTGAAGTAAATGAATTCCAAGGTTTTTTCCGTTTCAGGCATTGCTTGAGCAGACGTTCTCTACCATAATTCGCCATGTAAAAGCGTCATCGTTTTGACTGTATATCTTGCTGCATGTGGTGTGCTGTAGGCAGTTAGTCAAATCAATGACATTTGTGCTTTAGACATTTGTGCTTTGGACATTTGTACTTAAGACATTTGTACTCAAGACATTGTTACTTTAATCATATCTGCAGCACTCATGTTAAAAATCGTTGCAAAGTACGCCCCAGGGGCGTTTTAGCGGGAAGAAGTATGTGGGAAGAAACACGCATTGTTATTGTCGATAACGATGAGCGCAGGCGGCAGGATTTAGCACTGGTTTTTGAGTTTATTGGCGAGTCGGCGCACACTTTTTCCTACCGAGAGTGGCAAGCACCCGAGTTGCAGCGTAATGGTGACACTGACAA
This sequence comes from Pseudomonadales bacterium, assembly GCA_965659815.1. Taxonomy (GTDB): domain Bacteria; phylum Pseudomonadota; class Gammaproteobacteria; order Pseudomonadales; family UBA7434; genus UBA7434. The sequence continues at coordinate 5,298 of CBFHXO010000039.1, forward strand.
CCTGACTTTACTGGTGCTCGGTGATACGGGTGATCAACCCTTGACCGATCTATTAGCCCAGGCGCAACAATGGCATAGCCACTTACCCATAATGCTGGTTGGGCGACCGCTCCCTAATGCAACTGATACTAATGCTGTTGATGCTGAATCGATCGACGCCGAATTGCTGCGCCCGATTATTTCGCAAATTGATATGCCACCCAATTATGCGCAGCTGGTTGACGATTTACATCGCGCCCAGGTTTATCGTGAGCAGCACAGTGAAAGTGCCGGTCGCAGCTTGCACCGAGACCCATTATTATTTCGCAGCCTAGTGGGCACCAGCCGCAAAATCCAGCAAGTGCGTGAGCTAATGGCCCAGGTTGCCGATAAAGATGTCACCGTGTTGATTACCGGCGAATCGGGCACGGGAAAAGAGGTCGTTGCTCGCAACCTGCACTACCATTCACCGCGCCGCCAACAGCCCTTTGTGCCGGTTAATTGTGGTGCAATTCCCCCCGAGTTGCTCGAAAGCGAATTATTCGGTCACGAAAAAGGCGCTTTTACCGGGGCGATTAGCTCACGCGCAGGACGCTTTGAGTTGGCTCAGGGCGGTACCTTATTTCTTGATGAAATCGGCGATATGCCGCTTAACATGCAGGTAAAAATATTGCGTGTACTGCAAGAGCGCACATATGAACGGGTGGGTGGCAATAAAACTTATCACGCCGATGTCAGGATTATTGCAGCCACACATAAAAACCTCGACTTGATGATTGAGTCGGGCGACTTTCGCGAAGACCTTTACTACCGCCTCAATGTATTTCCCATTGAAATGCCGGCATTGCGCGAGCGGGTTGAAGATTTGCCGTTGCTATTAAACGAATTGATCTCGCGGCTTGAAAACGAGCAGCGCGGCTCTATCCGCTTTAACTCCGCCGCTATTATGTCGTTATGCCAGCACAATTGGGCAGGTAATGTGCGCGAGCTTGCCAATCTGGTTGAGCGCATGGCCATTATGTATCCTTACGGGGTTGCCGGTGTTAAAGACCTACCGGCCAAGTTTCGCTATATACAAGAGCAGGATGATGTCGAAGGCGGCGATGATAACCAGCAACTGGCGGCAATCCAGGCCGTTGCCAATATCATTAACGTCGATGCCAAGCCTTTATTGCCCCACGAAGGTATCGATTTAAAAGCCTATATAGCCTCACTTGAACAGCATCTTATTCAGCAGGCGCTCGACGACTCCAGTGGTGTGGTTGCCCGTGCAGCCGATAAACTGCAAATCCGTCGCACCACCTTGGTTGAAAAAATGCGTAAATACGAGCTCAATCGAGCCTAGTCCGTTTGGCAATCCAATACCTGCCGTTGGCTGTTTAAGGCTGACAAAAGTTTGACTCCCACTGCTTAAATATTACTGGCAAAAAAATATAACCAGTTGATAAATAAGTATAATTTTTTGTCGGCATAACGATTGCAGCTATGCTGTTAACCGGCGTTAAAGCACCGGGTTTTGACGCCTGATCGGCGCGCCCCGGACATAAACATGGCGCGAAAAAGACAAGAGATTATTTATGCCACCTGCCACCGCCTCATCAATAGCCTCTGTTGCAGAGGATACCGCCAGTGCAGTACCGGTAGAACCATTGGCACCTGAGTTTGACAGTCGCTTTGATACCAATAGCAAAGAGGGTTTACAGGCGACCTTTGAGTTATTTAACCGGATGTCGGATGACTTATCCGAATCGTATCGCGCACTAGAAACGCGCGTTTCTGCGTTAACGAATGAACTCGATCGGGTAAACCTGCAGCGCGCTGAAGAGCTCAAATCAAAAGAACAGGTGAGCTCGAGGTTAAGCAACCTATTGGACTTGCTACCCGGTGGTGTGATTGTGCTCGATCGCTGGGGTAAGGTTGCACAAATTAATCCTGCCGGTGAAGAATTGCTGGCTACCGGGCTGGAAGGTAAAAAATGGATCGATATCATCGCCGAGTATTTTGCGCCGCAAAAAGATGATGGCCATGAAATATCAATGAAAAACGGGCGGCGGGTAAGTTTATCTACCCGTTCACTAGAGCATGAAACCGGGCAAATTATTTTACTCACCGACCAAACCGAAACACGGCGCTTGCAAGAGCAGTTAAGTCGCAGTCAGCGTTTATCGGCATTGGGGCGTATGGTATCGGCGCTGGCACACCAAATACGCACGCCACTCTCGGCTGCGATTCTTTACGCCGGCCACTTGAGCGAGCGGGAGTTATCGCCGGAGCAAACCAAACGTTTCTCACATAAAATTGTTTCGCGGCTCAATAACCTTGAACAGCAGGTGCGCGATATGCTGGTGTTTGTTAAAGGTGATGTCACCTTGTCTGACTCACTTAGCATTGGCCAGGTGATAGAAGAATTACAGGCCGCTACCGATGTGCAGCTGGGTGCCAACAACGCCAGCTTAACCATTGATAATAACTTTAGTGATACACGCATTGTTTGTAATGCGCAAACAATGATAGGGGCGTTGGCCAACCTGGTTAACAATGCATTGCAGGCGTCCGAGCCGGGCGCAACAATAAAACTGCGGGTTGCGCGCAGCGACCGCAATATTGCCATAAGTATTGAGGATACCGGTTGCGGTATACCCGAGGATATTCTTGCGCGGCTTAATCAGGAAGAAGCCTTTGTATCGACCAAATCGCAGGGCACAGGCTTGGGGCTGGCCGTGGTTCGCGCGGTGGCTAAAGCGCACCAGGGCACTTTTGATTTACAGTCGAGCGCTAAGGGCACTTGTGCGACTATCAGTTTACCCTGCATTCATACTGCATCAAGACATCTGGCGACCGGCTAATGACTAGCGCTAATATTATTTCTGAATCACTTACAGCTGCTGCTAATACTGGCATTTATGCTGACACGCATGCTGACAGTGATACGGCCGCCGCGTTAAATTCAGAGCTTGCCGGCCAAAACGTCACCTTGTTGGTGGTAGAAGATGACCTGGCATTGCAAGAAGCGATTGTCGATACCTTGGAGCTGGCGGGATTTTCGGTACTTGCGGTGCCATCGGGAGAAGCGGCGCTAAGCTGTTTAAACCAGCAACGATTCGATATGGTGATTTCCGACGTCAATATGGGCGGTATGGATGGCCATGAATTACTTGAGCAAATTAAAATAAGCTACGCCTATGTACCGGTGCTATTGATTACCGCTTACGGCAGTATCGACCGTTCGGTCCGGGCAATACGGGCGGGCGCGGTCGACTACCTAGTTAAACCCTTTGAGCCTAGCGCATTAATTGATTTGGTACGCAGGCACACAATTGGCTCCACTGTGCAACAGCGACTCGATGATGCAAGCCCAATCATCGCCTCAAAAACCAGCCGCGAATTATTTCAAATGGCTAAACGTGTTGCCTCTACTGACTCTACTGTGTTGATTTCGGGTGAATCGGGTACTGGCAAAGAAGTCATTGCCCGTTATATTCACGCGCACTCAACGCGCAGTGAGCAACCCTTTGTTGCGATTAACTGTGCGGCGATTCCAGAGAGTATGCTGGAGGCCACGTTATTCGGTCATGAGAAGGGTGCGTTTACTGGTGCGCATCAGGCTGCGCCTGGCAAATTTGAGCAAGCCAATGGCGGCACGTTATTACTCGATGAAATCTCGGAAATGGATTTGGCACTGCAGGCTAAATTGCTAAGGGTATTGCAGGAGCGTGAAGTTGAACGGGTAGGTGGTAGAAAGCTGATTCAGCTGGATGTTCGCATTATTGCAACCACTAATCGCAACTTGCAAGACTATGTGACCGAGGGGCAATTCCGCGAGGACTTATTTTACCGGCTCAGTGTCTTTCCTATTCGATGGCCCAGCTTGCGCGAGCGAATTGATGATGTGCTACCCATAGCCCAGCACCTGTTATTACAGCATGCACAAAAAATGGCAAGGGGTCAGGTATTGTTTTCTGAGCAAGCTAAGCAGTGTTTAATTGACTATCACTGGCCGGGTAATGTGAGGGAGCTGGACAATATTGTCCAGCGCGCATTAATTTTGCAATCGGGTGCGACAATTTATCCAGGTGATTTGCTGTTTGACCAGCAAGCTTCGCTCGCTGCTGGTGGCGGTTCTGATTCAACTGTCTCGGCAGCAGTTTCAGCAACGACCGCTATAAAAGCAAATGCCAAGTCCCCGAATGAAAACAATTCGGCCGTGGCTCGCAGCGAAGCATTACTAGGCGATGACCTCAAACAGCACGAGTATCAAATTATTCTCGACACCTTGGCAGCGACTAATGGCTCGCGTAAAGAGACCGCAGAAAAATTGGGTATTAGCCCAAGGACTTTGCGTTATAAGTTGGCTCAGATGCGTGAACAAGGTTTATCGTTAGATTACTAATAATTTAATCTAGTGCGTAATTTTGTAAATCAAGTGTAAAAATACCGGTGCTTACGCTGATCTTATTCTCACCTCGCCACTTGGAACGTGCAAGAGAAGCGACCATCGCAATCGTAATACCTATTTCTGTACTTATATTGTTCATTAGCTGTCTATTTTTTGCATTAAACCGTGAATTCTGTGCTTTATTCAAGGCGTAGAATTTTCGCTACAGTTCAATGCGTAATTTTTACCGGTTTGTCTTCTATAAAAATACTGTTTGTAAATTTTAAATACGATTGGGGCTGGTCGTTCAACGGCTGATTACCTAATCTGAACTCCAGCGAAATATAAAAGTTCGTTCTTTGCAGTATATAAAATTACAAAACATAAATTATTTTTCACAAGACACAATTGGAGCATCCATATGAAAAATCTTACTAAAGCAATCGCACTTGCTTCTGTAGCAACAATGGCAACGGCAGCGCAAGCAGAAGTTTCTGTAACTGGCGGTGTAATGTCAGACTACGTATTCCGTGGTGTACAAACATCAACGGGTTCAGGCTATGCTGCAGTTGATTACACTGCCGGTGGTTTTAATGCAGGTGTATGGGCAGCAGATCTTGATGACTCAGGTCTGGAAGTTGATATTTACCTGGGTTATGGCATTGAGTTAGACAGTGGCGTGACTTTAGGCGCAGGTTACACGCGTTACGAATACACTGATAATAGCGATGCTGGCGCAGGTATTGATGGTTTTAGCCAAGATGAATTTGCAGTTAATGCAGGTATTGCCGGTTTTGGTCTGAGCTATGTGTTTGGTACTAACAACACCGATACTGAAGACCAGGACTACGATGTTATTACCTTGACTTACGACGCCGACAACTGGGGTGTTCTGGTAGGTCAGGTAGATAATGACGAAAGCGACAACGGTGGTGTTGCTGAGAGCGAGTATAACTGGGCTGAGATTTCTACTTCAGCTGAAGTTGCTGGCCTGACTGTTGGTGCAACTGTTGGTGTTCAATTTGGTTTAGAAGAAGACGGTGTTGACGGCGATTCTAACGATGGCTACATCACTTTCGATATCAGCAAGTCATTTGATCTGTAATATCGACGTTAACCATTCGGTTAATAAAAAAGGCCTGCATTTGCAGGCCTTTTTTTATCGCTGGCATAAACTTATTTAGCCACCCGATAGCTTTACGGTAAAACCCTCTTTCTCCAACAGGGTTTTAATTTTCTCACGGTGATCACCCTGGATTTCTACACTGCCTGGTTTAATTGAACCGCCGCTGGAGCAGGCCTGTTTTATTTTTTTGGTCAGTTGTTTTAGGTTTTTTTCATCGACTGCCAGGCCGTCGATAATGCTCACGCCCGCACCTTTGCGGCCTTTGGTTTCTCGGCGAATTCTAACAATACCATCGCCCTTAGATGCACTCGACGCTTGCTGGTTTTGCTTGCAACCGCAGTGAGCCACCGGCTTATTACAAGACCGGCAAATACGTCCTTCCTCGGTGCTATAAACGCGATTGGATTTCACTGTTATGCAATCTTTTTATTTGTATTTATATTTGACCGTTTATTTTAGCCATAAACAGGCGAATCTACTTTAAAACAATGTTGACATCGATTTACACAACTACAACGGCTTTACATAACCACAACATCGCTTGCCTCTGGCCCTTTCTCGCCATTAACCACGGCAAATTCTACATTAAGGCCGGGGCTAAGCCGTTTGCTGTTTTTTTGCATTGAACGAAAGTGAACAAAAATTTCTTCGCCGTTTTCGCGGGTGATAAAGCCAAAGCCCTTGCTGCCACTAAACCATTTGACGCTGCCCACTTCTCGACCCTTACTTTTGCCTCGGGCGGGTTTTGCTGCTCTATTTGTGCTGCTGTTGTCCGTGTTGTTAGCTGAACTGTTAGCTGAACTGTTAGCTGTGACGTTAATACCGCTAATCAGTACGCAAACAATAGCGGTTAAGGAAAAGCTGATTGCTGCCAGTTGGTTGAATACAAAGGCGATGTCGCCGGTTGTTGTAAAACCGTTGTAAATGGCAGATGCAGGGATAGCAATAACCAAACTTACCAGTAGGCGATAGGGTAGCGGCATTTTTTTTATCTCTCGTTTTGAGTGTTCGTGGTGGTTGATTCTGGTGAATCAGTTGTTTAGCTCAATTAAAGGGGACTGGCCCAGCTATTGTTAGCGTTTTTGGCTGCGGCTAGTCGATATTTACAGCGGTTGCTTTTTTCTCTGACAGAAGCTATAGCTGACAGAGCCGGCTTAGTCACTCTGCGATTGTTCGGCTTAGGACTGCTCAGGTTGTGTCAAATGGGTTACCAGCACAGCGCATTGACCAAAAATAACGCCAAAACACCAATCAGCGGTTTATTTTACAGCAAAGATGACCTTTTTGGGCAGTAAATTGAGTAATTGTTGTATTTATTTGGTAGCGGTAGCGGCGGCTATTCATCTTCTGTTCAGTTTGTCGTCGCTATAGTGGCTGCGAGTTTTCGGCAAATTTAATGATTTTGCAACGAGGTGAATTATGAATCAGTTAAAGTTTGTACAAACCAGCGAGTTAACCGGTTTTGCTAACGTGGCAATGCTGGCGGCGGCCGTTGTGTTTAGCAGTGCATCGGCTGCGAATCATCAGCGCAGCGGCTTCGCAGACAACAGTTTTTACGCTTACGCCAAGGTGACGCAAGCTGAGCCTATTTATGAAACCTTTGAGCATCAGGTGCCGCGAGAGCAGTGCTGGAACGAGAAGGTGCGCTACGACGCTTACGACAGGCATACCGATCACCACCCGCAGCATCACGCTCGTAATCGAAGTTCAACACCGGTAATTTTGGGGGCGCTTATTGGTGGTGCCCTGGGTAATGAGTTGGGTCACCACAAGCGCAACAAGCAGGTGGGGGCAGTGGCCGGTGCAATACTGGGAGGCGCTATCGGGGCTGATATCCAGCGTCAGAACCATCGAGAGCGACATCATAACGTTAACTCTCACGATAACTATCACGGTAACTATGACGCTAGCTATGATGTGGCGTATCGCACTGAGCAGCGCTGTAAGACCTACTACGATATCGAAACCGAGCAGCGCCTGTCCGGGTATCAGGTAAGTTATATTTACAGTGGTCACGAGTACCACACCATTACCGATCAACACCCGGGTAAAAAGCTGCGCGTGCGCATTGCCGTTGCTCCAGCGGAGTAAGTTTGGCACGGTGTCAGGCACGTCAGGATTTTTGTGATTAGCTATGCTACTTTTAGCAGGGTAATGGTAGAACCTCCGAGTGTTCCATCCCTGCTATTTTTTCGGGGCTGTTTTTCCAGCAGGTGTTGTAAGGTAAACCCTGTTTCACGCCAATATAAGTTAACACAAACCGAAGAGCGGGCAGCTATGACATTTAACGGTATCGACACAGTGAAAACATTGGCCAGCGCATTGAAAATATTATCAATGCCGCAGGCTTCGTATGCTGTGTCGTGGATTGTGTCGAGTATTGTATTGTTTATATCGATGTTTACCGCTATGCACAGTTATGCAGTAACGAGCGATAAGCATGGCCAGGATAATCGCTTTACTGCCTATCAGTTGCGGGAACTTTATGGCGTCGAAACGGCGGTGGCGGGGCGTGTTGTGCATTCACGTGACCAATCCGGCTATCAGTCGCGTATTCAATGGGCTCGTGCCGGTAACCAGATTTCAATGCGCGAGGCAATATCGCAGGCCAAGCGTCGCTTTCCGGGCAAAGTGCTTGCCGCCAAGCGCAGTGTTAATCGCCAGGGCAAAACGGTGTATCGCATCAAAATTATTTCCAATAGCAGTGAGATTCGAACCATTAGCATTGCGGCAGAGCAATAGGTCAGCATATGAGAGTGTTAGTGATAGAAGATGACCCCGCGCTGGGCGCCGCGCTCAAGCAAACCATGGAAGATCAAGGCTATGCCTGCGACTTGGCCGGCAACGGTGAAGATGGCCTTTATTGTGCGCTGGAATACGCGGTCGACGTGGCGATTATTGATATCGGTCTGCCGCGTAAAAATGGTATGGAGGTTATTAATGCGCTGCGTCAGGCGGGTAAAACGTTTCCTGTAATGTTATTGACGGCGCGCGATCGCTGGCAAGATAAAGTCAGTGGGTTGGAGTCCGGCGCGGACGACTACTTAACCAAGCCGTTTCACAACGAAGAATTGATTGCGCGGGTTAATGCGTTGTTGCGTCGCAGTGTTGGGCGCGCGTCAACCCAACTGCGCTTTGGCCCGGTATGTCTTGATACCGCGAGTAAGGGATTTACGATTAACGAACAGCCGGTAGCTCTAACCTCTTATGAATATCGCGTGCTGGAGTGTTTGATGTATAACGCTGGTGAAGTGCTGTCAAAAACCTATCTTAGTGAACATGTCTACGATGAAGGCATGGATAACGACTCGAATGTTATCGAAGTTTTTGTTGGGCGTTTACGTAAGAAAATAAAAACACATTTGGATACAGAGTTGATTGCAACGGTAAGGGGGCAGGGTTATCGCTTTGTCTTGCTGCGCGGTTGCGCTTCTGATTAATCGCCAATGCCATTGTTAACCGATAACAGTTCAATCCAGCGTCGATTAATGGCAAGTACCTTGCCATTGTTGGCGATATGTTTGTTGCTGGCAGGTTTTGGCCTGGACCGGGCCTACCAGGCAGCTGCCATCGATGCCGAGTTTCAAAAGCTGCAGTTACAGGCCTGGTCGTTAATGGCCGATGCCGAAATTGAGCAGCAGGTGTTGGTGATGCCGGAGCAGTTGCAGGAACCGCAATTCAGCGCACCGGAGTCAGAGCTGTTGGGTTTTGTGCTCGATGCCGGTAATGATATTCAGTGGCGCTCGGGATCGGCTGAATCGACTGCTGTAGATCTGGCGTTAATCAGTGACAAGCTTATTGCGGTGCGTTCTGGAGAGTCGTTGCGCGAGCGCTTGCCGGGCGGTGAGTTTATTCTTCGCCAGGGCGTGACTTATGTTAACGATACCTTTGCGCAGCATAATCTGACCTTTACTGTGCTGGGTTTGGGTGAGCAGTATCGGCAACAGCTGGCGGTTTATCGGCAAAGCCTCGTCTTCTGGTTGGGGCTGATTTTATCGCTGCTGTTGGTGCTGCAGTTTATTGTATTGCGCTGGGGACTGCGGCCGATGGATAGACTGGCCGCGGAGCTGGTTGATTTGGAGCAGGGCAGGCGTGAGGCGCTCAGTGGCAGTTACCCCAAAGAACTGCGTGGCGTGACCGATAACCTGAATCAATTACTGCTGAGTAAAAATACCCAGCAGGCGCGCTACCGCAATACCTTGTCGGATTTGGCTCACAGCCTGAAAACACCGCTTGCGGTGATGCAGGCGCGATTGGAAAACGCCGGCCATGAAGATCGGCAAACCATGCTGGACCAGGTTCGCACAATGGATGATATTGTAATGCGCCAGTTAAAACGGGCGGTCATTCGTCGCGCTGATCCACAGGGTCAATCGATAGCGAGTTCGCACCAGCAGCCGCTCGGCGTGGCGTCTGTCAATGTTGAGCGCGTACTGCAGCGCCTGTCAAAAGCCCTGCAAACAGTCTATCAGCATAAAGACATAACTGTGTCGCTAAATGCGAGTGATATTGCCTGTCAGGTCGATGAGTCCGACTTAATGGAAATGTTAGGCAGTGTTATGGATAACGCATTTAAATATTGTAGGTCGCAGATTGTTGTTGATGCGATGCTTCGCGATGGTGATATTGTGATTTGTATTGAGGACGACGGGCAGGGGATTCCTGCGCATCAATACCATGATGTACTCCAACGCGGTGTAAGGCTTGATAGTGCCAATGCAGGGCAGGGGATTGGTCTTGCGGTTGCGCAAGACCTTATTGATGCTTACGGTGGCGAACTCAGGCTTGCGCAATCGGAGCACGGTGGTGCGAAAGTATTAATTCAATTGCCCTTTGGTTCTAAGGTCAGCCTTTGATCGTTACACCGCAAGCTTATTGATGAAGCGCTTTTGCTAAATCAGCAAATTTCACTAACTCACAGCGGGGCTGAATGAGTTCGCCTTCGGTCATTAGAAAGCGAAAATAAATATTGCCCATCATATGCCCTTCGGTATCTAACCAGTTGTTGATACCCGGATTCTTATGCGCAACCACAAAAGTAAAACTGCCATCGTCATTGAGTTGCATTTGCTTGCGATTCAGTGAGCCACTGCGATAGCGATAATCGGTATTTTGCTGGTAGCGGTTCCAGTAGCAGACATTGCCGTAAACACACTCTGGCCAGCGGCCGGTAACCACTAGCGCCTCGTCTTCCTGAATTAAAACCAGCCCTGCACAATAGGTATTATCAATTGCACCCGCGCCACCGCCTTCAGTGGGTACGAATTTTTCTGGCACCGGTAACACATTCGGGTTCATCGAAAACCATGAAGGGGGTTCGGCCTCGCCAGGCATTGGCCGGTCCAGCGTTTGGCCGGTGACAAACACCTGGGCTGCACGCAACTTTTGACTGAGCGAGGTAGGCTTTAATGGCCGCGGAAAACCGGGGTCGTTTAAGCACTCTATCTCGATATTGCAGCGTAAATCCGGCTTTGCCATGGCGGTGATTTCATCTTCGAAGTAGTGACGCGCTACTACGCAACAGGGTTTGCCTGCCTCTGTATGCAGTTGCCCTGCCGTTGCGCTTTGCTCAATCATGATTTCAAAGTTGCCATCTTTATCGCGCTTAAACTCGGTATGATTTAAGGCGCTAACCACACCGTCGTTCCAGTCGCCTTCTTCCTTGCCGGTGTAAACCGTAAAGCTGATATAAACCTCACTGGTCATTTTGCCACGAATGCGATAGCGATGTTTATTACTGAGCGGAGCGCAAAACGTCGGGTTGTCCGGGCCTTCGCCGCCCCACTTTAAAACACTGCTTGCCAGTGGCGCAAAGCGCGGGCGGCTGGCATCATTATCTACCCAGACATCAATGCCCGCTTTAATCAGGTGTAGCAACATATGTTGCCCCTCAGCAATATCATTAGGGTCAGTAACAAAGCGCTGCTCGCTAAGAAACTCAGTGTCGACCTGTTGCATAAAGCCTAAAAATTCCTGATAGCTATTGCTGTTGTCCGTGCTGTTGGTGTCAGACATTTTCTTTAACTCCGTAGTAGCCCATATAGGTAGAGAATTGTTCCCGTAATGTGGTGCTGTCCAGCCCAAAATCTTCCGGCGCGTAGTGGTGCTTGCCGTGTTTGCCCTGGGGTTTGTTGTCCAGGTACCGCTGCATGTGTTGCGCTAAAGTGGTATCAAAAGCAATGCCCAGGTCGTTGTAGCTGGCCTGAATTGCCGCGACTGCACCTTGCATAAAATCGCTGTAGTGCAAGTCGGCGATTTGCTCATCGGGAATCGTACCGTCCTGACGCTGCTGGTAAATGGCTTCTAGCGCAATTTGAAAACCCACCGCAACATTGGGTGTCAGCTGGCTTGGGTCCGGTTCGTCGGTACGAATATAGCGTGTAGTCGACACGGTGCTTATAGTGGATGCGACCGTTTTTACCGGGTCGCGATGCGTGTGAATCACTCTGGCATCGGGATACTCTTCAAACAAGGTGCTCATTGTCATTAAGTGTACCGGTGACTTGAGTAGCCAGCGATAGGGGCGGCCATTTTTGGTCGCTTGTTGCGATTGCAAAAGCTGCAAAAAGCACCGATGCATTCGGTAAGCGGGGCGTGGGTCTGTACCGGCGCGCCAAACCATAAAATCATCGACTTTGCCCACAGTGCCAGCCAGCCCTGAATTAAATTCCAGCCCCATCATGGTCAGGCATTCCATGGGAATATAAGAGCTATATTCATGGACTGCGGCAAACTCCGGTACGATATCCGCCCAGATATCCTGTTCGCACTCACCAATTTCAGCGCGCGATTGACTGGGATTCTCGGGCAGTGGCAGAGGGTGCAGGGTTTCCCAGGCCAGTGGCGCGCGTAACTGCGGGTCTAGCGCCAATAGTTCATGCAAAATGGTTGTGCCGGTTCGCGAGTTGCCAATAATAAACAACGGCTGTTCGATATCGATATTGCCAATGGCGGGGTTGTTATTATGCGCATTGACCACTAAAAGCCGCGTGCGTAATAAGCGAATAAACTCCTGTCGCGTCATTAGCCGCCCCAGCGTGTTTAAATCGCCCTGGCTTTCATAGACTTCAACCATCTTGTAGTAGGCCTCGCGCCAGCTATCATCGTCTAATAGCTGTTCGCCAAAATCGCTAAGCCCGGTCGTTTGTGTTGCCACATGCAGCATTTCATCGGGGTCTAGCGAGATAAGGTATTGTGCGCCGCCAACGGATTCTCCCATGGCATTGAGTCTACGCACCCAATCGGGGCGAGGGTGGTTAATTGTCATAGCTTCAATTTCGCTTGGTTGTGTTATTTTTCCAGCTAAGGATATTGGTCACGGGGTTGGCTTATTGTAACCTTTCGTGCCCAAATGAGCTTAACAGTAATTTCATTTCAACTGAGCTCTTATACAATTAACAGCTTTCTGATCGTGTTGAATCAGCGAAACCGTAATTTAAAGGTTAACTATGAAAATCGATGGCCCATTTTACGCAATGATGGAAAACGCAGCAGACGAAGCCAGGCGCCTGCGCGATATTGGCTATGATGGTGTATATACGCTGGAGGGCAGCTGGGACCCTTTCTATCCACTGGTATTGGCTAGCGAACACGCGCCTGAGCTGGATATTGCCACCGGCATTGCCGTGGCGTTTCCACGTAATCCTTCGCACCTTGCTTACCAGGCCTGGGACTTACAGCGTTTTTCCAAGGGCAAATTTTTACTGGGTATTGGCTCGCAAATTAAACCGCATATCGAAAAGCGCTTTGGAGTGGAGTTTAGCCCGCCGGCCGCCAGGATGCGCGAATATATCCTCGCAGTGAAGGCCTTTTTTAACTGCTGGCAAAATGATGAGCCGCTGGATTTTCGTGGCAAATACTATACCCATACGCTAATGACACCGATGTTTCATGCGGGCAAAAACCCCTACGGCGTACCGCCTATTTTACTTGGCGCGTTGGGTCCTAAAATGACCCAGATTGCGGGTGAGGTTGCTGATGGTCTGATCGTACACCCGTTTAATACCATGCCGTTTTTAGAGCAGCAGGCGCTACCTGCGGTGATGCAGGGGCTGGACAATGAAAATCGCTCGCGCGATAACTTTATTATGCAGATCAATGCGATTGTCATTACCGGCGAAACCGATGAAGCTATGCAGGCAGCCGAAGACAGTGTCAAAAGTCTGCTGGGTTTTTATTCATCGACTCCTGCTTATAAGCCGCCGATGGATTCCGTTGGCTATGGCGATTTACAGCCCAAACTAAATGCCTTGTCAAAACAGGGTAAGTGGGATGAATTAGCCACTTATATCGATGATGATTTTGTCGATGCTTTTACCACCAGAGGCAAGCCCGAAGAAATTGCTGGCAAGTTGAAGGCAAAGTACGGCCAGTACGCCGATCGCCTATCTATTTATGCGCCCTATGCCGCGCCCGATGGTATGTGGAAAAAAATCATCGCCGAGCTGAAGTCCTAAAGCTGAACCAAGCCGTTAGTGTTTTTCTGGCAGTTGAATGCTTTGGTCAGCACCTGATCACTGGCTTTATGCCTGGCTGCTTATATTACCCTCCGCTAATGGCTTTTTTGCCCGGTCAGGTTAAAATTCCGGGCTATCTCCTGGCGAATCATGAATAGCATTAAAACTGATATTCTGGTCGTTTGCGGCTTTAAATATAGCGATATCACGCAAAGGCTAAGAGCGGGTGAATTAAATCGGTGCTGAGAGAGTTTTTACCGTTAACGTAACCCTAGCAAATGTGCGAGCAACAGTTTGCGAACGCTAGGTTTACTAACACCCGATTTACGAACAATAAGTTTACTAACAATTAGAGAACGATGAGCAATGGCCAAGACATTTAATTTAGCTGATTTATTCGAAATGGTTGTAGATTCTGTACCCGCAGACCGTACCGCATTAGTATGCGGTGATGCCAAGGTCACCTATCAACAATTAGAGCAGCGTGCAAATCAATTAGCGCACTTTATGCAATCCAAGGGCGTAAAGGCGGGTGAACATGTGGGCTTATACATGTACAACTGCAATGAATATCTAGAGGCGATGTGGGCCTGTTTTAAAATTCGCGCAGTACCGATTAACGTTAACTATCGCTATGTCAAAGACGAATTGCTCTACTTATTTGATAACGCAGATATGGTGGCAGTTGTGCACGGTCGCGAATTTGTACCTGCGATTGCTGAAGTTCGCGAGGCGGCTACCAAGGTGCATACCTATATTTCGGTTGAAGACCATAGTGACGAAAATCTCGATCTTATTGGTGCAACCGATTATGAGGCGGCGCTGTCGGGGCAATCGACAGCGCGTGATTTTGGTGAGCGTTCGGAGAACGATTTATTTATTTTATACACCGGTGGTACCACAGGTATGCCCAAAGGTGTTATGTGGCCACACATTGCGTTGTTTTATGCGGCGATGAATGCCGGTGGGCATTTTCACCCCGATGGGCAGTGCAAAGTGCCCGAAGATATTATTATCAGAGCAAAAGAAAACTTTAATATGTGCAGTATGGCGCTGGCACCATTAATGCACGGCGCGTGCTGGTGGTCGGCGTGTATTAGCTGTCTTGCCGGTCACTCGGTTATTTTGAATCCGGGTCGTTCATTAGATGGCGAGCAAGTATGGAGTATTGTTGAAAAAGAAAAGGTTAATTCTATTTCTTTTGTTGGCGATGCGATGGGTATACCGCTGATGGATGTGCTTGAAGCGAATGAAGGGCGATGGGATTTAAGTTCAATATTCAGTGTGGGTTCTGGTGGGGCTGTTTTCTCTGAGTCGCTACAGGAAAAATACAAACAGAAATTTGACAATGTGATGATTACCAACAGTTTCGGTTCTTCCGAAACGGGCCAAATGGGGCAGGATAGCGGCCAGAAAAACGATGGTTTGGGTGCGGTGATTCAAAGCGATTTTATGGATGTGATTGCTGAGGATGACGACGGTAATCATTATTTTGTTAAGCCCGGTTCTGATGAAATGGGTATTTTCGCTCGCTCTGGGTACATTCCGCTGGGTTACTATGGCGACCCTGAAAAAACCGCAAAGTCCTTTATTGATCTTGAAGGCAAGCGCTGGATGTTGACCGGTGATATGGCCCGTATCGACGCCGAGGGTGTTATCACTGTGTATGGTCGAGGTTCGAATTGCATTAACAGCGGTGGCGAGAAAATATTTCCAGAGGAAGTTGAGCAGGCGATTAAGTCGCATCCTGCGGTTTTCGATACCCTGGTTGTTGCAACTCCCGATGAGCGCTTTACCGAAAAAGTAACAGCGGTTGTGCAGCTGCGAAAAGACGCCAGCTTAAGTCTGGATGAATTACAATCGCATTGTCGCAATCATATATCAGGCTATAAAGTTCCAAGGCAATTGCATCTTACTTCTGAAATCGCACGTGCACCCAGCGGCAAGCCTAACTATCAGTGGGCAAAAGAGACGGCATTAAGCAACCAGTATCTGGCGTCGTAGCTGATGGCTTTAAGCGGTGATTTTTTGATTTAATCAATGCATGTGCGGGCGAAAATAATGAATCGATTTGAAAATAAAGTGACTCTGGTAACCGGTGCCGCATCAGGAATGGGGCGTGCCACCTGTAAGCGTTTTGCTGCAGAGGGTGCCAGTGTATTTGCAATTGATGTTGACGAGGCTGGTTTGACTGAACTGGCCTCGGAAGTTAATGCCGAAGGTGGCACGATTACGACCCGCGTATGCAATGTCGCGAGCAAGGATGCCTGTACCGAGGCGGTCAATGCCGCGGTTGAAACCTATGGCAAGCTCGATACATTGGCCAATGTGGCAGGTATCGTGCGCTTTAATAACAGTACTGAACTTTCAGAGCAGGAGTGGAATCTGGTGCTGGCCATTAATTTATCTGGCCCAATGTATTTGTCTCAGGCAGCAATTCCACATTTAATTGAAGCTAATGGCAGTATTGTTAACGTTTGCTCTAACGCTGGTTTAATGGGGCAGGCCTATACTGCCGCTTACTGCGCCAGCAAGGGTGGGCTGGTCCAGCTTACCCGTTCCATGGCAATGGAATTTATGAAAAAGACTATTCGGATTAATGCGGTATGCCCAGGCGGTACCGATACGGCAATGAATAAAGGTATTGATTTTCCCAAAGATGTCGATTGGGACCTGATTGATCGCTACACCGGTAAGCGCGGTATGGCACCTGCTGAAGACCTGGCATCTGCTATTGCCTATTTGGCATCGGATGAGGCGAGAACAGTGCACGGCTCTATTTTTTCTGTCGACAATGGCATCATGGCGGGTTAGTTACGCAAATGCCACGAACTGTCATCGAGTTTCCCAGTAGCTATCACTTTTCAACCGAATACCAGGTATTGATCTCGGATATTAACAGTGCCAACCATTTGGGCGCCGATAAATTATTTTCTATTATGATTGAAGCGCAAATGCGCTTTCTGGCTCATTTCGGCTATCACAAAAGCGCCGAAATCGAAGGCGTTGGCTATATCATGGGTGATACAGAATTTGTTTTTAAAGCGGAGTCTGTTTACGCCGATCGCTTGACCATTGATATGGCCGCCTGCCACTTTAATGATAAAAGCTTTGAATTGCGCTATCGCGTAACCAACACAACTAAAAATGCAGTTGCGGCTTACATAAAGGCCGGCATGGTGTTTATTGACTATAACACCGGCGTTCCACAGCGTGTGCCTAGCGCGTTTCGCGAAAAATTTTCAAACGCCTGACATAGCGTTTTTACAGTTCCGCAAACTTAACCACCGTTGCCTGCGGCGTTTCGATCTCACCTTCGGCCAGCATAAATCGCCAAAAGACCAAGCCGAGCGCTCTGCCTTCGGTGCTAATCCAATTGTTTATACCTGGGTCCTGGTGTGCCAATACAATGCGAAAGCGCCCATCGGGTTCAAGCTCGGTTTGTGCTCGGTTGAGTGAGATCTGGTGATTGCGATAGTCAAAGGTTTGCTGGAAGCGGTTCCATAAGCAAACATTGGCAAAGCATGCCTTGGGCCAGCGGCCGGTCATTACCAGCGCCTCATCCGGTGCCAGGTAATAAGGTGCCATGGAGTAGTGGGCATCGGCCGCAGCCAGACCCAAATCATCGGGCAGTACCGGCTTAGGAAACTCGTTAGGCATCAGGCCAACAAAGGCAGGTTGCCTGGCGTTGGCCATGGGCGGTTGAAGCAGGGTACGCGTGCGGACAAATTGGGCGGCTCGGCGAATGCCCGCGGCCACAGATTCATCGCTATAGCTGTTTAATGCAGGCGCAGTCGATATATTTTCTATCGTCATAAGCGGTTCGCGCGACGGGTCGGCCGCAACACAAGTGGGTTCTTCAAAATAGTGTCGAGTGGTAATGGCTGACGCTTTTTCTGTTAATGCTATCCAGTTTCTGTCGGCAGGTTTGCCTCCCAGGCGCAATTCAAAGCTGCCATCTTCAGCGATATCAATATTACGCTGATTGAGCACGCCAGCGGTATTGGAGCCAAGGCTGCCGTCGGCGGTGCCTTCTTCTATGGTTACCGATAAATACACCGCGCCGTTCATATTGCCGCGCACAATGTACTCGTAGTCTGCACTGACATGGGAGTCGAAATAAATGGCATCGCCGTTGTCACCGGTAAATTTACGCGTGGGTGTGACGATACGGCGAAAATGCGGTCGCGCCGGTTCGGCCTCAAAGTGGCTATGCAAACCACCTTCGAGCATATGCATGAGTGCGCGATGTGCACCATATATATCCTCTTCGCTAGCCAGATTCCATTCGTTAGAAGCCCATCGCTGGTCTACCTCTTGCAATAAACCAATCAGTTCCTGCAGAGCTTTTCGCGACTGGGTTTGGATACCGGATGAGCCTTGCGTTGTTTGCTGGGTTTCGTCAGTCATAGTTTTTCTCATTAAAATTATTGAGCGTGGGCGCTTTTTTTCTCGTAAGGAATTGCAAATTGTTCTCGATAGTACATCAGCTGCTGGTCGACTTGCGCCTCATTGAGGTCAAAGTCTCTGAGGTCATATTTATGGGCACCGTGTTTATGTTGTCCATTGTCATCCAGCCATTGCTGCATGCTTTGTCGGGCCTGGTCGGTAAATTCAATACCCAAAAATTGGTAAATCTCGCCAATCGCTTGTTGCCAGTTTTTATGGATATCGGCATATAGAATATCGAACTGCTGGTTAGCCGGTATTTGTGTTGACCGCAGTGCCAACGTTTTTTTCAGCATGCGATCGGTTTTATTTAGCCATTCCTGGCCAATCCAGTGCGGGTCTGCATTATTGGTGTCGCGAACAATAGATGTCCAGGCCATTGAGCAGGCCGAGCCAACGGTTTTTATTGGGTCGCGATGCGAGCAAATAATTTTGGCGTCGGGAAATACATTCATAAGTGCATCTAAATCCTGCATATGCTGCGGGGTTTTGAGCACCCAGGGTTTGTCCTCGGGGTCGTTGCGAAACCAGCTGATTACCTTAAGCAGTGTCACCATATGTTGATAGGC